>JAYWCL010000020.1:0-17397 GCA_043780595.1 Limnoglobus sp.
ACACATCCATCCCGGTCAGACACGGAATTCAGACCAATTGTCGAGGATTCCATAAACTCTTTCCGCCATAGTACTTCCGGCGGATACAGTAGAACTAACTTCTCCACTAATTGCCGGATCAGTTTCCTACCCTGTTTGAGCTTGCTCTCGAATTTCCGAACGGCATTTGGCCCTATCGAATCGACGCGATCTGCGAGGTCGGCATGAGCCGTTTCGAGGGAGCGCACGAAGGAGGCTAGGGCGTCTATTGGCTTGACGTGTTTATGTGTTCTGGACGGGAAGTAGGTTTCGAACACGCGTTTTGGGTCTTCACCCTTGGATAGGCTGGACGCAATCTGTTTTTGCTGCCCTGGATTCAGGCCGCCCACTCGCGCGGCCTGTATGAGAGTGAGCTTTTTCGCAGCAAACGCGTCCTGCACCTCAATGGGGGCACTCAGGACGTGGAAGTATCGAGCGAGATTCCGCCCAGACATATCGACGATCTTGCCAATCTGATCTCGGAGTTCTCCATTGTCCAAAAGACTTGAAACAGTGGAGAGTTTCCGTTGTTCCTTCTCCAGTCGGAACAACCCCACTGCGGCCCTGGTCTGGCCGAGTCGGTCCTGTTGTCGCCGTGCGACATTATCTAAAAGAAAGGCTCTATCGATTTCCGCCCGGCTTGCGTTGATGAGGTCATACCGCACCAGTATTTTGGCCGTGGTGTGTCCTAATTCCAAAAGGATATTCCGGCGGGTGTGCCCGGAGAGAATCGTATAGGCCTTAAGGCCGGCTTTGTTTTTGGGTGGCAATACGTCCGGCGGATTTTTCACGCCGTTGGCTTTGATGTCCTTTTTCAGTGTCTCATACTCGAATGCCCCATAATCTCTGAAATAGGTCTTTTGATCCGGGTGGTCGACGAGAACTTCCAGTGCCAAGGTTTCCAGGCGAGACACTATTGAACCGTCATTCAGTTGCTTGGACTTCATTTCCCCCTCCTTCGGGGTTGAGGTATCGAAACTCAGGTCTTCCGAAGCCATTCGTACTATCTCACTCCGTTATTCCCTTCGGTCTGCCCGTCGATCCGCAGCAGCCGGCGGAACTCGGGGTGAGCGGCACACCCTCGATACCCAGAAGGGTCACGATGTCATCCCGTGGCACCCGAGCGTGAGAAACTTTGCGATTGCGGCCGGGGAGTGCCCTGCCGTCTGTTACTCACAGACCGGCGGCGTCCAGGAGGGCATCGACCTGCCGCGAGGGAGTGGAGGTTGGTGTGGCCGAACTCCCGCCTGCCGCCCTCGTCAGGGCCGCACAGAACTGGGCATAGGCTTCCAACGACGTGGCCCACGTTCCCCCCAAGCGAACCGCATCGAGTTGAACGCCCCGGACACCGGCCGCCCGCCACCTGTGGATCGTGGAGACGTGCGTGGGGCGTCCGTTCCGACGATGGGGAAGCCGACGGGCGAGTTGTGTGAAGGTGACGATGGTTTCGGCGTTCACGTCAATCATGGTTGCTCCCGGTGACACCGGGCAGCGGTCCCATTGGCTATGGGTCGCGTCTCCCGGCGGGGCTTTGCACGCCCTTGCGGGAACGATAGCAGAGGGCGAGAAGTTCAGCAAAACCGGAAAAGGAGACTTGCAAATCCGCCATCAGGTCTTGAGACGCGTGCCGAGGCCAGGACGAGTTTCGAGTTTCTCCAGGATGTGCTCTGGGATTTGTTTTTTCACCTGCTCCCACTTGGTCTTGGAGATGGTCACCCCCTCTTGTTGTGCTCGGGACGGCAGCGACGTGAAGGGAACGTACTCGGGGGCCGCTTCGACGACCATCTTCAGGAACAAGACCGCTTCCGGCGACAGGCCCGGAGTTTCCACCCCGTCGTGCCTCAATATACCCATCGGAACGTCGAATTCCCACTTGTCGAGCGCGACGCGGGCCTCACGGAGAATCCGCTCGGCGGCACGAAGAACAACTTCGGGACGTTTTCCCACCGCGGCGAGGAACGCGGCGAGGGCGTCGAGCTTGAGGTTGTTACCCTTTTGTTGCTTGTTCGCCCCGGACGGGTTGATCATCCCCCCGATGGTCCCCCGATCGTCGGGTTCGAGGTAGGGGGACGGCCTCCGCAACTCGCGGTCGAGGCGATCTTTCATAAGGCCCTCAATTTCGATTTGCCCAAGCAAGCCTAAAATCATCGGCTTTGCCAACTCGACGAACTGGTTCACCTCCAGTTGGGGGTAGCTGATTGTGCAGACGCCGAACGCTTCGGGCGGTTCGCGGGCCGCGTCGGGGAACTGGTCGCGCTCAATCGATCCGCGGACCGCGGCAACACACTTCCCGAACCGGGTACTTCCACGTGGGTCAAACGGGGCCAAGCAGAGGAGCGATTTGAGCGCGAAAACGGCCTTCCAGATCGCATCGGCCGACGGGGTGTACTGAGGCACAGATTCGAGTTCACTCGTTTCAGGTGCGAGTTCGCGTGGTTCCGCCTCGGCGGGCAAGTCGAGCGATCCCCACCATGGGTGATTCGGGTCCATCCTTTGAAGGAGGTCTGGTGACAACGGCTCGTTTGGATCTACGTCGAGTGCGCGTTGAACAGCAAGAATGCTAGACTCAAATTCTTCGTTCATCATGTCATTTCTCGCAAGAAATACTACCGCCGGAGGTCAACGGCCCAGCCGTGGGAACGTCGCCGAGCTTACCCCGCATCGCGGCTTGTCCGAGTGGGCGTGATGCCGTCGGAGAGTGCGAGGGGCACACCCTTCGACGGCATGATCATCTGCTAGTTGCCATTGGGCGGCACGCCGCCGAACGTCACCCCGTCTCGGCGGCGACGCGGGCCGCAAGCGATTGGTTCCGCTCGGCGTACACCTCGGTGACGTTGGCCCGCGCGTGCCCGAGAACCACTTGCGCGGCCTCCAATCCGTACGCCCCGCGTACCTCAGTCGCCCGCGAGTGCCGTAACTGGTTCGGGTGCCAATGGGGAACGCCCGCCTTCACGCAGGCCCGGGCGACGGCGGATGCGTAGGTGAACCGGGTGTAGAACTCGCCCGGTTTCCGTTGCGGGTTCCCCTTTCGACGGCTCATCTGACTCGGTTGGACCTTCGTCTTCCGCGTTGCCCGTTTCGCCGCAAACCATTCCTCGCGGGCGGCCCGAGGACGGAACAGGTAGGCGTCGGGGTCGTCCGTGAGAAACGGCCGCAGCACCGCCTGGCACTTCGGGCCGATCGAGACTGCCCGCTTTTTGCCCCGCCACGCGGTCTTGTGCTGGGCCGGCGAGTACACCCAGACCTCGCCGGTCGTGTCGAGATCCCGGCCGCGCATCCGGGCCACTTCGCCGGGACGCATGCCCGTCAATCGTTGAGTACGGACCATCGCCTTGATTGGCGTCGACAGGAACGGGAGGACCGCTTCCACGGACCCGTCGGGGACCGGCTCGACGGGGGACGACTCCCGGGCCTCGGACCGGCCGGCTTTCAGGCCCTCGACCGCGAGCAGCCCGCGGTGGACCGGCTCGGGCACCAACTCCTCGGCGACGCCCCACTTGAAAAGCCGTTTCACCCGGCCGACCCGTTGGTTGATGACACCGCGGCTGACCCCGGCGTCGATCAGCGACTGGCGAACCGCTTTGAGCTTGAGTGGCGAGAACTCGGCCGCAGGAATTTTCCCGAACAATTTTCGGAGAGGACGAAGGGACAATTTGAAATTGTCCTGCTCACTGGTCGGCGAACCGTCGGGGTGACGGTAGTAAACCGTGGCGTACCGTTCCCAAAACTGAAGGATAAGTTCGGCGACGGACATCGGGGGTGGGGCGAGGTGAGCGGAGTGGCGTCCGTTGGCGAGCCACTCGGCGACAATCGCGTCGTACGCCTCGCGGACCCCGGCCGGGGCCATTTTCTGGTTCTCGGGCCAGTGGCCTAGGTAGTGATCGTGTCCGTTGAGCGTGACGACGCCGAGTTGACTCGGCTTGTGACGTCGGAGAGAGGGTGGAGATTTGCGATGGGTCATGCGGCACCGAAAAAGCGGAATCCCGGTAGACTACCGGGTTAGAGCTTCTGCGAGCCGCACCTTCCGAACACCGGAAGAGTACACACAAGTGCTGTTCGGCCAACTACTTCCATCAAGCGAGGGCGACGGGACTCGAACCCGCAACCTCCGGATCGACAGTCCGGTGCTCTAACCAATTGAGCTACGCCCCCTTAACTTGCTTAGTATTGATACACGTCACTCCACCCGACGACAAGGCGCGTTTCTCTCGTTCTTGCGAATGTTACCGACTCGTTGCCGTTTCGGATTTCCATAAAACAGTTGCACGTTAGTAATCCCCCTCTGAGGTTCGCGAACATGGTCTCTCTCGATTTCACGGGCAAGGTGGCGCTCGTTACTGGTGTCGGCGATAATCAGAGTTTCGCGTGGTTCATTTGCAAGGCGCTGAAGGCGGCGGGGGCGAAGGTCGTGCTCGCGGTTCACCCGCGAATGTGTGGCATCGTCGAAAGCTTCCTCACCCGCGATGCGGACCGGGAATCGCGTTTGTTACCCGATGGTACGGAGCTGAAAGTCGAGAAGATGTTCGCGTGCGATGCCAGTTACGACACGATGGAGCAGGTGCCGGAGAAGGTTCGCACGGATCGCCGTTACGCGAAGTTCCCCGATTACAGCATTCAAGGGACGGTCGAAGCCGTCGGCAAAGAGTTCGGCGGGATCGACATCTTGATTCACTCGATTGCCTTCAGCCGAGAAATCACGAAGCCGATCATCGAAACGACCCGCGAGGCATACAGTGAGGCGTTGGGCATCAGCAGCTACTCGCTCATTAGCATGGTTCGCTACGCGGCTCCGTTCATGGCGAATCGGCCGGGCGGGGCGAGCGTCGTCGGGCTGACGTACATTGGTGGCGACCGCGTGATTCCGCACTACGGCGGCGGCATGAGCACGGCGAAGGGGGCACTCCAACTCGATGCGAAGCAGTTATCGTGGTTCGTGGGCGACCGGAACATTCGCGTAAACTTGATCTCGGCGGGGCCGTACGCCAGCCGCGCGGCCCGTGCGATCAATCCGGATTTCGACAAGCTGATCGAACATGCCGCATCGCACTCGCCGTTGCGTCGGCCGATCGGCCCCGAGGAAGTCGCGAACAGCACGCTCTATTTGTGCAGCCCACTGGCGAGCGCCGTCACGGGGCAGGTGTTGTACGTCGATTGCGGTTACAACGTGATGGCGACGTGATTCGAGAAAAGGAAAGCCCCTGCACGAACGATCGTGCAGGGGCTTTTTTTCTGGTTACTTCACTTCGAGCAATTGCACTTCAAAAATCAGCGTGGCGTTCGGCGGGATGGTGCCGGGGATGCCACGAACTCCGTAGGCGAGATCGCCGGGGATCGAAAGGCGACGGGTGCCGCCGACTTTCATTCCGGGGATGCCGTCCTGCCAGCCTTTGATCACGCCCGTCAGCGGGAACTCGATCGGCGTACCGCGGGTGACGCTGCTATCGAATTGCTTACCGTCGGTCGTCCAGCCGGTGTAGTGGACTTTCACGCGGCCACCCGGTTTGATCTCGGTGCCCGTGCCAACGGTCGAATCCCATACCTTGAGACCGCCGCCGATGTCTTTCCATTCGGAACCATCGAGCTTTGGAAAATTCATGCGAAACTCCTGCGATTGAAGAGGCGTGAAAAGCTGTCAGCGATCAGCGATCAGTTGTCAGCCGGAAAAGTTACTTTTCCACGGAGATCAATTCGATTTCGAACACGAGTGTGGCTTTGGCGGGGATCTTCGGTGGTGAACCGCGTTCGCCGTAGGCGAGTTCGTGAGGGAGAATCATGCGGCGCTTGCCACCCGGCTTCATGCCGGGGACGCCGAGCTGCCAGCCTTTGATGAGGTTGCCGAGCGGGAAGGTGGCCGGTTCGCCGCGGGTGACGCTGCTATCGAAGACCTTGCCATCGGTCGTCCACCCGGTGTAGTGGATCGTGACGGTCGATGCGGCGACGGCGGCTACGCCCTTGCCTTCGACCGCATCCCACACTTTCATGCCTTCTACGCCTTCGACTTTGAAATCTTTCCATTCCTTGGCAGTCAGCGATGGCATTTCGAGCGGTGAGACGGCGCTGAAGAGCTCGATTTCAAAGATCAGGTCGGCCATCGGCGGAATCTTCTTCCCGCGACCGCGTTCGCCGTAGGCGAGTGCCCAGGGAATGAACAACCGACGGGTGCTACCGGGCTTCATGCCGGGAATGCCCTTCTGCCAACCTTTGATGAGGTTATCGAGCGGGAACGTCGCTTTTTCGCCGCGTTCGACGCTGCTGTCGAAGATTTTGCCGTCGGTCGTCCAACCGGTGTAGTGGATCGTGACGGTCGCGCTCGCCTTGGTGGCATCGCCCTTTCCTTCGACCACGTCCCAGATCTTCAGTCCTTCGCCGTCCTTGACTTCTTTCCACTCTTTCGAGTCGATGGGCGGGATTTTCAACTCTTTCTTCTCCTCGGCATACGTTGCGTTCGCCAGTGCGAATGCGGTGGTCAGCGCCAGAAAAGCGGCGCGAATCGAGTACGTCATCATCCATCCTCCTAACGGGGAAACAGTTCAGTTAATTGAACGCAATCAGTTTGACTTCAAAAACGAGCGTTGCGCCACCGGGGATTTTCGGCGGCGAACCGCGTGCCCCATAGCCGAGTTCGGATGGCACGAGCAGGCGACGAATGCCGCCGGGCTTCATGCCGGGAATGCCGATCTGCCACGCTTTGATGAGGCCACCGAGAGCGAAGGTCGCCGGTTCGCCCTTGTTCACTGAGGAATCGAACACGGTACCGTTGGTCAGCCAGCCGGTGTAATGGATCGTGACGGTCGAGCCAGCCGGGGCGGGGTCGCCCGTGCCTTCTTTGACGTCCCACATCTTCAGCCCGTCGCTGCCGTATGGCTTCCATTCGGCGGCATCGACCGGCGCGACTTCCATCGTCATGCCTTCCGAATTGCTATCCGAGGTTTGACTAGGTTTTGCAGTGGCATTCGAGTTCGCGATGTTGCTTCCACCCGCGTTCTTCTTCGGTGGAGTCTCTTCGTTCTTCAGGCCGATGAGCAAGCCGACGAGGACGATGATCGACGCCACCGCCAATCCCGGCACGAGCACTTTTTGGATCTGCGACTTTTCCATCAACGCGAACTCCGTACGAAATCGAATGATACCATTCGCGACATTGTAGGCGCGTCTGCCGCGTTGTCCGCATCGGTATCCGAGCGAAAGATAAACTGCGGTTCTCGTATCCATTTGATTTCGCGAATAGAAAAGAGACAAGGTGGCTGGACACCGAAGCGGACACTGGGGCGAGAAGTCTAGGGATGGATGGAAAGTGCGTGGAGTTAATCAGACGTGCCTCCCACAACGGAGGCGATTGGAACTATGCCGTTAATCGACATTTCGTGTTTCATCCTGCCAGTATAATCGTTAAGATCGTGAAATCTTTTCGGCAGGAGCCTGCACTTTACTGGTAACGGTTGCCGCGAACGGATTCGGAAAGGACCGCCTTGCGTTTATCTACGCGGCTTTCGGCCCCACTACTCGGTCTGCCTGCGGATGCGCGTCCGGATGCGGAATGCTGACGCAGTTCCGCAATACGCGCGACGAAGTCGCGTTCGCGATCCTCGTGGCCCGGCATACGCCCGCGATTCGGGCCGTGTGCCGGTCGTGGTTGCGTTCGGCTGCGGACATCGACGATGCCGCACAGGCGACGTTTCTCGTGCTCGTTCAACGGCTCGATTCGATCCGCGAACCGGCGGCACTGGCGGCGTGGCTCTACCGTGTGGCCGAGAATGTCGCGCGCCGGTTACGGCAACAATCGGGCAAAGCCGGGCCGCTCCCATCAGATGTTCCCGCCATCGAGTTGGTCGCCGACGAACGCAGCGAACTGCTCGCCGAGGAAATCCGACGGCTACCGGAGAAGTACCGTTTGCCGATTCAATTGTGCTACGCGGGCGGCCTGTCGACGGCGGATGCGGCATTGCGGTTGGGCTGCCCGACGAGCACGCTCGTGACGCGGTTGGCACGGGCACGCGAACGGCTGCAACGCCAACTCGCGATTCGTGGTGTCGTGCTTTCGACCGTACTGGCGATTACCGGAAACACCGCACGCAGCGTCTCGCCGTCGTGGGTGTGGGCGACGACGCACGCGGCACTTTCGGTGCTCGCAAATGAAATCCCGAATGTTGTGGGAATTACCGAACGAACCCTGTCTCTATCGCAAGGAGTGGCAAAAGCGATGATCTGGAAGAACCTGAAACTGATAGCGGCCGCGGCGTTGATCGCGACCGGGCTGGTCGGCTTCGCGATCGGTCAATGGGCCTTGGCGGACGGCCCGAAGAAACCCAACCTGAGTCCGCTCGCGTTCGGCAAAGACAAAGAAGAGGTTGTAGCCGCGCCGGTGCCGGCCCCGAAACCGGTCGTCAAACCCGAAGATCCGAAGCCCGATCCGAACCAGCGCCGGCGCGAAGCGGTGATTCGGCTGCCCGTCGGCACGTTCGTCAAAGAAGTCGAAGTCGCGCCTTACGGCACCGGCCGCGTGACCTGGACGTTCGAGGACGATAAAGTTCACGGCAACATCGAAGCCAATATCATGGGCATCGAATTCGAGATCGAAACCGATGCCGAGATTTCACTCAGCAGCAACGGCACGATCTACGGCGTCGTCACCTCGGCGAAAGTCACGCATCTGAAAGTCGGCCGCGAACTCAGTAAGGATTTTGAGGATGCCGCGAAATTTCTGCCGTTGGTCGAGCCGTTCCTCAACGAGATGGTGACCGATCTGCCATTCAGCTATCAGTTTCGCGTCAAGGGGGATCGACTGACAATTCTCAATTACCGTGCCCTGTTGAGCGGGCCGAATCCGTTCGCGAAACTGGCCGCTTACGGAGCCGCTTCAGAAGAAACAAAATTCGTGTTCCTGTACTTTCAAGCCTTCAGCTCGGCGATGGAGGGTACTTACACCTCGGTCGATCCGGCAGAAGCCGTTCCGGCGAAGAAGCGTGCGCCGTTCCGCAAGCCGATCGATCTGCCAAAGCAAAAGACGCAGTCACGCACATTCGAGCAAATCCACGGAGGTGTAATTGGTGTGGGGATAGGCGAGCCACTTGGAAATGCGGCCCCAGGACTACCAGGAGCTTATGCACAGCCAGGGTATCCTGTCCTGCCTGCTCGATGATGTGTGCGGTATCATGCGTGGCGGCGTCGCTGACAAGGGGCGTCGTTGCGTGAGCACGATTTACACATCTTTAACCAACCGATCCACAATAAAATTCCGTTTGCTTTTACCGTTGCTGCCGATTAGTCTGATAAACACAATCGCGTGGAGTCGCCCGATCCGCACGGTTGTTTCTGTCGAACAGTTTCCCTTTTTCGAGGCAACGATGCGCAATTCTCTCTCACAGACGCGGCAATCGAAACGCAAACCGTTTCTCGGCATGGAGCATCTGGAAGGCCGCGACGTGCCTGCCACATTCACGGTGAGTACCCTCGCCGACGCCGGAGCAGGCAGCCTACGGGACGCGGTCGATCTGGCGAACGTCACGACTGGCAACGACACCATCGTATTCGCCCCCGCAGTGGCCGGGCAGTCGTTCGGCCTCTCGACGTTCTTCAATCCCCCAACGGGCAATTTCGCGGGGCCGACCGGTTTGATCGTAAGCAGTGCGATCGTCATCCAGGGTACAGGCGAAACGATTACCCGAACGGGATCGTCGACCTTCCGCCTGTTCGAGGTGACCGCAACCGGGAGCCTGACGCTCCAGAACCTGACACTTTCCAATGGCATCGCGCTCGGCGGATTTGGCGGATTCGGTGGCGGTGGGGCGGGCGGGTTGGGCGGCGCGATTTACAATCAGGGAACGCTGAGTATCATCGGCAGTACGCTGACAGGGAACGCAGCACAGGGCGGTGCCGGCGGTAGTTCCCGGCTCGGATTCGGCGGTGGTGGTGGCGGCTTGGGAGCGGGTGCGTTGTCGCCGGGTACAACCGGTGGGGGGCCAAATGGCGGTATCGCCGGCGGCGCGGCAGCGGGGTTCGGCGGCGGTGGTTCGGGCGGTAACTTCGGCGCGGGCAACACCGGTACGGACGGCGGGTTCGGCGGTGGTGGCGGTGCCAGTGTTGGCGGGTTTGGTGGCGGTGGCGGCGTTGGGGTCGGCGGCGGGGGAGGTAGTGGAGGCGGCGGGGGTGGTGGTAGCGGTGGGTTCCCCGCGTTCGGCGCAGGGTCGGGCGGCGGCAACGGCGGACCGGGCGGTGGCGGCGCGGGGTTGGGCGGCGCGATCTTCAACCAGGGCGGCGTTATCTCCATCGTCAATTCGACGATCAGGGACAACTCCGCCAGTGGTGGGGTTTCCGAAGGCGCAATCGGGGCCGCCGGTGCCGGTCAACGAGGAGGCGCGTTCGGTGGCGGAGTTTTCAACCTGAACGGAGACTTGAGCCTGAATGGCGTCACTATCGCTGGCAACACCGTCGTCGTCGGGATCGGTACTGGAACGACCAACACGTCGGACGGCGGGGCGCTGTATACGCTGACGCAGAACGTCGGGACGGTGACTGCGAGCCAGACTGCCACTGTTACCATCGCCAACAGCATTTTGGCGAATACCACGGGCGGCGTGGACGTGGTACACAACCAAGTCAGCGGCACTTTGAATGTCAATGGCACCGGACCGAACATCGTCTCGACTGCCGCGTTGAACGTCCTCGGGAACGCGAAGGTGACCGGTTCCCCGTTCACGGTTGCGAACCCGAACCTCGGCACGCTCGCGAACAATGGCGGATTCACGCAGACGGTGGCACTGCTCACCGGCAGTCCCGCAATCGATGCGGGAAGCAATGCCGTCGTTCCGGTGGGAGTCGTCACCGACCAGCGAGGAAGCGGATTCGTCCGAATCGCCAACACGACGGTGGACATCGGCGCGTTTGAAGTCCAACCGCCTACTGTGAAATCCACCCTCGTCGGGTTCCGACAATTTGGAGTCGGGGCGGATGTGGGTGCCAGCACGGCGACGCTTTATAACCCAGACAAATCGGTTCAGTTGACCACCACGCCATTCCCCGGTTTCACGGGCGGAGTTCGCACGGCCGCGGCGGACTTCAACAACGATGGCGTGGCCGATCTCATCGTTGGCACGGGACCGGGTCGCGCCACGCAAGTTCGTATCATCGATGGCAGCACGCAGAAGGAACTCTTCACCGTCAACCCGTTTGAAGCCTCGTTCACCGGTGGCGTCTACGTTTCGGCGGGCGATGTCACGGGCGATGGGATTCCCGATCTCGCGATCACGCCGGACGAAGGCGGCGGGCCGCGCGTCGACATTTACAGCGGGGCGGCGGGCTTCCCGAAAGTGACCGGCTTCTTTGGCATCGACGACGTCAACTTCCGCGGCGGTGCCCGTTCGGCAATCGCAGACATGACCGGCGATGGTGTCGCAGACCTCATCGTGGTGGCAGGTTTCGGTGGCGGGCCACGAGTCGCGGCGTTCAATGGCAAATCGCTGAGCAGCACGCCACAGAAGATCTTCGGGGACTTCTTCGCCTTCGAGCAAACCTTGCGCAACGGCATTTTCGTCACCGCCGGCGACATCAACGGTGACGGCTTCGCGGACCTCATCGCAGGTGGTGGCCCCGGGGGTGGGCCGCGTGTGCTGGCACTCGACGGCAAGAGTTTGCTAACGAATACGCAGGTAAATTTGGCGAACTTCTTCGGTGGCGACGTCAACAGTCGCGGCGGCATTCGCGTCGCGGTGAAGAACCTCGACGGCGACACGAAAGCCGACCTCGTCGTCGGTTCGGGAAGTGGCGCGGGTTCGCGCGTGACGAGCTACCTCGGTGCCAACATCGCATCCTCCGGTACGCCTCCGGCGCAATTCGACTTCGATGCGTTCGCGGGCTTTACCGGCGGCGTGTTCGTGGGGTAACACGCCCGCCTGTACGGTCTCGATTCACCGAGTCACGCCGCCTCTTCATCGTTCCTTCTCGTTATCTTCACAATCTGGCTCTACAACAGATGTGAAGATGATGGCCTCGGAGCGTGCGGAGGTTTAACGTGACCCGGATGTTCACCGATATCGTGATGGCTCGCGAAACGGCCGGGAAGTCGTCGTTCAATATGGCGTCGTCGCAGCCGAAGTTCGGCCTCGATGGCGTCAACTTTTGGTACCCCGGCAAACAAGCCCTCTTCGACATCTCGCTCGTCATCCCTCAACGCTCGGTCGTTTCGTTCATTGGCCCGAGCGGGTGCGGTAAATCGACTCTCCTCCGGATGCTCAACCGGATGAACGACCTCATCGACGGCACGAAGCATACGGGTCAAATCCGCCTCGATAGCAAGGATATTTACGATCGCGATGTCAACCTCGTCGACTTGCGGCGTCGCGTCGGCATGGTGTTTCAAAAGTCGAACCCGTTTCCGAAATCGATCTACGAGAACGTCGCGTTCGGCCCGCGCGTGGCGGGCCAGCGCGACCGGCGTATACTCGATGAACTCGTCGAACGCTGCCTAAGGCAAGCGGCACTTTGGGACGAAGTCAAGGATCGTCTCGTGCAGTCGGCCCTCGCACTTTCGGGTGGGCAACAGCAGCGGTTGTGTATCGCGAGAGCACTCGCCACCGACCCACAAGTGTTGCTGATGGACGAACCCGCGAGCGCGCTCGACCCGAAATCGACGACGAAAATCGAAGACCTCATCGACGATCTGAAGACGCATTACACGATTGTCATCGTCACGCACAACATGCAGCAAGCCGCACGAGTCTCGGACATCACCGCGTTCTTCTACGAAGGCCACCTCGTCGAAGCGGGGCCGACGCGACAAGTGTTCACGAAGCCGACGAAGAAGCAGACCGAAGACTACATCACGGGCCGGTTCGGTTAATGTTCGAGACGGTCTTGTAGCTGGGGTCTGTGACCCCGGTCTTACGAGTACCGGCCTCACAGAGGCCAGCTACATCAGAGGTTTTGTAGCTGGGGTCTGTGACCCCGGTCTTGTGAGAACCGGCCTCACAGAGGCCAGCTACACAAAAGGTCTCTCGATTCTCGTCACTCACCACTCGACACTCATTCATTGGAGTTCCCGTGCCACAGCCACGCATCTTGATCGTCGAAGACGAACGCGGACTGACGCAGTCGATCGCGTGGTACTTCAACCGCGAAGGCTACGAAACCATCATCGCGCACGACGGGCAAGAGGGGCTGCGGAAAGCGCAGACGATCATCCCCGACGTGATGCTTTTGGACCTGAATCTACCGAGCCTCGATGGCTTGACGGTCTGCCGCGAACTGCGTTCGGGAGAGCGAACGCGCGACATTCCGATCATCATGATTACGGCACGTGCCGAAGAGAACGATCAAGTGATCGGCTACAAAATGGGGGCGGACGATTACGTTTCAAAGCCGTTCAGCAACAAGGTTTTGCTCGAGAAAGTGAAGGCGATTCTTCGCCGCGTCGAGGGCACGACCGACCCGAGCGATGTCATCGAACATATGGACGTGAAGGTCGATCGCGTGCGGCACCGCGTGACGTATCTGGCCGACACGCTCGACCTGACGCCGACCGAGTTTCGCTTGCTCGAATGCCTCGTACGGCAGCCGGGCCGCGCATTTACGCGCCATCAACTGATGGATGCCGCGATCGGCGAAGGCTCGATTGTTCTGGAACGAACGATCGACGTTCACATCAAGACTTTGCGGAAGAAGTTGAGCACCGCCGGTGCCGAAGTCGAACTGATCGAGACCGTGCGCGGCGTCGGCTACCGGTTCCTCGAAGCCGTCGCCGAAGCGGTGTGAAGCCTGTTTCTTACTTCACTCTCGCGTTTTTTCTCCCCTTCGCTCCGGTTTATGCTATTCTCTTCCTCACCCAACTCATGTTACCGGAGCCACCGATGACGACTGCCTTGACTCAGCGACCCGCATGGACCGCTCTGAAGTCTCATGCCGATGCGATGCGTGCGACGCACCTGCGCGAGTTGTTCGCCGCCGATGCCACCCGCGGCGAACGGCTGACACTGGAGGCGGAGGGCGTGTTCCTCGATTATTCGAAGAACCGCATCACCGACGACACGGTCAAGCATCTGATTGCACTCGCCAACGAGTGCAACTTGCGCGAGCACATCGAGGGCATGTTCACCGGTCAGAAGATCAACAAGACCGAAGACCGCGCCGTGCTGCATACCGCACTGCGTGCGCCGAAGGGCGCGGTCGTGAACGTCGATGGCAAAAACGTGATCCCGGAGGTTCACGCCGTGCTGGACCGCATGGGCGCATTCTGCGATCGCGTGCGTTCCGGCGAATGGCTCGGGCACACTGGCAAGCGGATCAAGACCGTCGTCAACATCGGCATCGGCGGTTCGGACCTCGGCCCCGTGATGGCCTACGAAGCGTTGAAAAAATACTCCGCGCGCGACATGCAGTTCCGCTTCGTGTCGAACGTCGATGGCACCGACTTCGCCGAAGCGACGATCGACCTCGACCCGGCCGAGACACTGTTTGTCATCGCGTCGAAGACCTTCACGACGCTCGAAACGATGACCAACGGCCGCAGTGCCCGCACGTGGTGCCTCGCGAAACTGAAAGACCCCGCCGCGGTGGCCAAGCATTTCGTCGCGGTCAGTACGAACGCCGCCGAGGTGAGTAAGTTCGGCATCGACACCGCGAACATGTTCGGCTTCTGGGACTGGGTCGGCGGGCGTTACAGCATGGTTTCCGCGATCGGTTTATCGACGATGCTCGCGATCGGGCCGAAGGCGTTCGGCGAAATGCTCGCAGGCTTCCACGCGATGGATACGCACTACCGCACCGCACCGCTCGAGAAGAATATCCCCGCACTCATGGGCCTGCTCGGCCTCTGGTACACGGACTTCTTCGGGGCCGAAACCGTCGCGGTGTTACCGTACGATCAGTATCTGAAACGCTTCCCCGCGTACCTGCAACAACTGACGATGGAAAGCAACGGCAAGAGCGTCACGCTCGATGGCACCGCCGTCGATTACGCGACCGGCGCAGTTTATTGGGGCGAGCCGGGCACGAACGGGCAACACTCGTTTTACCAACTGATTCACCAGGGCACGCGCTTGATCCCGTGCGATTTCCTCGGCTTCTGCCAATCGCTCAACCCGCACGCGCCGCACCACGATATCCTGATGGCGAACCTGTTCGCGCAATCGGAGGCACTCGCGTTCGGCAAAACGGCGCAAGCGGTGAAGGCCGAAGGCCACCCCGATTGGCTGGTGCCGCACCGCACCTTCACGGGCAATCGCCCATCGAACACGCTGTTGCTCGAAAAACTCGACCCCGCCGCCGTCGGCAAACTCGTCGCACTGTACGAACATATCGTCTTCACGCAAGGCGTCATCTGGAACGTCGGTTCCTTCGACCAATGGGGCGTCGAACTCGGGAAAGTGCTGGCCCAGAAGATCCAACCCGAACTCGAAGCCGCAACCGAACCGACGCTGAAGCACGATAGCTCGACGAACGCGCTCATCCGCCAGTACCGCAAACGCCGCGCGAACTAACAGTAGTTGTGAGTTAAGAGTGGATCGTTGTTAGTCGGACTAACCGGCGAACCACTCTTAACTCACAACGATTCACTGTTACGGAAGTAGGATAAGATGCTGGTTGCGAAGAGCGATCATCATCTTTGAAGTGGAGTGGGGAAATGGGAAGCTCAATCGACAAGATTACGCTGAGCGGCTTCAAGTCGATCGAGAAGCTGGAAGACTTCAGACTGAGAGAATTGACCGTACTCATCGGCGCAAACGGGGCGGGGAAGAGCAACTTCGTCGACTTCTTCCGGATGCTTCGCACGTTCGCCGATGAGAGTTTTCAGCAATTCGTGAACGACTCCGGCGGCGGCGATGGCTTCCTGTTTCTCGGGCCGAAGGTCACATCGGAAATCTCATCGCGAATCGAATTCGGAAGCAACGCCTACGAGTTCACATTGAGGCCGACGGCGGCGGGCACGTTGCAAATCGCTGAAGAACGAGTGGATTATGCTGTAGACGGCAAATTCATCAGGAATAAGCGATTTCCAAGCAGCACGGCAATTGGATTTGGAAGCCTTGAGTCCGCACTCAAGAAACGCAAGGATGACAAAAGCAATTGGCACTCCGGTTACCCTGGTGTACCCCATTACGTCTACAGCGCGGTTTCGAGCTGGACCGTGTACCACTTCCACGACACGAGTTCGCTCGCACCGATGCGGCGCGACCATTCGTTACGCGATAGCCAGCGTCTCCGTCACGATGCGTCCAATATCGCGCCGTATCTGCTTCAACTCAAGGAAAGTCAGCCGGGTAGTTACGAGTTGATCCGCGATACCGTGCGATTGATTGCGCCGTTCTTCGACGACTTTCTGCTGCGTTCACAGACGAAAGGAACGAACGAACTCGTGCGTCTGGAATGGCAACAGAAAGGCAGTGACTTTCCGTTTCAGCCGAATCAACTGTCGGACGGGACGATTCGCTTCATCTGCCTCGCCACGTGCCTGCTGCAACCGAATCCGCCTTCGACGATCATCATCGACGAGCCAGAACTCGGCCTGCACCCGTATGCCATTTCGATACTGGCAGACCTGATTCAGTCGGCATCCCAACGAACGCAGGTCATCATCTCAACGCAGTCGCCGACGCTTCTCGATTACTTCGAGCCGAAACAGATTGTGGTGGTGAATCGTGTGAACGGACGGTCGACGTTCGAGCGACTCGGCTCACAGGAACTTGCGGGCTGGCTGGAAGACTACTCCGTCGGCGAACTCTGGCAGAAGAATGTCGTACGCGGGGGGCCAGCCCGTGAATGAACTCGTCGTGATTGTCGAAGGCGAAACCGAGCAGACCTTCGTACGCGATCAACTCGCTGCGCATTTGGTGATGAGCAACACGACCGCTTGGCCGATTCTGCCGGGCGTGCCGGTACGGACAGTCAACATGTGTGTGCCTCGATTGAGAAAGGCAGCGGAGGTTGCGAATAACAAACAGTAGCAGAACCGGCGAGGAATACCAGAACAAAATCAACAGCCGTTCGTTTCTTCGTTTCTTTTGCATCAATGAAATGCTAACGATTGACAATCCGACGTAGATCGTAGAAAATGCAAATCGCACTGATTACAAAAACTACAGACTGAGGGGGATTTTATGGGACATACATACCGAGCGAAGTGCGAGCCGTGCGGGCACGTATTTGTCGTAGATGTGGGCGGCGGACGAATCGCAGAAGCAGTCAGGTGTTTAAAGTGCGGCGAGTCGGAATCGGTACTACACGAAGATATCTGGGATAGTTATCTTGCATATGAGAAAGGGTCATATGCGAGTTACAACCAAGTGCCGGAGTAACCCTTCAGCCTGCGGAAGTTGTGGCTGGCGGTAGGGGCGGGAGTTGGCCGGTGGTGATGTAGGTTCGCAGTGCGGCTTCGGTCGCGGCCAATAC
>JAYWCL010000021.1:0-17416 GCA_043780595.1 Limnoglobus sp.
ACACATCCATCCCGGTCAGACACGGAATTCAGACCAATTGTCGAGGATTCCATAAACTCTTTCCGCCATAGTACTTCCGGCGGATACAGTAGAACTAACGAGCCGCGTAAGCCTCGCTCTACTTGTCAAGCGTATCACGCGAGCCGCGTGATCTACGCGGGGCGACTCGGATTTCGACACGCAGTCACGCGAGCCGCGTGATCTACGCGAGCGCATGCGCGTCGCGGCGAAACGTCTATATATTGGCCACACACAATACTGAGGAACTTGCGATGCTCGTCCGTCATTTCATTCTTGCGGTTTGCTCGTTGGCGATGCTTCCCGCACCGCATATTTTCGCCCAAACGGATGCGGGCAAGCCTCTGTCGCACATCGCGTTCGGGTCGTGTGCGAATCAGGACAAAGAGTGCCCGATTTGGGATTCGATCGGCAAAACCAAGCCGGAATTACTCGTTCTGCTCGGCGACACGATCTATGCGGACCTCGACAAGTCGAAAAAAGTCACGGGGGAGTTCATCCGCTCGAAGTACGACAAACTCGATGCGTTGCCTGCGTTTGCGGCGCTGAAGAAGTCCGTGCCGATGATGGCGACGTGGGACGATCACGACTACGGCAAGAACGACGCGGGGGCCGAGTGGGTTCTCAAAGACGATGCCCAGAAGGTGTTTCTGGACTTCTTCGGCGTGCCGGCCGATTCGCCGCGCCGTACGCAGAAGGGCGTTTACAACGCGCAGCTTTTCGGGCCGGTCGGTAAGCGCGTCCAAGTGATTATGCTCGATGGTCGCTACTTCCGCAGCGAAGTCCAACGCGGTAAGTTCGACCCGCGGACCCGCATCACGCCATCGATCCCGAACAACGATCCAGGGGCAACGTTCCTCGGCGAGGAACAATGGAAGTGGTTCGAGGAACAGCTGAAAGTCCCTGCCGATCTGCGATTGATCGGCTCCGGCATTCAACTGTTGTGCGACGAACATCCGTTCGAGAAGTGGGCACTGATCCCCAAGGAACGCGAGCGATTCTTCCAGTTATTGCGCAGCACCAAAGCGAACGGTGTCGTCGTCCTCAGCGGGGATCGTCATTTGGCAGAACTATCGGTGAGTACCGATGCGATTTCCTACCCGCTTTACGACATCACGAGTAGCGGATTCAATCAGGCGAACAAAGCGTGGCGTGCCCCCGAGAAGAACAAGTATCGCGTGGCCACGATGCCGTTCGGCAACAACTTCGGGATGATCCACATCGATTGGGCCTCGGAAACCAGCCCGCGCGTGACGTTGGAACTGCGCGACGAAGACGGCGAAATCGTCGTGCGGCACCCGATTCGGTTGGCGATGCTGACGCCGAACGACAAAGCGCCGGGTAAAGCGAAGCCAGCCGAGCCAGCGAAAGCGGTGGAACTACCAGCGGGTGTACTTACGCCCGCCGAGGCGTTCCAGAAGCAAAAGGGCGACGAAGTGACGGTACAGTTCGAGGTTAGGGGTGGCCGTATGACCGCAGACAAAAAGCGATTGTTCTTAAACTCCGATGCCGACTTTAAGAGCGAACAGAATTTCACGGTCGTCGTCAATGCAAAAGCGCGCAACGACAAGTTCAAGGACGCCACCGGCGACACGTTTAGGGGTAAAATCGTGCGAGTGAAAGGCAAGTTGTCCGAGTATCAAAAGAAATTGCAGATCGAGATCGACGACGAAAAGCAACTGGAAGTGGTCGAGTAAGGGCGTGAAAATGCCACCGGGATTACCTGGTGGCTGGTTACACTTCGCACCGACGGGTCGCGTTACTTCTTGTACTTCTTGGTGCTACGATTCTTGTGTTTGATACCTTTACGGCGACGTTTCGCGGCCGTGCGGAGTTCTTTCCGCTTGTGTTGAATGCCCATCGATAACTCTCCTGCCTCGTGACGTTCGCCATTTCAGAAATAGCATTCTACGAAGTCGCCCGTCCGAGTCGAGGGACGCCACCGGTTCGTTTCACGACTCGAGGTGAGCCACCTTATTCGAAATGTTACCTGAGACAGTGAATTGGCACGAACGTTGCATTTGCAAAAGTGGGACGGCAAGAGGTTTGCCGCAACGAGTCACACGATGGAGACGAACATGTCGAATGCAACCAAACCCGCTCCGGTCTTGAGCAAGGCCTGCGAGAAAGACTGCGAGCAACTCAACAGCTTGCTGCGAGGCGAACTCTCCGCCATCGAGACCTACGAACAAGCGATCCCGAAGTTTGAAGATTCCGCTACTGTACAAGCCCTTACGCGGATTGCGGGCGATCACCGCACGGCCGCGACGATGCTCCGCGACAGCATTCAGACCATCGGTGGCGAACCGGATACAAGCTCGGGGATGTGGGGCAGCTTCGCGAAAACCGTCACCGGTGCCGCGAAGATCCTCGGCCCGCAAACGGTACTGGTCGCACTCCGCGAAGGCGAAGAACACGGCATCGCCGAGTACGATAAAGCGATTACCAACGCCGAACTTTCGCACGAATGCGCGACGATGATCCGCGGCGACTTGCTCATGCTATGCCAAAAGCACCTGCCCGTGCTGAATCAGCACATTGAAAAGCTAAAGGCGTAATTTCGCGAACGACCGCAGCCCTGAGTCGCGTACTCAGGGCCGATGGCAACTTCCTTCCTTTTCTCTCACATCCCTGTCGTTTCTTCGATTTTACCGTTCCGCCAGGCGCGGCGAACGCTCCAGTGATAGAAGAACTGCGCCGCAATCACTAAGCCGAGCGTCGTGCCGATGAGTGCGAAGAGCAAGTCGGCATTCGTCCACGCGGTGAGTGGCGTTGCTGCAAGGGCGGAGCCTTCGGGTGGTTTGCCGAGGATCGCGCGGCGCATCCCTTCCATCCAATACGTCGTCGGTAAGCAGACGCTGATCGGTTGCAGCCACGATGGCAGCACCGATAGCGGAAACACCACGCCACTGAGGAAGTAAACGACGCCCGCGATGCCTTCGCTGAGGAACGCACTGCTGCGATTCATGTTCAAAACCGCCGACGCGAGGAGCATCCCCGCGGCCCAGAGCATGACGAAGCCGACGCTGAGATACGCGAATAGCCAGGCGAAATCGAGGTTGCCAATTTGCAGGCTGTTGCGGATGCCGGGGAACGCCAGCCCCGCAAGAATGGCGATAAATCCGCCGGCCGCACCTTCCATCGCTTTGGCCAGACCGCGTCCGAAAAAGTACGTCTGAAATTGTGCGGGACTGATGAAGACGTACTTTAACATCCGGTAACTTTCGCGGTCCGAAAGCACGACCGACGACATGCCGAACATCACCGCACCGACGAGACCGTAGCAGGCATTCGAGACGTAAACGTACGGCAAGAACTCGGTCGGAATGCCCGGTCGGTTGACCGCCTGCACCGCCTGATTCGCGGCCATGTACATGCAGACGAGCATCAGCGAACCCGTCACTGGCTTCACCACCAAATACAGCGTAAACAACCACGGGTTCGCCCAGTTACTCTCGACCTGCCAGCCGAGCCAAGTCGACCAACGTAGCGTACGAAACGGTTCGATCATTCGATTCCCCACAGTGCAACGAAGCGGCATCGGTTTGCAAAGTAATTGTAGGGATGCCGAAAGTGAAGGTGTCCAACGAGTTTTCCATATGCGATAGCTTCCGTAGAAAGATCGTGTTGCCGCGATTCACCGAAGGGAGTTACGTTGCATACGATCCGCCACCTCCTCGAAATGATCCGCTTCAGCCACACGATCTTCGCGTTGCCGTTTGCGTTACTCAGCGCGTTACTCGCCTGGCAAGACGAGCCGTTTCGCTGGGAAGATCTCATCGGCATCCTGCTTTGTATGGTGTTCGCTCGCAGTTTCGCGATGGCGTTCAATCGCCTCGTCGATGCGCGGATCGACGCCAAAAACCCACGCACCGCCACGCGGCATCTGCCGGCGGGCAAACTCTCGGCGACCGTCGTCTGGGCATTTCTGTTCGCAAATGCGCTGGCGTTCCTCGGCTCGACCGCGATCTTTTACTTACGCGAACCGTCGAACCCGTGGCCGCTGATGCTCGCCGTGCCGGTGTTGGCGTTCGTTGCGGGGTATTCGCTGGCGAAGCGGTTCACGGCACTCGCGCACGTCTGGCTCGGCGTTGCGCTGATGCTCGCACCAATCGCGGCGTGGATTGCCGTTCGCGGCCTCATCGAGATGGCGGTGCCGATCGTACTCGGCAGCGCGGTGCTGTTTTGGGTGACGGGATTCGACATACTTTACGCCTGCCAAGATGCCGATTTCGACGCGAAAGAAGGGCTGCACAGCATCCCCGCGCGGTACGGCGTGCGGCGCAGTTTGCGAATCGCGGCGGTGTGCCACGCGGTCATGTTCGGCAAACTCGTACTGCTGGCGTTCGCCTCGGTTCACCTCGGCACGATCTACCTCGTCGGCCTGATTCCCATCGGAATACTGCTCATTTACGAGCATTATCTGGTGAAACCCGACGACCTGAACCGCGTCAATCGCGCGTTCTTTCAGGTGAACGGCATCATCAGCATGGGGTTACTTTTGTTAGTGCTGCTACAAGTGCTGGTGAAGTGAAAGCCGCGAAACGGTCGATAACTCATCTGGCAACCACACGCAGAGGGTACGATCGTGCGCAATTTCATCGGGCTGTTCGTCGTCGGTTTCCTCGTCGATGGTTCGGCAATCGCAGAGGAAAAGCCGCCATTTGCCTCGCGGACGACGCAATTTCTGACGACGCCACAACACACGCACGAGGCGAAGGGTGGCTCGGACCGGATTGCGCGCTACGCGATCCCGAGCGTCGAATCGCACGAAATCGGCGGATACATCGGCGGCGGGCGGGTATTTCGCGGCAGCGCCGGTGGGCCGAACGAAGGTACCTTCGGCACCGACTACGTCGGTTTCGGTCGTCGTCCCGGTCGCATCTTTCTGGGCTTTTTCGGCGAATCGGCGAAGCAACAGGGTTTCCTTCCGAAGTACAATGCCGACGGCCCGCGCGTGAAAGACCTCGTGGCCGCCCAACCGTTCCGCCGCGCCGTGAAAGAAGCCAAAGCCGAGAACGCCGAGAAAGCCGGCGGCCAGAAAGAGTGAAAATGCCATTCGAATTGTTTGCCCAAAATCAGGCCGATCAAGACGCTTTCAAAGCCGGCGTGAGGATCGTCATTGCCATCGCGGTTGTGATCTGCGCGGCCATCCCCGTCGTCTTGGGGTATTTCAAAGGCCAAGCGATCATCGGGATCATCGGCGGGATACTCTCGGGCGTTACCGCCATATTTCTGGGCTGCCTCGGTGGCCTGCCGATGGCTTGTGTGTTCATTATCATCATCATGTCGATGGGCGATGGCACCACGGAACGCACGCGGAAACGCAAGAAACGCCGCCGACCCATCGAGGACGATTACGACGACGACGATGAGGACGACGATGAACCCAGACCGAAAAAGCGCCGACGCTACGACGAGGATTCCGACTACGGGCGCGGTCCGCGTTGATCGACATCGAGCCGCGAATTTATCCCATCGTCCAAAACTGGATCGGCGAGTAGTTGCGGGGGTATTCTTTGCCTTTGGCGCGGCCGTTGCCCGATGAGTTGGCGTTCGTGCTGGCGACGGCGAGGTACTGGCCGCTCGGGTGCAAATCGACGCTGTGGCAATTGGGGATGCTCGTGCGAAAGAGCGGTTGCGCCTCGCCGGGCTTCCAGAATAACAGCGAGCCAATGCCGGGTTGGCCGCTGGTGACGGCGTAGAGGTAGCCATCGGGGTGCAAGCCGACGTCGTGAATGAAACCTTCGTTGTCGGTCGCTCCTTTCCACGACGCACCGGACTTGCCCGTCTTCCAGTCGATCGCTTGCAGGAGCGGAAACGCCTGCACGAAGCCGCCCGTTTTCGGTTGGGCACCGCTGGCGAACAGCGTCTCGGCTTTCGCATCGAACAATAGGCCACGCACCCCGCCAACATCCTGAATGCGGTCGAGCAAGTGGAACGCCTTCACGGCAATCGTGCGTTCGACTGCGTTCGTGGCGAGCGCAATCTCGCGGATGTTGCCGAACAAATCGCCGACGACGAGCGACGTTCCACCGGGGTGATATGCCATCGCGAAGAGATCGACACCGAGCGACACTTCACCCGTTTTTTTGCCGTCGGTCGCATTCCAGAAGCGAAGGAAACCATCGCGGCCACACGTCGCCACGGTGTCGCCGGCAGGCGACAGCGCGATGGCACGCAGCCAGCCATCGTGTGCGGTCGGCACTTCCCAGATCACCTTGTCATCGAGGTAGTTCCAGCCGGTGAGTTTGCCCCACGTATCGCACGTGAACAGCCGTTGTTTATCAGGATGGAACGCGAGGCTGGCCACGTAGCCGTTGTGCCCGCCGAGCGTGGGAAGTTCTTTCGCGTCGGTGCCGGTCACGTCCCATCGCTTGATCGTGGCATCGTGCGAAGCGGCGGCGAGTTGCTTGCCGCACGGGCTGAACCGGATGCGCGAAAGCTGTGCCGGCGGTACGATCGGCTTGCCGCGGAGTACGGGCGGTTTCATGCGAGCACCTCTTTCACGGCGTGCATATCTTCGTGGGCGATCGGCAGCGGCTGGCCGTTGTTGTGGTAGCGAACTTTGTCGCCACTAATGCCGAGCGCTTCGTACCACGTGTGAAACAGCCCGCCGATATCGACCGGTTCCCCGTTCACTTCGGTACCGTTCGCATTCGTTTTCCCGGCGACGACGCCCTTCCTGATTCCGCGACCTGCCATGCACGCCGACCATGCCTCCGGCCAATGATCGCGCCCGAGGTGGCCGTTGATTCGCGGCGTTCGCCCGAACTCCGCGATGGCAATCACCAGCACGTTGTCGAGCATACTACGTTCGGCGAGGTCTTCGATGATCGCCGCAAACGGCTTGTCGAATTTCGGGTGCAAATTGGCCGCGCCGTTGAAGTGATCGCCGTGCGTGTCCCACCCGTACGACGTGACTTTTACGAACGTAACGCCTTCTTCGAGTAACCGCCGCGCGAGCAAAAAATGCCGTCCGAGATCGTGCGTGCCGTAGCGTTCCTGATCCTTCGCGGGCAGCTTGGAAACATCGAACAACTCGATCCGCTTCTGGAGTTGGGCGGCCATCTCGAAAGCGTAGCTGTTAGCCTCGGTGGTGTCCGGGCGACGGTTGGCAGCGTAACGCGAATCTGCGAGTTTACGCAGTTCGTTGCGCTCGCGGTCGTCGTCGGAAGTCACGTCCGCTGGGCGAAGTAAATTCTCCGGCGGTTTGCCGTCGCCGAGTGCGAGCGCGCCGTACTTCGGGCCGAGAAACCCGGCATCCTTGTACATGAAACCGCCGCTCATCGGCTTGACCCAGACGTACGGTGGCAGCCCACTGTCACCGGGGCCAACGAGCTTCGCTACCGCCGAGCCGAAGTACGGGTAAACGACGCCGCGATTCTTCGGGTCGCCGCGCTGGATGCGTTCGACACCTGCCGAGTGCGAGTTGTCTTGCGTGCTGATATTTCGCACGATCGCAAGGTGCTTCATCGCCCGCGCGCAGTTCGGCAGCAACTCGGAAATATGAACGCCAGGAACGCTAGTCGCGATGCTGCGGAACGGGCCGCCGAACGGCGTGTTCGGCTTCGGATCCCAGCTTTCGAGTTGGCTCATGCCGCCATCGAGCCAGACGAATAACACCTGCTTTCGCTCTTTGCGAAGCTGCTCGGCAAACGCGGGCGTCGCCAGCCCGCCGAGTGCCATCGCACCCGACGCGCCGAGAAACATCCGTCGCGACAAGCGATGATCCAAAGGCGTACAAAGTGGCGTCATCGTAAGGTGTCCGTGGTCAATGGTTGATGCCGAACTCGGTCGATGCGAGCAGTGCCCAGGTCAGCTGGCGGACGCCATTGATGCGTCGTTCGCCGGTTCGCGGCTTGAGGAAATCATTCACCGTTGCCGCTTCCTCGCTCGTCGGCATTCGCGACAGCACCGCAACATACAGTTCGTTCGCCAGTGTTTCCGGATTATCGATCTTCACGAGTCGCTCGGTTAAATTGCCGGGCTTTGGCCGTAGCAGTTCGAGGATGTCCTTATCGTGAAGCAGAAACAGCGCCGCCTTCAGTGTGGGTGCGACTTCGTCTTCCGGCTCGCGCGGCGAGTTCGCGAACGTACGCAGGAACTTCGCACGTAGCGCATCCGTCGGCTTCGTGCCCGTGGCGGTCATCGCGCTGGCGTACAGTTGGTCGGCGGTCAATCGTCGTTCGATGGCGACCGCGAAGCGTTCCAGTTTCGCATCGGGGATGCCGCGCGACGATCGCTGATAGGTGGCTGTCAGTAGGATTTCGCGGACGAGCCATTTCAGGTCGAACGATTTCGCGACGAACTCCGTCGAGAGTGCTTCGAGCAGTTCCGGATGCGATCCGGGGTTCGCGGCATGTTGCAAATCGAGCGGGTGAACCAGCCCGCGACCGATGAACGCGAACCAGACGCGATTGACGATATTACGCGAGAAATCGCGATTCTTGGCAGTGGGAAGAGCTTCCGACAGTGCCACGAGCGCACGGAACTTCGGTATGCCAGGGTCGTTCGTTTTGCGGTCGGGCTTGGTGGCGAACTCCTCGCCCTTTGCGAATTGCGGGATCGTCACCATCGCGTCGCCGGGCACTGCCGGGGCGGTCCTCATCTCGACTTTGGTGAACACCGATGCGAACGTGACTTTGTCCGTGGTCGGCTTTTCGCCGACGAGCATCGCCTTCGCATCGGCGAGGATCGCGTTCCGCAAGAAGGCGTGCAAGCCCTGAAAGTGCTGCTGCTTGTACGCATCGACCGTGAGGTGATCGTGGCACTCGCAACACTGGAAATTCTTGCCCAAAAACAACCGTCCCACGTCCCGCGTCAGTCCCGAGTAATCGACGGGGTTCTGGCCGTAATTCTCCAACCGCTTCGCGATGAAGAACGACGCCCCACGGTTCGCGACATCGCTCGCATCCGCACGCAGCATCTCCTTCGCCATCGCGTCCCACGGCTTGTTCGCTGCAAACGAGGCTTCGAGGTACTTCGTCCAATCCGCATGATCGCCGAGACGTTCCATGAGCATCACATGAAACAGGTCCGCCATCCGTTTCGGGTAGTCCGCCCCGCTCAGTAACGCATCGATCTTCGCGCTACGCTTCGTGGGGCTTTTATCGGCAAGAAACGAATGCAGTTCCGCCGACGTCGGGATGCGCCCGATGAGATCGAGCGTGACGCGGCGAAGGAACTCGGCATCGTCCGCAGCCTGTCCAACCGCCGACTTTGCAATGTGGGCATCGATGCGAACGTGCGTCGGGTCGGCCGCATTCGCCACCGTCGTAAGAAAGATCGACGCGAACGCAATGCGAAGGGTGTTCATGGGGATCGGGCAACCGAGAGCGGTGGCAGGCAGTTAAAACAAGCATACCCGAACGCACAATCCCAAGCAAACCCGTTGGCAAGGAATTGAAACGGCAACCTGCGTTGTGAGCGATTCATGTAGAGTTTTTCTCATCGGACTTCATGGCCCGAACCCACGAATTGCGCACAGATGGACTGCCAAACCGCCACATCCATCACCTGTACGAACCGGGGATCGATAGCATCGCCGTTGGCAGGGTTCGGGCCGCCGATGCTGGGATGCGGTAGCGCATAGCACTGACCTGGCCCCGGCACGATTCCCGCCGCGTGAAGTTGAAAAATCAACTCCGATAGCAGGTACACTTCCTGCCACCACTGTTCGTTGACATCTCGCATGAAGTCGTCATAACTATCGGCGACGGTTTCCAATTGGCCGGTAAACACATCCAGCATCTCGACGTGCCCTTCCGGGCGACGCAGGAACAAGAAGCCGAACTTGCTTGCGAATGCCGGCCCGACCGTGCCAGTCACCACGCTGGCCCAAGGAGCCAGCCAATCCCGAAACTGATCGGGTGTGATGTCCTCGATCAACAAGTCCGCCCAAGTCAGTCGCGACATCAGCCTCTCCATCGTGAATCCGTCTCACTTGCTGGCGAGCAAGCCGCTGCCGATTACGACCACGCCTACGACTATCACCGCGAGCATAATTAGCAGACCCATCCGCTGCATCCGAACGGCCCGACGAGTCAGCGCCAGCGACTCATCGACCGCCTTGCGGCGGTACGTCAATTCTTCCCGTTGTATGTCTCGCAGCTCGGTAAGTAGCCGGATAATCTGGCCGTCCGCATCGCCCATAGGAAACCTCCGCTACCGAAAAGTTGAGACGCACAATACGCTTACGATTCTAGAATAGTCCACTTTCCGCGATAGGCAGTCAACGGAATTCTGACCGACCCGGCACACCCGAACAGATGACCGCCCTCGCAGTTCCGTTTCACGTCAGCCCGGCAGTTTTCCTTCCGGCGTCACGCAAACCATATCACCACATCGAACGCGAAAAGTTGCACAAGCGATGAGCACCGAAGCCCACGGACGAACGTCCGTGGGCACTTCCTGCATTTTGTAGATTGTAGATTGACGCGACGATGGACGTCGGATCAAATCGAGTGGAGTGTTGAGGAAAAACGAGTGTTTCGGATGGCTGAGCTTGATCGTTCGGCGGCGGACCTCGAAGATGAGGTTTGGGATAGTCTGTACCTGATTTTTCGGAGGGTGTTTATGAGTCTGCACGAATTGGAAACGGCTGTGACCGATTTACAAGCCCCTGAACTGGCCGTGTTCGCGCGGTGGTTCGAGGAGTATTTGGCGGATGCTTGGGACCGTCGCATCGAAGCGGACATTCGGGGAGGGCAGTTAGATGAGGCGGGACGGCGAGCCGATGCCGAATTTGAAGCAGGTCGATGTAAGCCGCTATGAACCATTTCTGAACGCCTTTTTGCCGATCAGAATAGGTGTGAACCCTTCGGGTAGGTCCGCCATCTCGATGGCGTTTCGCCCGAACTCGAATGCCACTTCAATGGGCCTACCCGCGCCCAAGGCGTCGTAGAATGCCACGGCGAATTCGGTCGCAGCCTGGTCCGAAATGCCAGCGCTCATGCCGATCACGAACGGGATGTGCTCCGCGATCGCTTCGGCCTGAACGTCGGAGTGGCAGGCGTTCAAGACCACGCACTCGACGTGGTCTCGGCACAAGCCGAATAGTTCCGCGAGGGCGTTGAGCGGGACGAGTCTCGGCCGCCCGTCGTCGCCATCCAGCAAGATACCGTCTTTTTCGCCGTGGCCGGCGAAGTGAACGATCTGCGGGGAGCAGTCCAACAGCCCGCGGCGCAGGTCGACAATTCGCGTGGCGAACAACGTTTTCAGTTCAAACCGTTCCCGCTCGTTGGACCGCCTAAGACCTTCACTGATCTCCCGGACCTCATTATCGAGACGGAGCTTCGCCGGCTCGATGGTGCTCGACGCGAGAAAGAGAACCGTCCGGATTTCAAAGTTCCGGGCGGGGCCGGCGCTTTGGCTCTTCGTCGCACTCGCGGTAGGCGCTGAAATCACGAGTCGGTCGTTCTCGACGGCCACGCCATGGCGGGCACAGACGGAAAGGAAAGTGGTTCGAGCTTGGGCGGTTTTCTCGCTGTCCCCACCAAGGGAAAATACGTTTCCTACGATGTCCCGGAACCGTTGGACGTCCTGCTCGTCACTCCAATCTAACCGCTCGCAGTACGCATCGACGAGGGCCGTTTTGGCATAAGGCATGATGTCGGGCTTTAACGCGACACCGTGGGCTTTGAAGACGCGGTCGATTTCAGTTCGAGAAAGGCTTTCGACGCAGAACGGGACGAACGCGATTCGCACAGCGGCAGGGAACAGAATAGCAGGCATGGAGCGACCTTCTTGTTTTCATAGGGAATGTTTTTAAGAAATATCACGAATACACTTGATTGTATCCGTTCCGTCATGCAAAAGATACTATTTTGCAACTTGCGAACGGTCGGGACGCAACATTCCATCCGCGAGAAATAAGCGTGCCAGACCGCTTACTCGCGATGTAAACTGGTAAATTCTGGAGGAGTCGCGCGTGGATGAGTTCTCGATTCCTAATCCGCATGGCAGCGGTGGGCTTCTGTTCTACGATCGCTCCCCGTACGACCCGACCGAACCCTTATACAGCTTCTGGGTGCGCATTACGGATCGCAACCTGTCCGCTGCTGGCCAAGTGTATGCGGGCCACGCTCCGTCGTCGCACCCCGCCAAACTCTTCGCGGACATGGCGTTGCAGTGGTCGGGTTGGCCTGGCGAAATGGCATGGCAAACTTACGACGGAGAGTTGGCCTTGAGTTGTCGCCACGACAAGTTTGGGCATATCTCCATCCGCGTGAAACTGCTATCGGGCTGGAAGGAAGACGCATGGCGCGTAGAGCCGTCTGCCGACAAGGCGATAGTCGGTACGCCGCCCAAGTCGTTCTGAATGGCCAGTCCGTTGTACGGGACCGTCCCATCGGCAATGGGGCCGAGGTCGGTGGCAACCCCGGTGCTCAGTTCGATGCCGTACAGCCGGGTGCCCGTCGTAGCGGTCGTTAGGGAAGCGAACGATCGACCGACGGCGTCGGGGTTGGCCGCGGTGATCGCCACGCTCGAGGGGATGTCGAAGCCGTTCACTGCGGTGAAGTCCAGCGGTGCCCCGTTGAGGGTGACCGTCAGCACTTCGGTCGCCGTCCCGCTGTTCGGCGGAGCTTGCTCGAACAACGTGTTGGTCGTGGCGTCGAGGTGGTACAGGCTCGTGAGCGTGGCGTTCGGGAAGGAGTTGGTGTACCCGGCTGCATCGGCCCCCACTGGCCCGCCGACACCACCGTTGATTGCGGTGTCCGGTTGGACCCCGTCCGTCGCGTCGCCGCCGAAGTCGATCAGCGCCCCGGTGTTCGGATTTATCCGGAAGTTGAACCCGGTATCGGTGGTCACGCGGATGCGATCGACGACCGGGTTGAAGTCGAACCCGAAGGCCGTCCCGGTGATCGGCACCGGCGTGCTGACTGTCGCAACGATATTGTCGAACTGAACCGGGGCAGAGAGCGGGGTGGCGAAGCCCGTCCGCTGGCTAATCGCATAAAGCCTCACCGACCCGGTCCCGGTGGTCGCCAGGCCATACAGTTGGCCGTTCTGCGGGCGAAAGTCGATCCCGACGAGGTTTTCGCCTACCCCCAGATTGGTAACCGCGACCGGCGGGTTAATTGCCCCTGGGTTTTCCGTGCTGAAGGAAATCAGCGAATTGCTCGGTAGCAAGGCGAACGCCGTCGCCGGGACGACCCGGTCTTCGAGCGCGGCAACCTGACCGAGAGTAACGGACTTCCGAACAGTGCGCTTAGAGAGACGACCCATTTGACGACCTCAAGTAAAGTGATGATGGGATGCCAGACCGCACACCGCCCAAAACTGCGGTAGCGATTTTAGTGAGCCACATACAATACGGTCGGGCAGGTCGCACGGATTGCGCGTTCTACGAAAAATCCGGAATTAGCCGCGACGCGCAGCCAACGCGATTCGCAGGTTCAGTGGCAGCCGGAGGCGCGAGATGACGATGCCCGAACAGCGAGTGATTCCTATTGAGCGGCAAAGGGCGAATGACCGGCTACGAACTATCGCCGAACGATCTGGCCTACTTGGTAGAGGTGGCGTCTCGGCATCACCTCAAGCAGATTGCGGGTTGGGTGTCGCTTGCCGCCCATACTCGCCGGGGCGAGCCGTACTTCCGGGATACGGAGGGTGCCGAGGTTCCGTTCGCGGAGGTATGCCGGTTGCTACAGGCGGAACGTGAGGTTCAGCAGCGGACGTATAACCTGTACATGCACTACTCACACTTCGGGTAGCGATACACTCTCGCTGCGCTGGTGTAATTGTGTTTTGTCGCGCCGCGCGGGTGCGATATTTAGAGATGATCTGGCATTTCGAGTAGCGAAAGTGCTTGACTTCGTTTGGGATATCGAGTCGAATCAGCCGAAGTGTTACAAAATAACTGGTTACGACTAAACCAACGAGACGCACATGGCAGCCGAGTGGTACTACTCCGCCGGAGGTGAAAAACACGGCCCTGTCTCTGCGGCTGAACTTCGCCATCTCGCAACCAACGGCCAATTGCAATCCGACCATCTCGTCTGGAAAGACGGACTCGCTCAATGGGTGGAAGCCCGGAAAATCAAGGGACTCTTCCCGCACGACTCGCCACCACTTGCATTATCACGATCATCACAACCGCAGATTGGGGTAAATGACAACTCGTCACCCAGCCCAACCCTGAAGCCAGTCATCACGAAAGCCGTGTTCTTCTTTTTCGACAACCCCAATCTTCCGCAGGCGATGTCGACTCTCGGTAAGGTCAAGCTTGCTTACCAGCGCGAGTATTCCTTCGACCAGCTCGGCGAGGGGACCATCGAAATCCGCAAGATACCCAAGACCGCAGAGTGGACCAAGGAGTTGACGACTCCGACGGAGGAAAACCAATACCTTTACTTCGGGCTGATGGTCGCCGCTGCAAGGAAGTACACGCAGGAGCAGAGTTACAACAATATATGCCGGATGTACATCCTTCACAACATGGAACGCATCATCCGCGACGAATTCGGCATTGACCGCAAGCGGGACGGCAGCAAGGTACTTTATGGCGAGATCGACCACGGCGGCTATGCGCTACTGTTAGATCGCCAGGTTCCACTGAAACACTGGAAATTCAACCTGGCGAATGGTGTGTCGCTCCAGTCGCTCTATGCCGACTTCGACGCGAGCGCCGGGAATGCCACCGCCATCGAGACGATGAAGTCTCAAACGGCCCGGAACTCAGAGGAAATTCCGGCATCGAAAGCAGAAAATGTCGGTGGGGCTTTCACTGGGCCTTACTTTGAATCATCCCGGCCCTCAAGGGCCGCCACTTGTTCCGACGACAGTTGTCCGTGCCCAGGGGCCACTATTCTTCCGGGATTCGGGTACTTGTACATCAGCAAGGAAGTCATCGAGTTCCGCAAAGACGCGATTGCCGAGAGTGCGGCCGCGGCAAAAATCCAGGATGTCCAACGGAAACTCGGGGCCATTGTCGCGAACCCAAACTTGCTCGCAAGCCCCATCCTCATGTGCAAAATGGGGGCCGAGAAACGCGGCATCGACCTTGCCGTGGCCTCTTACGATGCTCAGCACTGGTGGAAAACGGGCCAAGTTCCATTAAGGCCGACTCCCATGGCTGGCCAGCCACCACTCGCATTACCACGGATTCCCCAACCGCCGCCGATTGCGGTTACCGATAACTCGTCTTCCTCCAACTCAAATGGACAACAGTCTTGCCGTTACTGCGGCGAACAAATCCTTGCCGTTGCAAAGAAGTGCCGTTTCTGTGGCGAGTGGCTCGACAAAGGCCAACGAATTCAGCGATCCGCAGTTCCGATCAAAGTTGTCCCCGTGTGGAACATTCCATTCATCATTCTCCTGACACTTCAGCTCTATTGGGTGTTCTGGTTCTATCGCATCTTCAAAGAATTGCACGCCCGAAATTTCACGACTGTTACACCCGGCACTGCTGTTGGCTGCTTCTTCATTCCGTTTTACAACTTCTATTGGCTGTTCGTAGTTTTTGCCGAACTGAAGAAAGCCATCGAGCGTGCCTATGAGGAACACCACCTGTCGATTCCTCAGACAGGCTGGATCTGGGTAATGCCAGTCGTGTGGTTGCCGGGGAGCATCCTCACGGCTTTCGCTGGCGGCGCAGGAATACCATTTACCATCACTGCCGCAAGCCTTACCCTTTGCTTCGTGCAATCGTGGATGAATCGTCTTGCAGCAGTTGAACGAGTCTAACTAACTAACAAGCGACCTGCCACCGAACATACGGCGGGGTTTCGTTTTGCGAGGCGTTACGGCTTCGTTGGCTTAACCTGGACGTTATGCTTCTGGATTTACCGCGTTCGATCGAGTTCTTGCCATCGGTCAGCCAAAAGATGAAAACAATCGACATCGTGATGATCCCCGTGTCGCTGGCTATTATCGCTTTGTGGGTATATTCCATACTCGGCGGAATCAGGGCTGCGCGTCGGAAAGGCATATCGCCCAAATGGATGTGGTTCGGCGTTCATCCAGTAACGGGATTGTTTGCATTCGCCATCATCCGATGGTGTGTTACAGATCGAACTGGCGCGAATGAGGCCAGCAGCTCCGCATTTCACTCTTCCAATTCAATTCAAGATGGGCTCGATCCAGGAGAGCATGTCATTTGTCAGAGTTGGTGGGCTACCAAAGGGCCAGATTTTTTCTCGAACGTTCCCTGCATTCTTCGAATCACTAATCGACGGGTCATCACACATTATTCTTATTTTGATTCATTTAACTCGGGCGCGCTCACATTGTCGGGTGGATGGGTGGCGATCTGCGCCGCTTACCGCGCATTTAAGAACAAACCTAAGTACACGTTCATTCCCTTCGACGCGATCGAAGTGCTTTCCGTCAAAAAAAAACTCATGGCGTATGTGTTTAAGATTCAAATCAAACAGGCGAATATCGGTGAAAGTACAGTCAAGTTTACCTTGAAACCGGCGGATGCCGCTCAACTCTTTTCGGCAATGCCATCATTCTCTCGACAGGGCCCTCATGGAGTATGATAACGGAGCCGACCAACTCAATAATCCTCTCGCCCATAGCGGCAGCCTCCAAGAACATGCCGCTGAGCCTTTTCTAACAGAAAACAAAGGCGTCAGGAACCATCAGACGTGCACTCCCTCAGCCGTTGCCGGGAGTCGTAGCCAACGAAACCGACAGTGAGTTTACCATCGACACCAAGGCGTTCGAGTTGCCGAAATAGACCCAGTGACCGCCGGAGGCGTTGTGACATGACGATGCCCGAACAGCGAGTGATTCCCGCGCTGCGGATTACCAACTACGAGCGAAGCAAAGCGTTTTACGTCGAGAAGCTCGGCTTCGGCATCGAGTGGGAGCATCGCTTCGAGCCGCATTTTCCGGTGTTCCTGTCGGTCGTTCGCGACGGCATGCAATTGTTCCTGACGGAACACGCCGGAGATTGCCAGGTCGGCGGCCTCGTCCACTTCCTGATCCCGGATGTGGACGCCTGGTATCGGGAGTTTACGGATAGAGGGGTGGCAGTGTCCGACCCTCCGAACGACGACTTGGGGTTCCGCAACATGACGGTCACAGACCCCGACGGGAATCAATTGCGATTCATGGTCCCAGCGAGATAACTACAGGTAACCGTTCAGCGATAGTTTCCGAGACGGAATTGGATCGTCGCCATGGTGGCCCGGGGTGGCCCTGGGTGACGTAAAGTTGGGCTTCCCATCGAATTTCCGCAACCGTTTTGTTGCCGTTTCTGTTGCGGCGTTGCCCGTCGATTTCCACTGAAATTCCTCCTGCGGCTCGAGCATTTGAGCATCGTCTTTATCCCGGAGGGATTATAGCCATTAGCCCCAGGTCGCGTCCGCGCACCTGGGGTATCTGCGAAATTTCAATCGACCCCGAATGGGGTCGTAGCGGCGTCATCCCATCGTTCGCAGAGAGA
>JAYWCL010000022.1:0-22971 GCA_043780595.1 Limnoglobus sp.
GTAGGGCCGATTCTGCCAGCCCAAGGCGAAGCGGCGAAGCCGCGTAGCCTTGGGTATCGTTGTTGAAATTTTCTTCGGCCCTGAAAGGGGCCGTTCAGTGTGCAACGCCCGCACGATCGATCCTTACACTCCGCACCGCTCTGTATGCGGCCTCGGGTGGGAGTGGAATGAACGGCCCCTTTCAGGGCCGAATCGTGGGCGGACATGGTACCCAAGGCTTCGCCGACTTCGCCTTGGGCTGGTAGAACGAGCCTTTCAGGCTCGAAGACGGTCTGATACTTGCTAGCCAGATTGCAGGCAGCGCAACTTCAAAACTTGCGCGTGAGGTATAACAAACCGTATCGAATCGACCCGCTCGAAGTATAAAAATGCGATCCGATGCGGACATTATTTGATCCGGGGCGGGGGAGTGCCTGGCACGTCGAGCTTCTCGACGAGTTCCTTGACCATCTTCAAAGTCGCATCGTCGGCGATCACGATCAGCGAGTTCGTGCGGGCATCGGATGCGATCTTCACGCGGTTGCCAGATGTGACGCTAACGAGAGCCGAACCTGCACCCATTGCCGCGCCGGAAGCCGTATCGACACTGCGTGCGTTGAGTAGCACCGATAACGTAGTGTGCATGTCTTGGGCTTGTGCGTTTCTCAGTACGAAAACTTGGACAGTCGGCTCTTTGGCTTCCCTATTCAATGGCATTGGAGCCAGAGTACCACCACCACCTCCAGCACTCATTCCTGCGCGGCCAAGCCCGCCCGCGCCACGTCCTGGCGCGCTTCCACTGCCGCCGGGCATCATGCCACCAGCGGGTCCGGAACCCATCCCACCTTCGCCGCCACTGCCTGCGTCTTCCCCTGTCATCCCTTTGCCCGCCGCGATGGCGACTCGCTTCTGCCGTTTGAAGATCATCGTCGGTGGCGTTCCGGCCTTCGAGATCGACTCGCAGAATTCCCAGCCCTGTTCGCCGAGTTTGGTCATCTCTGCCGAGGAACCCACGTTGTCGTCCACGTGGATCGTTTGAACCTTGTATTCCCAGTGCATCGACTGGGGAGTATTCGGAAAGTTCCACTTTGCCGTGGTTGCGGGCGGGGCCGCAAGTGGCGCGGTTCCAACTCCTGGTGGCCCAGAACTCCCCGCAACTGGCACGCCGGTGTTTGGTGCCTGGGCGTTGGCGTCGATCGCGAGTTTGCCGGCGGTCATCGACCCGGCGACGAGCAGGACGGCGGCGATCCACTTGATGCGAATGCTCATAACGAGTGCTCCTTGGGCGAGGGTAAGTACGTGGGGAGAAATCGATTCGACACTATGGGCAAACGTGGCCACCTTGGCGGCGAGCGTGATCGGCACGCTGCCGGTGGCCGTACTGGTAGCGATGGCTCCGATGGCGGTGGTGGGCGCGATGCCACGCCGCGAGAGGTTTTCGATCAAGCGTTGGCGGGCGCGCGACAACCGCGCCGTCAACGTGTTGAGTTTCAAGCCGAGTTGGTTCGCGGCATCGTGTTGCCGCACGCCTTCGAGTTCGCACAACACGAACGCGGTTCTAAGCGTTCCCGGCAGGCGTTGCACTTCCTCGTGGACGGCCGCCAGCAGATCGCCCCACGCCGATTCGGACGTCGGAATCACCGCTTCCGCTGGGGCCGCCGTCGTTTCGTGGTGTCGCCGCCGTGCCGCCGAACGTCGGACTTTCATCGAAATCCGGTACGCGACGCCGTGCAGCCACGCGGGTAACCGGTCGCCTTCGCGCAACTGCCGTGCGCCCCGAACGAGTGCGAGGAACGTCGCCTGAAACGCATCTTCGGCATCCGCATCGGTACTCGACAGTTTGCGACAGAGGCCCCAAACCATCGGACCGTGACGGCGAATCAGGGTGGCAAACGCCTGATTATCGTGCGAATCCAGATACTGCGCGAGCAACGCCGCGTCGGGCTGCTCCGCACGATCCTGCGTCAGCGACTCGACGTAACCGAGCACGTTCTGCAACAATTGACGATTCACATGCGTGGCCTTTGCGGTTTTCGCCCTCGTTACAACATAGTTCCCGCCCACCGACAATTATGACAACGATGTGATTCGGACGCTCGCCCAACGCGCCTCACCCTATTGTAGCTGGCCTCTATGAGGCCGGTCTTTTGTAGCTGGCCTCTATGAGGCCGGTCTGCCAGAACCGGGGTCACAGACCCCAGCTACAAAAACGCAAAGTCACCCGGCGGGGCGCTTGCTCTTGAAGTTTCGGCCTTTGCGCTTCGGTTTCGTTTGCGTCGAGGCGACCGTTTCGCCTTTCAACTTCGCGATTTTGTCGCGCAACTGTGCGGCGCGCTCGAAGTCCAGATTCTCCGCAGATAGCAGCATTTCCTTCTGCAATTCTTCGAGGTACTCCGCCGTGGCCGACTCGGCCTCATGAACGCCTGCGACTTCTTGCGCGAGCTTGTGCGATTCGGCTTCCTCTTCGATTCCGCTCGAAATCGCCGATTGCACCGTCGTCGGCGTGATGTTGTGCTCGACGTTGTACGCCGTTTGCAGTTCGCGGCGGCGGTTCGTTTCATCGAGCGCCCGCTGCATCGATTGCGTCATCTTGTCCGCGTAAAGGATCACCTCGGCATTCACGTTCCGTGCCGCGCGGCCCATCGTTTGAATCAGCGATTTGTCCGACCGCAAGAAGCCTTCCTTGTCCGCGTCGAGGATGGCCACCAGCGATACTTCGGGCAAGTCCAAGCCTTCGCGCAACAGGTTCACGCCGACGAGCACATCGAACGCGCCTTGCCGTAATTCGCGCAAGATCGTCACCCGTTCGATCGTGTCGAGTTCACTGTGCAACCACTTGCAGCGTAGCCCTGCTTCGCGGTAGTAGTTCGTTAGGTCTTCGGCGGTGCGCTTCGTCAGCACCGTCACCAGCGTGCGTTCCTGTCGATCCGCACGGATGCGGATTTCTTTCTCCAAGTCCTTTACCTGCCCTTTCGCGGGCTTGATGTGAACCGTCGGGTCGACGAGGCCCGTTGGGCGGATGAATTGCTCGACGACTTCGCCACCGGTGCGCTCAAGTTCATAAGGCCCCGGCGTGGCGGACAAACAGAGGCAGGTGTTGAGCTTCTTCTCGAATTCGTCGAACTTCAACGGGCGGTTGTCCATCGCGCTCGGCAGGCGGAAGCCGTGTTCGACGAGCGTGGTTTTGCGAGCTGCGTCGCCGTGGAACATCCCGCGTACCTGCGGCAACGACACGTGCGACTCATCGACGATCAGCGTGAAATCGTCGGGGAAGAAGTCGAAAAGTGTGTACGGCGGTTCGCCGGGGTTGCGACCGCTGAACCAGCGTGCATAGTTCTCGATGCCGGAGCAGTAGCCGACTTCGCGGAGCATATCGAGGTCGAATCGGCAGCGTTCCTTGAGCCGTTGGGCTTCGAGCAACTTGCCTTCGGTTTTGAACTGTTCGAGCCGCGCAGCGAGTTCGTCTTCGATCCCTTTCACCGCGCCGCGCGTCCGGTCGTCGGGCGTAACGAAGTGCTTCGCGGGGTAAATGTACAACTCCTCCAGAGGTTTTAACACTTCTCCCGTCACGGTGTGAATCACCGATAGGCCGTCGACTTCGTCGCCGAAGAGTTCGATACGGAACCCGGATTCTTCGGATGCGGGCCAAATCTCGATCGTGTCGCCGCGCACGCGGAACTTGCCGCGCTCGAAGGCAATATCGTTCCGCTTGTACTGAATATCCACGAGCTTCAGCAGCAGTTGATCGCGGTCGAGCGTCTCGCCTTTTTGGATGTGAACCATCATCCGCTTGTAGTCGCTCGGCGAGCCGAGGCCGTAGATGCACGACACCGACGCGACGATAATCACATCCTCGCGGCTGACGAGCGACGCCGTCGCCGCCAGCCGTAAGCGGTCGATGTTCTCGTTGATGCTCGAGTCTTTTTCGATGTAAATGTCCCGCTGCGGGATGTACGCCTCCGGCTGGTAGTAGTCGTAATAACTGACGAAGTAGTTCACGGCATTGTGCGGGAAGAACGCCTTGAACTCCTTGTAAAGCTGGGCCGCGAGCGTTTTGTTGTGCGCCAGAACGAGCGTCGGTTTGTTCATCGCCACGATTACGTTCGACGCGGTGAACGTCTTCCCGGTGCCGGTCGCGCCGAGCAAAACCTGAATCTTCTTCCCGCCGCGAAAGCCGGCAATCAGTTGCTCGATGGCACGCGGTTGATCGCCCGCCGGCTGGTACGGACTCACGAGTTGAAACGGAAGCGCCATGGGTCGTCTCGATCGTTCGGAAAGGCAAAAACTCTGCTGAGTAGTGTACGGATGTGGAAGCGAGCCGACAGTTGAAACAAAGGGCTGTTCTCACAGCCCTTTTTGAAACGCGATTGCTCACTGCCCGATGCAATACAGATGCGTCAACGTTCGCACGTAGAGATTGCCACCCATTATGGCGGGTGACGCCTTGCAGCCTGCGTCGAGTTTATTGGTGGCGATTGGCGTGTAGGTTTTGGTCGCCGCGATCACGAACGATTTGTCGCCTTCGCTGAAGAAATAGAGGTTGCCACCGGCGAGAACGGGCGACGCGGAGAATTTGCCGTCGAGGCGTTCCTGCCAATGTTTATCGCCCGTTTTGGCGTCGAGACAGAAGACGATGCCGGTGTCGTTCACCATGAATAACAGGTCGCCGACGATCGTGGGCGAGGGTCGCGTCGGTGCGATTTTGTCGGCACGCCACGCGATGCCCGTTTTCGTGAGGTCGCCGGTCATTCCCGCACGCACGGCAATTAAACCTGCCGTGTGACCCGTCGTTAAGTAAATTAGGCCATGCGCCATCACGGGGCGACAGGCTTCGTTCATGCCGCCGTGAATGACTCGCCAAAGCTCGTCGCCTGTCGCGGGGTCGTAGCCGAGCGTGCCGACGGCAGCCGGCGTCACGAGTTGCGCTTTGCCGTCGATTTCAAACACCGAAGCCGTCGCGAACGCTTTCTTCAAATCGCCATCGTTGGGGTACGGCAACCCGCGATCCTTCTGCCACACCGTCTTGCCGGTGATTTTGTTCAGGCACGCGGTGTACTGTTTATCGTGGCCATCGAAGAGCAAAAACAGCCAGTCTTTGTAAACGATCGGCGACGACGCGGGGCCGCGCCAGTGATCGCACGGCAAATCGTCCCGCGACCACAACACCTTGCCGCTCTGCGTGTCGATGCAGGCAGTGCCGCGCGAGCCGAAATGCGCGTAGATTTTCCCGTCGTCGATCACCGGCGTCGGCGAGGCGTAACTATTGAACTGGCGGATATTGGGCGGGTTCTTGTCGCTGAACAGATGCAGATCGTGGATCGTTTTGCCCGTCTTGCGATCGAGGCAAACTGCGAAAAACTCTTTGCCGTCCTCAAGTGCCGTGGTCACCCAGACTTGTTCGCCGACGACGACGGGCGACGACCAACCTTTGTCGTGGACCGCCACCTTCCACTTCACGTTCTCCGTCTCCGACCACGTCGTCGGTGCCGTTTTCGACTGCGAATGGCCATCGCCGTTCGGCCCCCGGAACCCCGGCCAACTGTCGTCGGCGAACGCAATCGAACCGATCATCAGCGTGAAAATGGCGAAACAGATGCGCATGGCGAAGTCTCAGCAGGAGAGTTTTGGCAGGTTCGACAGTACGCCAGTGTAACGCCACGCCGACAGTTTCGCCAGCGTGTAATACGCGACGCGGTAAAAGCAACAGCTTCCGGAACATCGGTGTGAAATGCACATCCTTCGGCGGCGTCATACTTTCAGAAGCTCGGAGTTTGTTGCTCGACGCGGGCGAAGCGATACGTTAGATTATCGTCAACATGTCAGTGACGCGGACCGTGAGGTAACACCATGATTCGTCGCGATTCGTTCCTTTTGCTGCTGCTGTTCGCATCTGTCGTTCCCGCTGCGAACGCCGAGGATGCGGTGGCTGTCGAACGCCGGGTTCAGCAAATGGTGATGGCGATCGATCGTCGGATCGAGAGCGATTGGCTGGCCCACAACCTCAAACCGGCGGCGGTGGCCGACGATTCGGAATACGCTCGCCGCATCTATCTCGACCTGATTGGCCGCATCCCGAAAGTCGGCGAACTGAGCGAATTCGCCGACGATAAATCGACGGACAAACGGGCGAAGTTGGTTGAAAAGCTACTGAACATGCCGGCACACGCCCGGCACTTTGCGTCCGGTACCCGCAACGAATGGCTGCCGCAAACGCAGACCGACATTCGCTTCATTTTCCTCGGCACGAGCGTCGAGTTGTGGCTCCGCGAACGCTACCGGCAAAACACGCCGGCCAGCGATGTCGTTCGTCGTCTGTTATCCGTGAAGCTCGGCGACGGTGCGGCGGTGCGGTTTCGCAACGGGCAAGTGCCCGACGGCGATAAGGAAGCCCAACAGCTTTTGAACTACTACCAAGCCAACGAGGTGCGCCCCGATCAACTCGCGGCGTCCGTGAGTCGCGTGTTTCTCGGCGTGAAACTCGAGTGTGCCCAGTGCCACGATCACCCGTTCGCCCCGCACACGAAGGAACAATTCTGGCAGCTCGCTGCATTCTTCGGCGAGTTCTCGCCACTCCCCGCGGTGGCACCGAGTTTCGTCGGTCCACTTCCGCCGCAGTTCGAGAAAAACCAGATCACGATACCGAACACCGAAAACACGATTATCGCGACATACTTCGACGGCACGTTCCCCGAATGGAACGCGAAGAGGTTACCCCGTCAGGAACTCGCGGTTTGGCTGACCTCGCCGGAGAACCCGTACTTTGCACGCAATTTAGCCAACCGCATGTGGGCGCGGTTCTTCGGTATCGGCCTGATCGACCCGATCGACGAACCCGGCGACAACAACCCACCGAGCCACCCCGAACTCCTCGACGAACTCGCAAAAGGCTTCGCCGAAAGCGGTTTCGACAACCGCGTGCTGATTCGTGCCATCGTTCGCAGCAAGCCGTACCAGCTGACGAGTAAACTGACGCACCCCACGCAGAACGATCCGCGACGCTTCGCCCGCATGGCGATGAAAGGGTTGAGTGGCGCGCAAATCTACGATAGTTTCATCACCGCCACCGGCATGGCGAACGACGGGAACATGGACCCGGTGTTCTTCGATGTTCAGGCACAGACACCGCGCGGGCGATTCGCGAAACAGTTCCCAACCGGCGGCAAGGCGACCGAATCGCAGACGTCGATCTTGCAAGCCTTGATGATGATGAACGGAACCGAGATGGCGCAACAAACGACGATCAAAACCGGCCAGACGCTGACCGCGATCGTCGATGCCCCGTTCCTGACGACGGAAACGCGAATCGACGCGCTCTATCGTGCCGTCGTGTGCCGAAATCCCACGGCAGAAGAACGCGAAAAGTTCGCCAGCTACGTCGATCGCGGCGGCCCGTCCGGCGATAAAACCAAATCGCTCGCGGATGTAATGTGGGTGTTGCTCAACAGCACGGAGTTTCTGTTCAACCATTAGGCGAAAAGACAGGAATTCACCACGGAAAACACGGATTGCACGGAAAAATACAGATCAGATTCTAGTATGCGTATGTATTGTTTTACTTGTTGTCTTTTCCGTGATTTCCGTGCATTCCGTGGTTGTTTAAATTCTTAAAGGACAGGAATTCGACACGGAAAACACGGATTGCACGGAAAAGAAAATAGATGCAATTTGAATCGAAATGTATTCCTTGTTTTATTTTCCGTGATTTTCGTGCATTCCGTGGTTGTTTGAATTCTTAACGAGGTGATGCCGATGTTCGACCGCGATACGTCTCGTAGGCAGTTCAATCGGGCGGGTGCGCTCAGCGTGGGCGTGTCGGTTTCGGGGTGGCTGGCCCCGCTCGCGAACAGCCTCGCGGCCGACCCGAAACGGAAGCGGTCGTGCATTCTGTTGTGGATGAACGGCGGGCCGTCGACGATCGATCTCTGGGACTTGAAGCCCGGCCACGCGAACGGCGGACCGTACAAGGAAATCGCAACGAGCGTGCCGGGGTTGAAGATCGGCGAGCACCTGCCGACGCTCGCGAAGTTCGGCGACCGGCTCGCGATTCTGCGTGGAATGTCCACGAAAGAAGGCGATCACGGACGCGCGACGTTCCTGATGCGCACGGGGCAACTTCCCCAGGGGCCGATCCATTACCCGACGTTCGGCTCGCTCGTTTCCAAAGAGATCGGCGACCCGAAGGCCGAGTTGCCGAACTTCGTGAGCATCGCGCCGCGCCGGTTCTTCGATGCCGACCCGAACACGCCGGGGTTCCTCGGGCCGCAACATGCACCCCTCGTCGTCGGGGCATCGAACGATTTCCAAGAACCCGTTGCCGACGACATCGGCAGTCGGCTCAAGGTCGAGAACATCACCAGGCCCGATAGCGTATCGACGGCCCATGCGGACTCGCGGCTGTCACTTTTGCGCGATATGCACGACGATTTCGCTACCAGCCGCCCGACGAGCATCGTCAGCAGTCACGTCTCGGCGTACGATCGCGCGACGCGGTTGATGCAATCGTCCGCTGCAAAAGCGTTCGACCTGAACGAAGAGAAAAAGGAAGTGCGCGAGCGTTACGGCAAGTCGCTGTTCGGCCAAGGTTGCTTGCTGGCTAGGCGGCTCGTCGAGAAAGGCGTGCCGTTCGTCGAAGTCACGCTCAGCGGCTGGGACACGCACGGCAACAACTTCGACCAAGTCAAAAAGCAGTGCGATCACCTCGATAAAGGCTGGGGTTCGCTGATGATCGACCTGAAAGAACGCGGGTTGCTCGATTCGACGCTGGTCGTTTGGATGGGCGAATTTGGCCGCACACCGCGAATCAACGGCTCAAAAGGCCGCGACCACTTCCCGAATGCGTGGTCGACGGTGTTGGCGGGTGGCGGCATCAAAGGCGGGCAGGCGATCGGCAAAACCAGCGCCGATGGCACGACGGTCGAAGACCGGCCGACGACGACGATCGACCTGCTCGCAACCGTCTGCGGCGCGCTCGGGATCGATCACGAAAAGCAGAACATGTCGAACGTCGGCCGGCCGATTCGCATCGTAGATAAAGCGGCGAAACCCGTCACCGAGGTGATCGCGTGACCCGCACTGCGTGTGTTCTTTGCACGATGATTGTCTGCGGGGCGACCGCGTTGGCCGACCCGCCCGGTTCACTCTCGCGCGGTTTGCCGCGACCGACGGGGCCGCGCGGCGATGCATTCGTTCCAGGCATCGCTGCTGTCGATAGCGCCCCGATACAGCGACGCCGCCCAAAGTTCGTGCTGCCGCCCGCGTCGCCGATCCGCGACTCGGTCGATGTGATTTTCTTTGCGAAGGATCGGCCCGTCCGCGTGCAGATCCACGTGACCGTCGATGATGTGGCTATCGATGTCGTCTGGCGGAAACACCTCAAAACGCTGTTCATCGCGTTCGATCGCGACCGCGATGGCTTGCTGAATCGCTATGAAATCGAGCAGATTTACAGTGTGGCGGGAATGGCGGGGCTGGTAGCTGGGAACGCCTATCGCAACCTGAGCCAGCCGCCGACACTCGAAGAAATCGATCGCGATGGCGACAATCGCGCGTCGTTCGATGAGTTCGCGTTTTATTATCGTGAAGCGATTGAAGACCTCGTGCAGCCCCGTTCGATCGCGATCGACAGCGCGCCGAATCGCAAGATGACCGAGCAACTGTTCGCCGCGCTCGATCTGAACGAGGACGGCAAACTCTCGAAAAGCGAAGTGCGCGACGCGGAGAAGATTTTACTTTCGTTCGATCAGAACGAAGACGAATGCCTGTCGCCAAACGAGTTGAACCTCGGCGGCGCGGATCGATCGACCACCAACAAGCCGATACCGGTGCCGATTGATGGCTCGCCCACTGCCGACATCGCCAGCGACTTGCAACTCTTTCGCACGGCGATACCGGCAACGATCGCACAACAACTGCTGCAACGTTACGACGCAAATAAGGATGCATTCCTGACGCAAAAAGAGATCGGCTTCGACAAGGAGACGTTCGACCGACTCGACGCGAACCGCGATGGCAAACTGTCTGCGGCGGAGTGGGAACTGTGGCGAACGGGGCCAGCGGATTTCATCGCCACAGTCAACATTAGCGACACGGCCGAACGACGGAAGATGACGATTCATTATGCCTCGGGGAAGGCGTTGCCCGCGGGGTTGGAAATTCGCAAGTCGAGTACGGGTCGGTTAGTGTTGCGGGTGGGTAGGCAGTTGCTCGATCTCTACGCGGGAGCGACACCATCGTACGTTCAAAATCGCCTCGCGGATGAGATCAATGCCACTTACCCTGCTGACAAAACCGTCGTGACCGAGAACGACATCGGCGGGCAACCGTTTCAGTTTCTACGCATCGTTTTCGATGCCGCCGACTACAACGGCGATGGCAAACTGACCCGCGCGGAATACACGAAATATATGCAACTCCAACAATCGACGATCGACCTGGCGACGATCGCCGGATACGCGACGCGGACCCCGAGCTTGTTCCATTTGATGGACGAAAACGGCGACGGGAAACTGAGCGTGCGCGAACTCCGCACCGCATGGGACCGCCTAATCGTGCTCGAACCCGGATCGGGAACCGAAGTCACGCACGACGCGATTCAGCCATCGGCATCGATCCGCTTCGGACGAGCGAGTTCGTCGATACACGCCGACTACGCATCATCGATGAATAACGTCGCCGCACCGCGAAAAGTGGCTGGCCCGCTCTGGATGCAGATGATGGACCGCAACGGCGACGGCGATATTTCGCGGCTCGAATTCCTCGGCACCCGTGCCGAGTTCGACCGCATCGACACCGATAAAGACGGCATCGTCTCCACCGCCGAAGCGGAAGCGTACGACAAATTGAAACGGGCGAGAGGGAATTGACAATTCGGAATGAATCGCTGCTTTGAAACCTTTCGAGGACTTCCATCGCAATCTGTGCGTGCCGCGGTGCCAAAAGCTCGACACGCCTACCCGCTTTGCTACGGGACTCCTACGTTTTCTAAAAGCGATTTCCTCTCACTGCGAGATACCCAATGTCTGCGTTCTTCCCCGATATCCCGAACATCCCCTTCGAAGGGCCGGATAGCAAGAACCCGCTCGCCTTCCGCCATTACAACGCCAGCGAGATCGTCGACGGCAAGACGATGAAGGATCACCTTCGCTTCGCGGTCTGCTACTGGCACACGATCTGTGGTACCGGTGCGGACCCGTTCGGCCCCGGTTGTGCCGAGCGACCGTGGGACGATCTGGGCGGTTCGCCGGTCGAAGTCGCGCTCCGGCGCGTCGATGTGATGTTCGAGTTGGTGTCCAAACTCGGCGCACCGTACTATTGCTGGCACGATCGCGATGTCGCCCCTGAAGGCAAAGACCTCGCCGAAACGAACGCGATTTTCGACACGATTGCCGCGAAACTGAAGCTCAAACAAGCGGAAACGGGCATCCAGCTACTCTGGGGCACCGCGAACTTGTTTAGCAACAAGCGGTTCGTTCACGGTGCATCGACGAGCTGTAACGCCGATGTGTTTGCCTATGCGGGGGCGCAAGTCAAGAAGGCGCTCGAAGTGACGAAGGAACTCGGCGGCACGAATTACGTGTTCTGGGGCGGACGCGAAGGTTACCACAACCTGCACAACACCGACCTACGCCGCGAGTTCGACCACCTCGCGAAGTTCCTGCACCTGGCAGTCGAACACAAGAAGAAGATCGGCTTCACGGGGCAGTTCCTGATCGAGCCGAAGCCGAAGGAACCGACGACGCACCAGTACGACAGCGATTGTGCCGCGTGCATGGCGTTCCTGAAAACGTACGGCCTGGACAAGGATTTCCAGTTCAACATCGAGACGAACCACGCGACGCTCGCCGGGCACACGATGGCGCACGAACTGACGTACGCCAGCAGTTACGGAATGCTCGGCAGCATCGACGCCAACCGCGGCGACGAACTCATCGGCTGGGATACCGATCAATTCCCGACGAACCTTTACCAAACGGCACAGGTGATGCTCGCGGTGTTGAACCAGGGTGGCCTCGGGAAGGGCGGCCTGAACTTCGACGCCAAAGTGCGCCGCGAAAGCTTCGAGCCGGTCGATCTGTTCCACGCGCACATCGGCGGGATGGACGCCTTCGCGCACGGGCTGAAGATCGCTGCCGCGATCCGCAAAGACGGCTTCCTGAAGTCGTTCGTGAAAGAACGTTACGCGAGTTGGGACAGCGGCATCGGCGCGGACATCGAGAGCGGCAAAGCCGACTTTACCTCGCTCGAAGCCTACATGCTGAAGAAGGGCAACCCCGACAAGAACAGCTCCGGACGGCAGGAGATGCTCGAGAATTACTTCAACCGGTTCATTAAGTAAGGCACGGAACGAACGATGCGTTCCCGATACATTCTCGAACGCGATGTGCGACCGCAGGCACAATCGCGCAACTCGCGCAGCCGTCTTGTCATGTGAGCGAGGAATGGTAAGTTACTACATTCACCCGATGCCCGGATCGACGTAAGTGGACGTGGAGGAATTGGCGCGATGGCACGCAAGAAGAGCGGACCGACTCGTATGGATCGTCGCCGTGAGGCGGAGGCAGTGGAAGCCAAAGACGGCGAAAAGGAAGTCGTCGCCGACGACGATGAAGACGAAGACGAGGATGAAGACGAAGACGAGGATGCCGAAGGTGACGGCGAAAGCGAAGCCGAGCCGGAAGCGGCAGACGCCGAGCCGGATGAAGACGAGGAAAAGCCCAAGAAGAAGGCTAAGGTTAAAGCCGTCCGCAAGAAGAAAGAGCCTTCAGCGGCGAAGCCGAAGGTCAAGCGAACTCGCGCCGTCAAGGAAGTCAAAATGAAGGCCGTCTGGGTGGTCTTCGATAACAGCAGCAAGCGGCTCGATACCTTCGCGTACAATCAAAAGCCCGAAGCCGAAGAGTTTCTCGCCAAGAAGCAAGAAGAGAAAAAGGGCACGTGTTTCATGCAGCTCGTCAAAGAGCAAATGGATTCGTAGATATTGCCCGAATACGCAGAAAGTCACTCGTCATAAAGTTGACGAGTGACCGCAATACACTTTTCGTCGGCCAAAAATTCCCGAACCGAAGACCGCGAACGTTTAGCTTTCCGAAACTTCGATCACCACGCAAGAGACGTTATCGCGGGAACCCGCATCGAGTGCGAGTTGCCCGAGGCCCTCGGCACAGGCTTGCATGTCGGTTTGTTGGCCGATGAAGTTCAAGAGTTGCTCGTCGGTCACAACGCCGGTCAGGCCGTCCGAACAGAGCAAGAAGCGGTCGTGGTTTTTGATGTGGATGACGGTGACATCGGTGCCTTCGCCAACTTCTTTGCTGCCGAGATACTTCCAGAGTACGTTTTTGAAGCGGTGATCGCGGGCTTCCGCCTCGGAGATCGTTTTCGCTTCGACAAGAGCGCGGGCGAGCGAGTGATCGACCGTCAGTTGCTGGATCGTCTTATCGCGAATCATGTAGCAACGACTGTCGCCGACGCCCGATATGAACATCTCGTTGCCTTTGCGCCACACCGCCATGACCACCGTGGTGCCCATGTTCTTCATGTCTTTGTCGAGGGCACCCATCGCCATGATTTCTTCGTTCGCCTGAACGATGGCCCGCTTGCTGACCGACTTGACACCCTCGGTAACGAGGTGCGACGACAGATTCTTGCGAAGCTCGCGCGGGATGATCTCGATCGCGCGTTTGCTGGCGATCTCGCCGGCGGCTTGACCGCCCATGCCGTCCGCCACGATGCTGACGATCAGATCCGGGAACTGCTTCACGTCGATCGAATCTTCGTTATTCTCGCGGTAATTCCCCAACAGGCTGCATTTACCGATACTGAGAGCGAATGCCATATGCCCCTCACCTTCTTTTGGCAGCACGACCGCTGGGCAACGGTGGCTCCTCGATACGAGATTATTTCGGTCTAAGTTAATATCAGTTTACAAACGAAGCAAATCGGAAACACTAAAAATACACCCCGCGTTTGTGCATCCGCCACAAGACGCGGCTATTACATGATCTAACCTACAACGCTAGCACACGTTACGCAACTAACGGCTCAGTTTTCACAACAAACGGTGAATTTGTTCGTCCAATCGCAATGGCTAAACAGTTAGCAACAGTAGTGTCGGAAAATACGACGGGGGCGAATAACGTCGCTCACTTCCCCTTCCGTGCGGAGCCGCGTTTCGGTTACGCTTTCGCCACATCGGAATTCACGGTTCGGGGTGGCCTCATGGCAGTGGTGCTCGTTCACGATTGGCTGACGGGGATGCGTGGCGGGGAGAAATGCCTCGAACCGGCTTGCGAACGCTGGCCGGACGCGAAGCTGTTCACGCTCTTGCATCGACGCGGGTCGGTGTCGCCGACGATCGAATGCCTGGAACCGCAAGTCTCGCGGCTGGGGCGATTACCGGCGATCCACAAATACTATCGCTATTTGTTACCCGCGATGCCGCTCGCGGCCCGGTGGCCGATCCCGCCTTGCGAACTCGTGCTCAGCTTCAGCCATTGCATCGCGAAGGCCGCGATCCCACCCGTCGGCGTGCCCCACATCAGTTACTGTTTCTCGCCGATGCGCTACGCTTGGCACCTGCGCGAATCGTACTTTCGCACCGGTAAAATCAAGGCGAAGGCACTCGATCTGATCTTGAGTCGCCTGCGCGATTGGGATCGCCGCACCAGCGACCGCGTGACGCATTTTATCGCGATTAGCAAAACGATTCAGTCGCGGATTCGCGACTGTTACGACCGCCCGAGTACGGTCGTCTATCCCCCCGTCGATACCGACTTTTACACGCCGTTGCCGGTTGCGGCCGAGCGCGAGCCGTTCTACCTGATCGTCAGCGCGTTCGCACCGTATAAGCGGTTCGATCTGGCAGTTGCGGCCTGCACGAAACTCGGTCGCAAGCTGATCGTCATCGGTACGGGGCAACAGGAAAAACAACTCAAAGCGATGGCAGGGCCGACGGTAACGTTCCTCGGGTGGCAATCGGACGAAGTGATTCGCGATCATTATCGACGTGCAAAAGCACTGCTGTTCCCAGCGGAGGAAGACTTTGGCATCGTACCCGTCGAAGCCCAAAGTTGCGGATGCCCCGCGATCGCGTACGGTCGTGGCGGAGCGACCGAAACGATACGCCCCGTCGGCACGAACGACGCCACGGGGCTGTTTTTCGAGGAACAAACCATCGACGCGATGATCGCAGCCATCGAGCAATTCGAGCAATTGTCAGACCGGTTCGATCCGCGGCAATGCCGTCGGAATGCGCTGCAGTTTCGCAAGCAGCGCTACGAACAAGAGCTTTTCGGCTACGTCGACAACGTGCTGGGTAACCGAAGCGATACCCGTCGGGCGGCGTAATTTCCGTTACGCGAGGATGTCTTTAACGACGTGGCCGTGGACGTCGGTGAGGCGATAATCGCGGCCCTGAAATCGGTACGTCAACTTCGTGTGATCGAGGCCGAGTTGCTGCAAGATCGTCGCTTGCAGATCGTGAACGTGGACCGGTTTTTCGGTGATGTTGTAGCCGATCGCGTCCGTTTCTCCGTAGACCGCGCCGCGTTTGATACCCGCGCCGGCCATCCACATCGTGAACGCATCGACGTGGTGATCGCGGCCGACCGTCTCGCGGGTTTCGCCCATCGGCGTTCTTCCGAATTCACCACCCCAGATGACGAGCGTCGAATCGAGCAGCCCCATTCGCTTCAGGTCTTTGACGAGCGCTGCCGCAGGCTGATCGGTTTCCTTGCACGCCTGTTCGAGGGACTTCCCGAGGTCGATCGTACCGCCGTGATGGTCCCAGTCGGTGTGGTAAAGCTGCACGAATCGCACGCCGCGTTCGACGAGCCGCCGCGCGAGCAAGCAGTTATTCGCGAACGAACTCTTGCCCGGTTCCGCACCGTATTCCGCGAGCGTTTTCTTGTCTTCCCGCGTGATGTCCATCAGTTCCGGCGCGGCAGTCTGCATCTGGTACGCCATCTCGTAGGCGGCGATGCGCGTCTCGATTTCCGGGTCGCCGACTTCTTTCAAACGTAAACGGTTCAAGTCCGCAACCGTATCGACGAACGCCCCCTGCTGTTTTGAATTGATGCCCATCGGCGACGACAAATCGAGGATTGGGCTTGGTCCTTTCAGGAACGGTACGCCCTGATACACCGATGGCAGGAACCCGTTCGACCACATCGCCGCGCCGCCACGAGGCCCGCGCGGCCCCGACTGCAATACCACGAAACCGGGCAGATTCTGCGACTCCGAACCGAGGCCGTACGTCACCCATGCGCCCATGCCCGGCCGACCGAACTGCGGCGAACCGGTGTTCATGAACACCTTCGCGGGGCCGTGATTGAAAACGTCGGTCTTCATGCTGCGGATCCACGTGACATCGTCGGCGATCTCGCGGTGGTGCGGCAACAGTTCGCTGAGGTCCATCCCGCAATCGCCGTACTTTGCGAACTTCCGTGCGGACGCCAGCAGTTTCGCATCGCCTTTAATGAACGCGAAACGCTTACCCTTCGTGAACGATTCAGGCACCTTCTGCCCGCCGAGTTTGTTCAACTCGGGCTTCGGCGAGAACAGTTCCAGTTGCGATGGCCCGCCCGCCATGAACAGGTAAATCACCGCTTTCGCCTTCGCGGGGAAGTGCGGCTTCCGCGGTGTCAGTGGGCTGACACTCGCCGCCGACGATTGGCCCGAAAGCAAAGTCGAGAGCGCCATCGATCCGACGCCGACGCCGCAATCGCGAAAGAAGTGACGGCGCGTGTCGTGGAGCAAGTGTGCGTTCATCGGGTGGCCTTATTGGGAATCGCATTATTCGCGGACGATGAATTCATCGAGGTTCATCAGCACCCGTGCCACGGCGGTCCAACTCTTCTCCGGCGTGCCGTGCGGTTCGCGGATGTACGAGAGCAATCGCGCACTCTCGGCGGCAGTCGGCTCGCGGCTGAAACAGATGCGGTACGCGAACGTCAATCGCCCGGCGTCGTCTTTCGGGCCGTCCTTCAATATCCGCTTCCCCAACGCCTCCGCCAGTTCTACGAATACGGGGTCGTTCGCCATGTGGAGGGCTTGTAGCGGCGTGTTGCTGCGGTTGCGTTTCGTACACGATGTCTGCGCGTCGGCCCCGTCGAACGTCGTCAGTAGCGGGTGCTGGCTCTGCCGCCAGATGAACGTGTACATGCCACGGCGAAAGCGGTCCGGCCCTTTGCTTTCCGGCCAGGCGTGGTTGCTCTGCGTGAACGCGAAAACTTCTCGCGGTTGCGGCGGATACACCGATGGCCCGCCGATCTTCGTTGCGAGCGAACCACTTGCCGAAAGTGCGACATCGCGGATGATCTCGGCATCGAGGCGCAACCGCGTTTGCCGTGCGAGAAAGTCGTTTCGCGGATCGGCTTCGAGCACTTTCGCATTGAGCAACGACGACTGTCGATACGCCGCCGATGTGACGATCAGCCGGTGGAGTTTCTTCGTCGACCACTTGAGGCGAACGAACTCGGTGGCGAGCCAGTCGAAGAGTTCGGGATGCGTCGGCAGCTTGCCCATCAGGCCGAAATCGTTTTCGGTTTCGACGAGGCCACGACCGAAGAACTGCTGCCAGTAGCGGTTGACGACGACGCGCGCCGTCAGTGGGTTCTCCGGCGAAACCAGCCATTTCGCCAGGTCCAATCGCGTGCGGCCCGCCGGGCGAACGAGAAACACGCCGGGTGCATCGGGTTGGACTTCTTCACCGGGGCGGAGGAAGTCGCCGCGAATCTGCACGAACGTCGGTCGCGGTTTTGCTCGCTCCTTGATCGCAAGCGTCGTCGGGATCGCGCCTTGGACTTTCTTGATCTCCGCCTTGATCTTGTTCACGCCGGGCAGATCGCCGGTCACCTGTAACGCCAATATTTTCGTTTGCAGTTCTTCGATCTTCTTCTCGAGATCGGGCGAACCGCCGAGCGCGATTGTCGGTTCATCGCAACTGTTGAAGTAGGCGTAAAGGCGGTAGTAATCCTTCTGCGAAACCGGGTCGTATTTGTGGTCGTGGCATTGCGCACAGCCGACCGTCAGGCCGAGCCAGACGGCCCCGGTTGTGTTCGCGCGGTCGATCGTGCGTTCGACGCGAAACTGCTCCGGATCGGTGCCGCCTTCTTCGTTGAACGACGTGTTGCGGTGGAACCCCGTGGCAATCTGTTGCGTTTTCGTGGCACCCGGCAAAAGGTCGCCGGCGAGTTGTTCGATGGTGAATGCATCGAACGGTTTATCGTCGTTGAACGACTGAATCACCCAGTCGCGGTACGGCCAGATCGAGCGTGCCCCATCGACGGTGTAGCCATTGCTGTCGGCGTATCGCGCGAGGTCGAGCCAGTGTCGCGCCTGACGTTCGCCATAATGCGGCGACGCGAGTAACCGATCGACGAGCGTTTCATACGCTTCTGGCGAAGTATCATTCGCGTACGCTTCGACTTCCTTCGGCGTCGGCAGCAACCCGATGAGGTCGATCGTCGCGCGGCGAATCTGCGTCGAACGATCCGCCATCGCCGCTGGCTTCAAGCCGCGTTCGTGGCGTTTCACTTCGAGAAACCGATCGATCGGGTGGCCATCACCGCCCGGCACCGTTGGCCGAACCGGCTTCGCGAACGACCAGTGCGGCGCGTACTCGGCCCCTTCCGCAATCCAGCGCGTCAGCGTCGCGATTTGCGCCGCGGTCAGTGCGTCACCCGAAGTCGCGGGTGGCATTCGGGTGTCATCGTCGTCGGGCAGTTTCAGGCGAGCGAGCATCTCGCTTTCGGCGGGTTTGCTGGGCAGAAATGCTTCCTTCGCGATCGCTTTGGCACGGTCGTCGAGCCGCAATCCCGACTTCTGCGTGCCGGGGCCGTGGCATTTGAAACACTTATCGACGAGAATCGGGCGAACATCGCGATTGAAATCGACCTTCGCCGGTTCCACCGCAACCGCCACGGAAACGGCAGCAATTGCAACCGACAAAGCAAACGCGAATCGCATGGGAGGGATGCCCGGCAGGAATGCGTAACGGGAGAATTGATATTGTGACACGTCGCACCATGGACTGCAAGTTGCGATTTCCGGATCTTCGGAGAGTCAGACCGCCCGACTCGGGCCAACAAGGGGTCGTTAGAATGGGAAACGCGAACCAGCGATAACTGCCGCAATCCGCTCATCCTGTAAATTCCGCTCATGTTGCCTATACTTCTCATTCGATAAAAGCACTGCAGTACGAACCTCGTTCTCCGCTTTTTTTACTGAGCCGAGATACCCTCACGTTCGTAAGGAGACCTCCGTGCGTCCGATTCTCTACACGATGATTGCTACGCTTGGCAGTTGTGCCATCGCTACGGCGCAAGGCGCTCCACCACCAGCGGTCAGCATTCCTTCGTATGCAAATACGACGACCGAAGCTTCACAGTGGAATCAGGCCGCGACAGCGGCGTTCGATCCGAGCTTTTGGTTCAGTGCGGACTACCTCGTTTGGTACACGCGCAATCAAAATTCCATTCCACTCGTGACAACAATACCCGATTCGCTCGTCGGTTCGAACTCTCTGACAACGGACCAAATCACGCAGTTGTACCCGAGCAAGCGCAAAATCGAGTTCGATGCGCAAAGCGGTATTCGCTTGTCGGGCGGCTACAAAACGCAACGTGGCTTCGGTATCGATGCGTCGTTCTTCTCGCTGGCGAGCACCTCCGACGGTGCGTTCTTTACATCGAGTGGCTCGCCGAGTTTGAGTCGGAGTTACACGCGCGCACTCGATGGTATTCGGCAAGATCTTTACTCTGCTTTGCCGGGGCAGTACGGCGGTTTCGTGCGGGTATTCGCCGACACGCAAACCTTCGGTGGAGACGCCAACGCACGCATCGATTGGTACCGCATGTTCTCGGATCGCAACGATCTACTCCTCGGTGGCCGCTACTTGCAAGTCGACGAAAGCCTGGTCATCAACGATCGTTCCGACCTCGATCTCGGCCGTTCCGTGAACACCGTTCTCGACGTGGCACGCACGCGAAACCGCTACTACGGTACGCAGCTCGGTTTCTCGTCGTTGTTCTTGAATTCTAGAGGCTGGAGCGTCGAAGTGCAGACGAAGTTCGGCATCGGTAGCGTACGACAGGAAGTGCAGATCTTCGGGCAAAACACGTTCGGCGACTTACCCGTCCAGAACACCGGTCTATATGCAGGGCCGTTCAACAGCGGTCGCTTCGCACGAAACAAATTCGCTGCCGCTGGCGAGTTCGGCCTGAACGCGGGGTACAACATCACCGCGAATTGCCGCCTCACACTCGGGTATAACATCACCTGGCTCAGCAGCGTCGTTCGACCGGCCCAAGTCTTCGATGGTACAGTCAACGACAGTCAAATTCGCTTCGTTGCCGAACCGCCAACCGATGCCAATAGCAAACGCCCGAGTTTCGACTTCGGCCGCGCGACCTCCGACTTCTGGGTCCAAGGTTTGAACCTAGGCTTGTCGCTGGCGTATTAACACCCAATGAAAAAGCCACTCGCGATTACTCGCAAGTGGCTTCGAGTGGAGGTGCCGGGCACGGTACCTATTGCTCGGCTCCTCGTCGCTGAAGATACAATCTCACGGCGACACGTTCCAGACCTCGACCAATTGCCAACCCTTGCCGACCTTCGCCACGACACCGCCGATGTCCCACCCCGGTCCGCACAACGCCGTCACCTCCTTCGGCACGGAGATAGGCCCGATCACCGAGTTGCCAGACGTCAAGGGATTCAACCAGAGTTTGCCCGGCTCCATACGGTCGATCTTGAAGTGATCTTGGATTTCGCCGCCGTGTTGGGCTGGCGCACGTTCATCGCAGTAGGAGTTAAGAATAACGAGAACTTTCTGGGCGTTGGGCAAATCTTTGGCCGCTTCACCTGCTCGCTCCTGGGCGTCTTCGGTATCCTCGACGTAGCCCTTCTCGACCAGCCACTTCGCCAACTTCTTCGTGACTGTGCCTGCCGCTTGCATGAGGTCTTTGCCGCACATCACCTTCCGAGGCATGAAGTAGCCGAGAAATTCGCTGTACCCGTCCATGGCGTCTTCCGGCCCGTACGTGGTGCAATACTCGCCGCCCGCTTTGGTGACCTCGTCGTACTCGCCGTCATGTCCGGGCCAATAGCTCTCCAGGTACGATCCGTAAAGCTTAATGATGCTTTGATATTTCGAGAAGGTCTTCGTGCTGATCCGGCCCTTTTGGTCGGCGAGGAATTCCTCGAACACCTGCGAGATGGTTTTGGTGGGCTTGGACGTTTCCACGATCGTCACTCCGGTCTTGCTGATGGATAATGATAAATCTACGGCTTGAACCAAGGATCGTCTTGAATGGCCTTCAAGTATTCAAGGATTCATCCAGGAGATGCCAGTGGAAAATGCGATCAGAGGTGAAAAAAAAGCCACTCGCGACTGTTCGCGAGTGGCTTCGAGTGGAGGCGCCGGGACACTGTATCCGTTGGAAGCCGCTCTCTGCTTTTCTCATCGCAAATGATTCGTAGACAACGAGTTATGGGATTTATTGTGACCACTCATCCTTTAACGTCTAAAGCCGAAGTCGGATACAAAGTCGGATACAACCCCTGCCTCTAGGATACGAGTGCAGAGAGTGGGTTTGTCACACTGCCCTCCGCACCACCACGAACCACGCCCTTGGCCCTCCGCCGCTAAACGAGTTGTCCGTCAAGTCCGGTCGGACCTCGAAACGGGTCGGGTCGATAGACTCGGCCTTCCTGCCCTCGCCGAAAGCGTCCTCGATCTCCTTATGTGACACCCGCCTTGGACCCTGTTCGCCCCGCCCAAAGGCGTGCGTGATTCGCTCTGCTGCCATGTCCTGCGTCTGCCGCTCAGTTCAGAGCCGGACCATGACCTTCGTGGCCCGCCGCCCGTCCATCGCAGCGTACCCCTCCGGCACGCCCGCCAAGCACTGTGGACCTCCACGCCGTCGAACCCCGCCGCCTTCGCCCGTGCAGCGGCCTTCCGGTAGTCTTCCACGACCCGTGGCATCTCGGACGTTTCCAAGGCCCGTGGGACTTCGTGCGGCTGCTTGCCGGTCGGGGTGTGGATGGTCGGCTCGTTGATCTTGATGGCCGAAGGTGCGACGGCGGGTTTGCCGCCGTGGAAGCTGCTGTGCGACGACCGACCGAGATGCCAAAGCTGGAGGAAGATCACGCCGCCCTTCTCATGCACGGCCTCGGTGGTGTGCTTCCAGCCCTCGGTCATCTCGTCGGTGTAGACGCCTGGCGACTCGTTCCAGCCGTTCGCCTCCTCGGAGATGGTCGTCGCCTCGGTGACGAGCAGGCCCGCCGAACTGCGCTGGGCGTAGTATTCGGCCATGAGCGTGTTCGAGAGGCGTGCGATCCCGGCCCTGGAGCGGGTCATGGGGGCGAGGACGATCCGGTTCGGCAGGGTGAGGTCGTGCAGAGCAAATGGCTGAAAGAGGACGCTGTTCGACATCGGGTGTCCGTTCTGTTCGTGGGGCGTCATCGTCGGGTGGCAACCGCCCTCCCCGCAGGCGCACCGGGCGTAGCGACCGTAGCAGAAATGATAAGATGTACTGGAGCGACGGCCAAGTACGAAGGTAAACGTGGGGTACTTACATGCGAGTAACCACAGTCGAAGAGTCGGCGGCGAGGGCGGTGGACTACTGCCCGGTCGAGGCCACGCTCCGTGTCGGTCGATGAATTCGGTGATCGAAGGGTTAGCCAAGAATTACAAGGTTTGCAAGGTGAACGTGGACACGAACCAGCCCCTTGCTGCGGCCCATAGTATCTCTTCCATTCCGGCACTGCTGATCTCAAGGACGGTAGCGTTGTGGCACGTCATGTGGGAGTGATGACGGAGGCGGCACTCAGGGATGAGATGCAGAGGTTCACTGGGAAATGACCAAATCCCTCCCTGCATTTTTGATTTGACGATCAACTAATTCTACTGTGTCTTCGTCCTTTCTTGCCGCAATGAATTGTGGGATAATCGTTTACATTCGCTCGCGTTTTACGGGAGTCCGTCATGGAAGAACG
>JAYWCL010000023.1:0-36074 GCA_043780595.1 Limnoglobus sp.
CGTTCTTCCATGACGGACTCCCGTAAAACGCGAGCGAATGTAAACGATTATCCCACAATTCATTGCGGCAAGAAAGGACGAAGACACAGTAGAATTAACTTGATGCCAATGGGGCCTTCACGTTGCCAGCCTGACCTTAGGGATCCCGGAGTTCCTCATACGCGATTTCGTCTCCTATGCGTTCAATGGCCGGAAACTGCATACATCGGACTCGGCCGACGATTACAGTTTCGAGTTAGCCGAGCTACAGTCGTTCCGGGACCACTTGGAGTCAGCGTTTCCGGGGGCCGAGCGGATCGACCCGCCCGAGTTCGTCCAGCGCTATCTCATCTACGAAGCCCAAGGTTTGTGCGCGCTGTGTCGCCTCCAGAGGCCAAACTACCAGTTCGCTCACATCCGGCCGTGGGCAAAGACGCGCTGCCATAGCCCTCACAACCTGCTTCGGTTGTGCCTCGACTGCCACACTTCCCACGGGAACAACGGGAAGCTACTTCGGGGGGTGAAGGAGGAGGCACTGCGTCGGACCCAACTACTTGGACAAACACCCACCTACGACTGCGACCCGGATTTGAAATCCGGCGAGGCTGTGTACGTACTCAACAGCCATGCTCGCCGCGCAACCACACTTGAGGTTAGCACCGTGGCGACCGGGCTGGTACGTACGAAGACTAGTAACGACCGGTGCACCGTCCAGCGGACCGACGTGTTCGAGGGGCTTGATGGTCTGGAGCCGGGGGAGACGTACTTTCTCGCCCCCCACACCCCTGGCTTGATAGTGACCTATAAAGTGTTCGACGCCACGCGAGACAAGGAAATCCTGGTCTGGCAGCAGACCATCGGACGGGCCGAGAGCAGCACCCAGCTGCCCCTCAACATCGAAAACCCGATCGGTCTCGCGTATGGTGAGTAGATTCTCCCCAACGGCCAGAAGGCAGAGCGGTATATAGTCACGGATCAGCCGGAGTGGCTCGACGGCGAGGGGCCTATCGACCTTCGTCGTGTGGCTCATTCAGAGTTTGAGGAGCTGTGGCATCGCTCCGGTGGGCCAGCCGCCACAGGAACTTCCCCAGGCGGCGAGCGTTAACCCACCGCTGTGATTGGTGCTCTTCATCCACCTCGGCGCGCACCGGTTGCGGGGGCCGTCCTCGCATTTTCCGAAGCAGCAACTCATTCCGAATTGTCAATTCCGTCTCGTCACTCGCCCGCTACGCTACCGTTGGCACCGGCATCGCTTCGGCGTCTGTCGTGGGTGGGCGGTGGACCTCGTAGCCCAACTCTCTTGCCCTGCGGTGGAAACTCTTTTCTTGACGCGCGTGCTCTTGATCGGCGTACTCGACTTCGTTTTTTTTCATGTACTCGACGCCGTATCGCATCAGATTGTACAAGATGCGAGCGAGCTTGTGGGCCATCGCCGTGATCGCCTTCGGCGCGCCGAGTCGCGAACGCTGCCGACGCAAATATGCGCCGAGGTAACTCTGGCTTCGCATCAACGATAACGCTGCTAATCGCAATGCCGTGGCCGCGCGATTTTTCCCCTTGCGGGTCGCGCTCGACTTCACCTTCCCGCCGGTTTTCTTGAAGTTGGGACATAGCCCCAGGCCACGTGTCGGATGAAAGTTCCCATCCCACGCGCTCCGCTTCGCAAAGCCTGCGCGTCGCGGCTAATTCCGGAGTCGACAAAATACCGACGTGGAATCGCTGCACGTATCGGCCTAAGACTGATAGCAGATAAACGCACTCGCACCGGGTTCCCGCATGGATTTCACGCAAACGCCTTCGGCCGACCAACTCGATACGTTCCCGAATCCGAGCATCGGACGCGATTATACGATCGAGATCATCTGCCCGGAGTTCACCAGCGTCTGCCCGCTGACCGGCCAACCGGACTATGGCACGATCGTTTACACGTACACGCCCGGCAATGTCTGCGTGGAACTCAAATCGCTGAAACTGTACCTGCAACGGTTCCGCAATCAGGGCATTTACTACGAACAAGTCACCAACCGGTTGCTCGACGATTTCGTGACGGCATCGAAGCCGGTACGCTGTACTGTGGTAACGAAGTGGACGCCGCGCGGCGGCATCAGCACCAACGTGACGTGTACCCATGACGCGAGTAAAAACTGACATGATGGTGTCATCGGTCGCGCGATTTTCGTTCTCGCTGATGTTCGTCGGCGCGATGGCGATGCCGGCCGTTGCGGGGCTGTATTCGCCGTATGAAAAGTGTCCATTCGCGATCGAGGCCGACGGCCGCGCCAAGGAACTTTCGTACAACGCCGACAACAGCGGGCAGTTCGCGACGATCTTCTTCGGCCAACTCGCGAACGTCGGCGACCCGAACCCAAATCGCAAAAATCCCGACCGCGAAACGACACTCCTTCGGCTGCGTCAACCGGCGACGACCCCCGCCACGATTGCGGGCCGCGCGGCCGACCAGATGCGCGCACGGCTCTACGACGAAGCCCGCGCAACGCTCGCACCACTGGCCCGCGAACGGCAACCCGATTACCGGATCGTCGCGAACTTCGCGCACCTGTTCGCAATCCGCGGCGAATGGGCCGAAGCCGCAAATTGGCACGAAATCCAGTTGGAATTGACACCGCCGAGCGATCTGGCGGGCACGACTCCGGAGCAACGCAAGTGGTTGGCGAAACTCGAACGGACGTATTATCGCGACTGGTTGCGCATCCATCGCCGCGAGGCCGACGCGAAAACGCCGACTGCCCAGGAAGCGGTTTTCCCGCTGTTCGCGGAGCCGCCACCCGACGCGATTGCCATCGTGCAACAGCTACTGTTGTGGCACCCGGACGATAATCGTTTGTTCTGGTTGCTGGCGGAATTATATGCGAGGGAAGGGCGGTTTCGCGAAGCGGAACGGCTGTTCGATAGTCTCGTCGAATCGCGTCAGCAATCGAATCGCACGCGATTGGTCGAACGTCGTGCGGATATCAAACGCCGCGTGGCCGGGCTACCTGCGGTGGTCCCACAAGAAGATGTTGCGCTCGCGATTCCCGACGAATCGAAGAAAGAACCAACGCTCGCCGACCTCGGCCTGACGCAGCCCCAATTGATCGCCGTCAGCATCGCGTTCGCCGTCGCCGTCATCGGGTTGATCGCGCTGCAATTGCGAGCGATGCGAAGGCGACGATGATAGCAGTCAGCGATCAGCAGTCAGCCAGAACCGATTGGCTTTTGTAGCTGGCCTCTATGAGGCCGGGGGAGCCGATGATAGCAGTCAGCGATCAGCAGTCAGCCAGAACCGATTGGCTTTTGTAGCTGGCCTCTATAGAGGCCGGGGGAGCCGATGATAGCAGTCAGCGATCAGCAGTCAGCCAGAACCGATTGGCTTTTGTAGCTGGCCTCTATGAGGCCGGGGAGCCGTAGCCGGGGTCACAGACCCCAGCTACAAAACACCCAGAACCCGATTGGCTGATAGCTGACCGCTGATAGCTGACCGCTCCTCAAGGCTTCATTCGCTGCTGATAAATGAACACACCGAGCAATACGAGCAGTGAAATTCCGAGTGCGAGTAGCGATAATCGGATCACCCAAACTTGCGCATTTCCTAGCCCCGCTTCGCGGTTGATTGCGATTTTGCCCGTCTCCAATTCGAAGAATAATTGCCGCGAATCTTGCGTAGTCAGGCCGAACTGTTTGTCGTCGACGGTGATGACGGCACCGGCCATCCAGAGCACGTCTTCGATCGAATGCGGCAGAGCATCGGGGTTGCCGACGATCTCGCGAACCGAGTAGGTGCGGATCAATTTTCCGGAATCGTAGAAGCTCACCGCCGGTGCCGCAATTTGCTCGGCAACCTTTTCATCGGGCAGGCGTCTACCGCCGATGAAGTGGCGTGACAGTAGGCTGTCACCGTGGATGCGCACGACGTGAATCGCATCGTTCGCAGGGAAGGCATCGTAGGCGTACCAATCGACGGTCCAGAGCGGTTTCTCGACGTTCGGCGCGTACATCCCACTCGTCGGATATTTCTCGCGAAGGGCTTGCTGTTGAGCATTTTCGCGGCGTTTCGGATTCGTCGACACCGGCGGAATGAGCACGAATGCGTGCTTGCCATCGGGCGTCGGATACACGGCGGGAACGGGGTAGCCGAGCGGCTTATCGTCGTCGGCACGCAGCGCGGGGGCAAACGAAACGAGAGCAATGGCGATCGCGAGAATTCGCATGGTAGTCCTCCAGAGTCATGATAGTCATCGCGCGAAACGGTGGCTGGTTAGCGACAATACGGCGCGATTTGGGAGGAAATCTGCGCGTTTTTGGCGCATTTGCTTGACGACTTCATCGTTTACTCTAAAACCATACCTTCCTGTACCGTACTTTACGGTGGGATGACGGACACTACGCGAGCGAAGCAGGAAGGTCGGCATGGCGGGCACCGGCAACGAACGAATCCGCATCCGGATGGAAGGTTACGACCACGAAGTCCTCGATCGGACGGCGGCGGAAATCGTACAAACGGCGACGCAAACCGGGGCCGAAGTCCACGGGCCGATCCCACTCCCGACCCGGATCGAACGGTATACGGTTCTCCGTAGCCCGCACATCGACCGGAAGTCGCGAGAGCAGTTTGAAATCCGAACGCACAAACGGTTGATCGACATCCTCCAGCCGACGGGCAAGACGATCGAGGCTTTGAACAAAGGCCTGAGTTTGCCACCCGGAGTGGACATCAAGATCCGCGTTATCGGCGCGGGGAATTGACGGAGTGAACGCCGCGCCATATAAAGCGCGGTTCGACTGCCCGCAAGGGCCCGGCCATCTTCGGATGATCGCACGATGGATCGTCCTCGAGGATGAATAACGCCGAGACCCATGCGGGTCGTTTCGTCTCAAACGACGAAGCCAGTTACGGAATTTAGAAGCGACTCACCGGCTACGTAAGGCAAGAGCAATGTCCACCGAATACGCAACGACCGAACAGCCTGCCGACCTGCCGCTCATGTACGAGGCGGTGGGCAAGCTCGTCGTGCCGATCGTCGACAAACTCGGTAATCAAGTCGGCACGGTCGAGATCGACCCGTCGGAGTTCTCGAAGGGTGGCAAGATTAGCCGCCAGTTGCTGCACGATGTGTGCCTGATGTACCAAGCCAACCAACGAGCCGGTACTCACCACACGCTACGCCGCGGTGAAGTCGCCGGTAGCAGCAAGAAGATTTTCCGCCAGAAGGGTACGGGCAACGCCCGCGCCGGTACGAAGCGGACGAACAAGCGACGGGGTGGCGGTACCGCGAAAGGCCCGAAGCCACGCGACTACGAATACCACCTGCCGAAGCAAGCCGTTCGCGCTGCGACCCGCATGGCGATCCTCAGCAAGTTCATGGATAAAGAAGCGATCATCGTCGACGAGTTCGCAGTCGCCGCACCGAAGACCAAAGAAGTGACCGGCTTCCTGAAGTCGGTAAAGATCGGCAAGAAAACGGACAAGTCCGGCAAAGAACGCGAACTGACGCTCCTCGACACGACGGTGCTGATCGGCACCGATAAGCTCGACCAAAACGTATACAAGTCGGCCCGGAACATCGAAGGCGTGGAAGTGCTTCCGGCCAGCGAGTTCAACGCCTACACCGTACTCAAGCAGAAGCGGTTGATTCTGACGAAGTCGGCACTCGAAAGCCTTCGGAAACCCGCAGCTAAGTAATCGATCGGCGAATCAAGGATAAGTCATGCAAACGCGACCTAGGCCGAAGAAATATGTTCGCAAGCTGGAGATGCGCCAACCGTGCGAACACGGTACGCCCGGCATCGAACTGCGCCCGTACCAGATCGTGCTTCGGCCGCTGGTGACGGAAAAGGGTACGCACCAAAGCACCCGCTATAACTCGTACACGTTCATGGTGAATCCGCTCGCTTCCAAGCAGCAGATCGCTTCGGCCGTGAAAGAGTTGTTCAACGTTCGCGTCGAAAAAGTTCGCACGCAAACGCGACAAGGCAAGAAGACGAGCGCCCGAGCCAAGCCCGGCAAACAGTCGGACTGGAAAAAGGCAATCGTCACGCTGAACGTCGAAGACAAGATTGACTTCTTCTAAAGATTGATTCGCAAGTGGTCAGCGTAGATCTGGCCAATTGTATGCAGACTCGGTTCTAGCTGATAGCTGACCACTGATAGCTGAGAGCGAATTTCAATGGGCATCAAGTATTACAAACCGACATCCGCAGGCCGCCGGGGCGGCTCCGTGTCGGACTTCGCCGAGTGTACGAACCCCGGCGTCAACGCACCCGAAAAAACCCTGCTGAAGCCGATCAAGAAAAAAGGCGGACGCAACAACCAGGGAATTGTGACTGTACGATTCCGGGGTGGCGGTCACAAGCGGATGTACCGCATCATCGACTTCAAGCGGAAGAAGGATGGCATCGAAGCCACCGTCATCACCGTCGAGTACGATCCTTGCCGGTCCGCACGGATCGCACTCATCCAGTATGCGGATGAGACGAAAACGAAAGCCTACATCCTTGCTCCCGACGGCCTCAAGGCTGGCGACAAGGTGATGTCGGGCGATACCGCAGAACCGAAGATCGGCAACTGTATGCCGCTCTCGAAGATTCCGCTCGGTATGACGATTCACAACATCGAACTGATGCCCGGCAAGGGCGGTCAGGTGTGTCGGTCCGCCGGTTGTGCGGCCGTCCTCGGTGCCCGCGATAAAGGTTTGGCACTCATCACGATGCCGAGCGGAGAAGTCCGCCGCGTATCCGACAAGTGCCGAGCGACGATGGGCAGCGTGTCGAACCCCGACCACATGAACGTGAGCCTGGGTAAAGCCGGTCGTAAGCGATGGTTAGGCCGCAAGCCCCACCAACGCGGTACGTCGCAGAACCCAGTCGACCACCCGATGGGTGGGGGCGAAGGTCGCTCGAAGGGTGGACGCCATCCGACGTCGCCGAGTGGTGTGCTTGCCAAGGGTGGTAAGACCCGCGATAAGCGGAAGCCATCGAACAAGGCGATCGTTCGTCGCCGACCCGCTGGTCCGTTCCAGAAGAGTAGCTAATCATTCGTGGCAACATGGGATTCTTACGAGAATCCCTGGCCATGCTGCGAGCGTGTTTCTACATTAATCCGTTCGATACTGGTACGCCAGTGGACGCGGATGCACAGTTGTCGTGGGAGACTGGGGATGAGTCGGTCGCTGAAAAAAGGTCCGTACATCGATGTGCGACTCTTCGCCAAAGTTGTGAAGCAAGGTCAAAATCGCGAACCGATTAAGACTTGGGCACGCGACTGTACGATCGTTCCCGAGTTCATCGGCTCGACGTTCCTCGTTCACAACGGTCGATCGTACTTAAAAGTCTACGTGACCGAAGACATGGTCGGGCACAAGCTCGGCGAGTTCTCGCAAACGCGAACGTTCAAGGGCCACGGCGGTGGCAAAGCGAAGGCAGCACCCGGTAAGTAACGCGTCGTTACCCAGTTGGCCGACCCGCGTACCGCAAGCACACGACCAGTAGCAAAGTTATGAAGTACAAAGCCATACACCGATTTGCCGACGTCACCGCACGCAAAATGCGGCCATTCTCTCAGCTCGTTCGCGGGTTGAATGTGGACGTCGCACTCGAACAACTGAAGTTCCGACCGAACCGCGGTGCTCGGCTCATCGAAGCCGTCATCAAGAGTGCGGTCGGCAACGCCGAAGACCAAGGCTGCCGCAACGTCGAAGACCTCGTCATTTCCGAATGCCGGATCGACGATGGCCCGATGTACAAGCGGATCCAACCGCGTGCCCGCGGCACCGCATTCTCGATCTTCAAGCGTCTGGCACACATTCACGTCACCGTGATGGAGCCGGAAGAAGAAGTCGCAGATGCAGAAGAAACAACGACCGAAGTCGCGAAGAGCTAATAAAAATTCATTGGCTCGCGGGGCTGGTCTCCGAGCTTGTTTATAGGGACCACCCGGACGACGCGACGGCACTTGCCGTTCGCACGATGAGGGATCAGAATGGGCCAGAAAGTCCGACCGACCGGTTTCCGCGTAGGCGTCATGACGCCGTGGCGCAGTGCATGGTACGCGGGCAAACACGACTTCTCCGAACTTCTCGTCGAAGATCAGAGAATTCGTTTGTTCATCCCGAAGTACCTCTCGCGCAGCAAAGAACGCAAAGAACAGCGCCCGATGATTTCCGACATCCGCATCGAGCGGACTCGCGAACGAGTGACGATCAACGTCTATTCGAGCCGCGTCGGAGCGATCATCGGCAAGAAGGGCGAGAAGATCGACAAGTTGACGAAGGCGCTCGAGAAGCTCATTCGTCGGCACATCGAAATCAAGACAATTGAAATTACGCGACCGGAAATCGATCCACAGATCATTGCTCACGACATCGCCGAGCAGTTGGAGAAGCGAACGAGTTTCCGCCGAACGATCAAGAACGCGATCGGTCGGGCGATGGAAAACGGAGCGAAGGGCATCAAGGTCCAACTGTCCGGCCGACTCGGCGGGGCGGAAATGGCGCGATGCGAAAAGGGTATGGATGGCAGCGTGCCGCTGTCGACCATCCGCTGCAAAATCGATTACGGATTTACCGAGGCCGTGACCCCTCAAGGCAACATTGGCATAAAAGTCTGGGTCAATAACGGCGACTTCTTGACTGGAGAGATCAACGATGTCACTGATGCCCAAGCGAGTCAAGTTCAGAAAAAACCAACGCGGCGTCGCAAGGGGTAAGCTCGCGCAGATCAAGTATAGCGGTGCCATCAAAGGCAACGCGCACCGCGGCAACTACGTTGCTTATGGTGATTACGGTCTGCAAGCTCTCGAAGGCGGCTGGCTCTCGGCCGAGTCGATCGAGTCTGGCCGCGTGACGGTGACCCGGTTCGTATCGGCCGAAGGTCGATACTACATCCGCGTGTTCCCGCACAAGTCCGTGACCGCGATCCCTGCCGAAACCCGTATGGGTAAGGGCAAGGGCGAACCGGAATACTGGGCCGCCGTCGTGAAGGCTGGCCACATTCTGTTCGAGGTCGGCGGACTTCCCGAAGCCGCAGCCCGCGATTGTCTGGCTCGCGTCGCATACAAGATGCCGTTCAAGTGTCGCTTTGTGGCACGTCGGCCGAGTATTTGATTCTTTTGACATACTTTCACACAACCCCCCGGCGTATGCCGGGATAACCTCTCGTAGCGCGGTACGGATCGCAAGATTCGATCGATGCACGATGAGGGTTGGGAGACGAGTTCATGAAGCCTGCCGATATTCGTAAGGAAAGCGACGAGCAACTCGCGCTGACTTTGAAAGACTCCGAGAAGCACCTGTTCAACTTGCGCTTCCAGTCGGCTACGGATCGCCTCGAGACGCCGAGCGAAATTCGCAAAGCCCGTCGCGATATCGCTCGCGTCAAGACCGAACAGCGCGGTCGCGAACTGAAGATCGAAGCCGCTCTGGGCGATGCCGCCATCGAAGCGAATCTCGCCTTGGCGAACATCAACGAGACGTCCCCTGGGAAAGCATTCCTCGGTCGCCGTAAAGCCCGTCGCGTCGTGATTCGTCTCACCGCCATCCAAACCCAACGAGCCGAACTCAACGCGAAGGCCGCCGCCAAAACGGCCGCCAAGGGGAAGTAACGCATGTCTGACGTGACCACTGTTGCAGCCGAACCGAAATCGACCGGTACCGGACCGCGTACCCTGACTGGCGTCGTGACGCGCGACAAGATGAATAAGTCCCGCCGCGTCGAACTGTCGCGTCGGGTCCAGCACCCGAAGTACGGCAAGTTCATGAAGAAGCGAACCGTATGTTACGTTCACGACGAAGCGAATGAGTCGCACCTCGGCGACACGGTGGAGATCGTCGAATCCCGCCCGCTGTCGAAGACGAAGCGCTGGAACCTCGTCCGAATCGTGACCAAAGCCCCGAGCCGAACGCTCGCAGGCCTCGAAGGGGCCGTTGCGGGGAGTGCCGTTCCTGCTGCCGCCCCAGCCGTGACACCCGCAGCCAAGAAGTAATCACGCATAGCGGGCGAAAGCCCACACGAGAACGTTGCCATGATTCAGATGTATACCTTCCTCGACGTTGCCGACAACACCGGTGCCAAGGAAGTGATGTGTATCCAGGTACTCGGCGGCTCGAAGCGCCGCGTCGCGTACCTCGGCGACATCATCAAGGCCAGCGTCAAGAAGGCGCTCCCCGGTGGCGAAGTCAAGCCCGGCGACGTCATTCGCGGCGTGATCGTACGCACCCGTGTGGCCACTCGTCGCGAAGACGGTAGCTACGTGCGATTCGACCGCAACGCACTCGTTCTCGTCGATAACGACGACAACCCTCGCGGCACCCGGATCTTCGGTGCCGTCCCCCGCGAACTTCGCGGGCAGTTCAGCAAGATTCTCAGCCTCGCTGCCGAAGTGGTCTAACCCGACGAGAGTTTCGCTCTCGAGACGCTAACCGCGACTTCGAGCGACATAGGACGATAGCAATGTACATTCGCAAAGACGACATCGTGGAAGTGCTCGCGGGAGACGACAAGGGCAAGCGCGGCAAAGTCGTGCGCCTCCTTACGGAAAAAGGCAAAGTCGTCGTCGAAGGCATGAACCGGGTCTACAAGCACTTGAAGCCCTCGCGCGGCAACCCACAAGGCGGACGCCTCTCGAAAGAGATGCCGATCGCACTCTCGAACGTCGCGCTCATCGACCCGACCACGAACAAAGCGACCCGCGTCGGGATCAAGTATCTCGAAGACGGCTCGAAGGTGCTCGTCTCGAAGAAGAGCGGCGCGACTCTACGCAGCCTCTCGAAGGCAAATGCAAAATACGCACCGAAGCCCGCAACCGTTGCTAAACAGTAATTTAACCAAGTCATTTGCGTTCGGGGTGACGGAAACCCACACTCGAATGCCCACCGATGACGCGATGAAAGCGAATACGGATCATGGCAAATAGCAAGGCACACGCCGCCGCACCGACGCGACTGCAAGAGAAATTCGCGAAGGAAATCCTTCCCGCACTTATGGAAAAGTTCGGTCGCACCAACGTGCATAGTATGCCGAAGTTGCAAAAGATCGTCTTGAACATGGGTGTCGGTAAGGCACTGCAAGACAAAGAAAAGATGAAGATCGCTGCCGATCAAATGGGCCAGATCGCCGGTCAGCGCCCGCAGATCACCAAGGCCAAAGCGGCCATCAGCACGTTCCGCCTGCGTCAGGGTAACGAAATCGGCTGTCGCGTGACGATTCGCGGCCGTCGCATGTTCGAATTCCTCGATCGCCTCGTCAACGTCGCCTTGCCTCGGATCCGCGACTTTCGCGGTATCAATCCGAAGAGCTTCGACGGGAACGGCAACTACAGCATGGGCATCAACGAACAACTCATCTTCCCGGAAATCGACCCGGACAAGGTGAACTTCACGCAGGGTATGGATATTACATTCGTCACCAGCACCCGCAACGACGACGAATCTCGCGAAATGCTGCGTTTGTTCGGAATGCCTTTCCGCGAAGCGTAAAGTCGATGCCACTGCCCCGCGTTCGTACGGGGCAGTTGTGCGATTCTGGCAATATCGTTGTTGAAGTTGGTAAGCGTTCATACAACTTGTAATTCACGGAACGGCCGGTTCACCGTAGGTTTGTCGCCTGCGACCCCGAACTGGTACGCCGAATCTGAGGCCGAAATGTCTACGACCGCAAAGATGGTACGCCATCGCCAGCAGATGGCTGCCATGGCGCTGCACCGAGCCGAACTCGCGAAACCCGAAGAACAACGCGATAAAACCAAAATGTTGCGTCCGCGCGACATCATTCGCATCCGCAATCGCTGCCAGCTGACGGGTCGTGCCCGTGCGGTGTACCGGAAGTTCGGCGTCTGCCGGATTATCTTCCGCGACCTCGCGAGCAGTGGGTTGATTCCCGGCGTCCGCAAGGCGTCTTGGTAACAACCCCAACGGAGAACCCCAGCCATGATGACCGACCCTATTGCGGACATGCTCACGCGCATCCGCAACGCCAATAATATCGAACGTCCTTCCGTAGACATGCCTGCGACGAAGATGAAAATCGCGATCGCCAAGGTGCTCGTCGACGAAGGCTTCGTCATCGGTTTCCGCACCGGGAAGCACGTCAAGAACGCCGAAGGCGTCGACGAGTTTCACGAAGAGACCGACATCAGCCAGGCGCACGTCGTGCTTCAGGTGTACCTGAAATACGGCCCCGATGGCGAGAAAGTCATTCGCTTCATCGGTCGCGCCAGCAAGCCCGGTCGACGCCTTTACCAAGGCTACAAGGAAGTCCGTCGCGTGCTCGATGGCCTCGGTATCGCCATCCTCAGCACCAGCAAGGGCATCCTCAGCGACCGCCAAGCCCGCAAGGCGAAGGTCGGCGGCGAGTTACTTTGCACCGTATGGTGAGCCTCGCTCATCGTCGCACGATTCCTACAAGATTGAGGCTGCATCCCGGCGATTGACCGGTTTAAGCCTTCGGAGATTCGGACAATGTCACGTATTGGTAAGCAACCGATCGCAATCCCGGCGGGTGTGAAAGTCAGCATGTCGAGCCGCACCATCAAGGTGGAAGGCCCGAAAGGCAAGCTGGAATTCACGCACCATCCGTTGATTAAGGTCGAACTCGAAGGGACGACGATCACCGTCACTCGCCCCGACGATGCGAAGATGTCGCGTGCATTGCACGGCACGACTCGCGCACTCGTGAATAACCTGATCGTCGGCGTCAGCAAGGGCTACGAAAAACGCCTGAAGATCGAAGGCGTCGGTTACCAAGCCGCCCTCAAGGGCAAAGGCGTGGAACTGACCGTCGGCTTCGCAAACCGCATTTTGCACACGCCGGAACTGACCGATCAGATCACGGTGACGGTGCCCGATCCGACCACGATTGTGGTATCCGGCCCCGACAAGCAAAAGGTCGGCCAGTTCGCCGCCGAAGTGCGGTCGAGCAAGAAGCCAGAGCCGTATAAGGGCAAGGGCGTCCGCTACGAAAAGGAAACCGTCCGCCGCAAGGAAGGCAAGTCCTTCTCGGCTGGCAAGTAACGAATTCAATATCCGCGAGAATGCCATCTGGCGCAAGCCGATGGCCGATAAGGCAGAACAATGGACGCTCAGAAAAGCAAAGCGATTCGTGCGTTGCGACGCAAGCGACACGTTCGGAAGACGATTCGCGGCACCGCAACGAAGCCACGGCTTTCGGTACATCGCAGCAACCAGCACATTTACGCCCAACTCATCGACGACGAGAAGGGTGTCACCCTGGCCGCCGTGTCGAGCAACGACAAGGGCAGCGATGTGACGTACGGCGGCAACATCGACGCCGCCACGATCATCGGCAAGAAGCTCGCCGAGAAGGCCAAAGCGGTCAACATCGCCGAAGCCGCGTTCGACCGCGGAGCGTATCGCTTTCACGGCCGAGTCAAGGCGCTGGCCCGTGCGGCCACCGATGCGGGCCTGAAGTGTACCGGCCCCGAAGAGACGACGAAAAAAGTGAAAGCCCCGGCGGCCGCAGCGGCACCGAAGGTCAAGGGCGAGTCGAAAAAGCCCGCGAAGGCGTAACCCGAAACAATATTCTTCCATTCAAAATGCGATAATCCCGGGATCGATCGTCCCGTGCTTCGAGGTAAGTCATGGCAAAAGAGCGAGGGGACCGGAACCGCGACGATCGCGACTCCCGCGACCAAGGGATGGTCGATTTCGTCGTCAAAATCAAGCGTTCGGCCTGCGTGGTCAAAGGCGGTCGACGATTCAGCTTCAACGCGCTCGTCGTCGTCGGCGACAAGAACGGCCGAGCCTCGTTCGGCTACGGCAAGGCGAACGAAGTTCCGCCCGCCGTCGAAAAGGCAATCAAGGAAGGCGAGCAAAGCGCACGTCGTTCCAAGAAGGTGCAGATGCGGGGCGATAGCATCCCGCACCGAGTCATCGGTAAGTACGGCGCGAGCAAAGTGATTCTGGTTCCGGCCGGTCCGGGTACGGGGATCAAAGCCGGGCCGGGCGTGCGCGAAGTGCTGCAAGCCTGCGGTATCCAAAACATCCTGACCAAGGTTCACGGGAGCACGAACCCGATCAACCTGGTCAAGGCCACGCTCGCCGGTCTGCAACAACTGCGGACCAAAGAAGATGTGGCCCGACTGCGGGGAGTGGCGCTCTAATGGACCTGACGAATTTATCTAAAGGCGTGCAGAAGCGAAAGCTCAAGAAGCGCGTCGGACGCGGTATCGGCTCGGGCCACGGCAAGACGTCGAGCCGCGGTCACAAGGGCCAATACGCGAGCGCCGGTGCCGGTCTGCCGGGCGCGATCTTCATCGGCGGTACGTCGCCGATGCACCGTCGCCTGCCAAAACGCGGCTTCACGAACGGCATGTTCCGCAAGGACTTTGCCATCGCGAACGTCGGCGACTTCAACGTCTTCGACGATGGAACGACCGTCGATGCCGCCGCCCTCAAGAAGAGCCGCATTGTGGTCGGCACCTTCGATGGCATTCGCATCCTTGCGGAAGGCGAACTGACGAAGAAGCTGACGGTTGTGGCCGGTCACTTCTCCGCCGGTGCCCGTGCGAAGATCGAAGCCGCCGGTGGCACCTGTACGCTGATCGCGCCACCGCGACCGCCACTGCGTTCGAAGATGGGCCAAGGCAAGAACTCGGCCAAGAAGAAAACGACGAACTAAGCACGGTCTCCCGACTCATCGGATGACCCAGGCGGGCGGGAAACGGCCGACTGTGGCTAGTTCCCGCCCGCTTTTTGTCTTTCCGGTTTTTTTCATTCCGGTTTTGTCTTTCCGATACAGACTTTCACTGCCAAGGATCGCACATATGAACCTGCGACGTGTCGGCCTCGGACTCGGTACACTGCTGATCGTCGCTGGCATTGGCTTGCTCATAGCTGGTGTCGCTTCGTCAGTCAGTTGGGCCGTCCTCATTGTCGGCATCGCGCTCGCGATCGTCGGCCTGGCCCCCGAACAGCTGCTGATGATCTTCCGCATACCGGAACTGCGCCGGAAGATCTTCATCACGCTCATGTTCCTCGCCGCGTACCGCATCGGCTACTACGTTCCCCTGCCGATGGTCGATACGGCGAAGATGGCCGAGAAAATGAGCGATGCGGCCGGTGGCACGCTCGGGCGCGTCTTCGGTTTCGTGTCGATGTTTTCCGGCGGTAACCTCTCGAACGCCTGTATCTTCGCGCTCGGGATTATGCCGTACATCTCCGCGTCGATCATCATGCAGTTGCTGTCGTCGGGCGTCGTGCCTTCGCTGGAAAAACTGCGAAAAGAAGGCCAGTCGGGGCAGAAAAAGATCAACGAATACACGCGGTACCTCACGGTGCCGATCTGCGTGGCACAGTCGATTATGTTCATTCGCTTCCTCATTTCGGGCGATGGCAGCGGAGGCGACGGGGGGTTGCTCATTCCGGGCTACGATCCGCTCTTCTTCGGTATGGCGGGCGTTGCCATCATGACCGCGGGTTGCTTGTTCCTAATGTGGATCGGCGAGCAAATCGACGAATACGGTATCGGTAACGGTATCTCGCTCATTATTATGTCGGGCATCATCGCACGCATCCCCGAAGCCACCGGAACGCTGTTGTTCGAACCCGGTACCACGAAGCTGAAAGAATCGCTGCTGACGCTCGGCAGTGCGACGGGCGATGTGAGTTTCGAGAAATTACTCGTACTGATCTTCCTGTTCCTTGCGGTCGTCGTCGGCGTGATTGCGATGACGAAGGCGAAGCGCTCGATCCCCACGCAGTCGGCGAAACACGTTCGCGGTCGTCGCCAAGTCGGCGGCGGTCGTTCGAGTCTGCCGATGAAGGTCAACGCCGCCGGTGTGATGCCCGTGATCTTTGCCAGCACGTTGCTCATCATCCCCGGCTTCCTGTTCAACATCATCGGCACGCTCACCGATGCGTCGTGGGCGTTCACGCTGCAAGGAATCTTCCAACGCGGCAGCGGCTGGGTCTACAACATGGCCTACATCGTGCTGATTTACCTGTTCTGTTACTTCTGGGTCGCGATTACGTTCAACCCGAAGGAAGTGGCCGACAACCTCAAAGAGTACGGCAGTTTCATCCCCGGCTATCGTCCGGGTAAGTCGACTGCCGATTATTTGGAGAAGGTGCTGCTGCGAATCACCTACGTCGGGGCTGCTTTCCTCGCCATCATCGCGATCATCCCGAGTATCATGACCAGCGAACTGGAAATCGATGCCCGCATCGCCAGCTTCTACGGTGGTACCGGCTTGCTCATCGTCATCAGCGTCGCCTTGGACCTCGTGACGAAGATCAACAGCCACCTCGTGATGCGCAACTATCCGGGCCTGACGGAAGAATAGGAAGGGACTCATGGCTGGTCACAGTCACTCCGCAAATATCGCCGTCCGCAAAGGCAAGCAAGACGCCGTCCGCGCCAAGCTCTTCAGCAAGCTCACCCGGTACATCATGATCGCCGCCCGCAACGGTGGCGGCGACCCCGATACGAACTTGCGATTGCGATACGCGATCTTAAAAGCCCGCAGCGTCTCGATGCCCAAAGACATCATCGAGCGCGGCATCAAGAAGGGCACCGGCGACCTCGAAGGCGTCAACTACGAAGAAATCACCTACGAAGGCTACGGCCCCGGCGGCGTCGCGATCATGGTCGAGACGCTCACCGATAACCGCAACCGCACCGGCGGCGAAATCCGCAGCACCTTCGAGAAGCTCGGTGGCAACATGGGTCTGCCCGGCTGCGTTAGCTACCTGTTCGAGCGAAAGGGTCTGATCGTCCTTTCCGCGAAGGCGTATCCGAACGAAGACAAAGTGATCGAAGCCGCACTCGAAGCGGGTGCGGAGGATGTCGCCAACATCGACGGCGTCTACGAAATCACCACCGACCCGACTGCGTTCGGTGCCGTTCTCGAAGCCTTGCAAGCCGCCGGCTTCGAGCCGACGGTATCCGAAGTGAAGAATCTCGCCAAGACGCTCGCCACGGTCGACGTCGAAACCGGCAAGAAAGTCCTTCGGCTCATCCAAGTCCTCGACGACAACGACGACTCGCAAAACGTCTACACGAACGCCAACCTGACCGAAGAGATGGCGGGGTAAGACCCGCGCACTTCACAACTCGCTAAACTCTGCCCACGGACGATCCTCCGTGGGCAGGGTTCTTTTCAGAATGCAGTTCTAACAATCCCATTCTGCTAAGATGACGAGAGAATGGGGAGATCGAATATGGCTGGCAAGCATCCTGCGCAATCGTTGTCGGACGCCACGAAAAATCTGCTCCCCGACGTGCCGCTGTGCGAGGGCGATCCGTGGTACGTGGACCTCGCGACTGCGCGTGGCGACCAAGGGCGTTCGTTGCTCAAAAAGGAATTTGAAGCGAAAGGCGACGAATTCTTGTTTGCGATATTCGCCTCGCATCGTGGCGTCGGCAAATCGACCGAACTGTTGCGGCTCGAACACGAATTGAAAAGCCGATACGAATCGATTCACCTGCTTGCGAATACGGAATTCGATTCGGATGGTTTCGACGTCGAAGATTTCTTGCTGATACTTTGTCGTGCCGTCGAACAGCATATGCGCGAAGTCGTTAAAAAGCCGATTTCCCCTGCGGTGTTGATCCCGGTCGAGGACTGGTTTTCCGAAGCGACCAAGTCTTCCTCGCTCGGCACGGATTACGTGACCACTGTGAAGGCGGGAATCGAAGCCAAGTTCGAGATTCCATTTTACGCGAAACTATTCGCCAGCTTTTCATCGTTGGTTAAAAGCAAAAGTGAGCACAAAACGAGCTTCAAATCGGTCGTGCGTAAGTTCCCCGGTGCGCTATTGAGTGCGGTCAACAGTTTGTTGGATGCGGCAGCGGGTATTCTCAAAACCGAAGCGCGGCAACTTCTAATTGTTGTCGACAATATGGACCGCTACAAACCGGTTCCCATGGATCAATTTCTTGCTGGCGAGCCGGATATCCTCAAATCGCTACGTGCTAATTTTCTCGTGACTCCGCCGGTGTCCCTGATTTATCGACCGATAAGCGAGCGTCTTTCCGGCCTCTACCGAACGTTCATTTTGCCGAGTCCCAAACTTCGCAATCGCCGCGATCCCTATCAAATCGTAGGGCCACCCGGATACGAACCACTGCTGAACGTTCTCCGAAAACGAATGGATCTCGATCGGCTCATCCCCGATCCCGCGGCAATAGAACGACTCGTTCTGGCTTCGGGCGGATCGGTTCGTGAACTGATCGACTTCACACGGCAGGCTACGCTCGTCGCAAATGGCAAAACGATTACCATCGAAGATGTCGAGTACGTTGTGGTGAAAGAACGATCAAGTTTACGCGACCAAATTAATATCAGTGGCTATTGGTCCGCACTCGCAAAACTCGCCGCCACCAAGGATCTCACCGAAGATCCGAAGTGCCTCGATCTGCTTTACTATCGGCTCGCCTTTCAGTTTAACGGCGAAAACTGGTACGACGTTCACCCGTTGATCGCCGAAATGCCGGGCTTTGCAAAGGCCTTGAAGAAGGCCAAATCCGAACTCGGAATCCTCGAGACATGACCACAATCGACGACATCGAATTGGTTCGCGAACGGTCGAATCGCGTCTCGCCGTTCGACCCTGCGGATGAGAAACCGCTCCGTCGTTTCATCGAGCGAATGATCGGCGAAGGGTTCGCGATGGTCGTCGTTCGAGGGGAACGGCCCAATGGCCTCGAAGACGTCGTCGCGTGGTTTCAAGTCGAATGCGAGCGCGTGCAGGCACAAATGCACCAAGTGAATCTCGGGCGATTCACCTTCGACAATCCTTGGTTGGAACTCGATCAAACCATCGGCAAAGTTGCGGCCACAGAGAACACGATCTTTTTCCTTCACGGTGTCGATCCGCTCAGCGAACGGAAGCGAGACGATGAAGTTCCGCTCTTCCGCCAACTCAACGTCCAACGCGATGCCCTCACCCGCGATTACCCCTGTTTTTGGGTGTTGTACATTCCGACTCGGCTCGAATATCAATTGAAGTCGCAAGCCCCCGACTTCTGCGATTTCGTCGGGTACTGGTGTACGATCCAACCGGGCGAAACCGTTTTTTCCCCCCTCGTTCGTTCGTTCGACTCGAACCGGACATATTCCAGCCCGTCGGGGACGCCAGAGTCCGATGCCAAGCTACTCACTGCACTCGGCAACGAACATCTTTTTGCTTCATTGAAAGCCACATGGGACTGGAAACTCGACGAAGCCCGCGGCCAAATCGCGATCTACGAAATGTCGTCCAAACGAAACGGCAATCCAGGAGCGTTGGAATTCGTTCGCGGCTACTTGCAGTTTCAAGAAGGGAACCGGCGCGACGCGGAAACTTCCTATACGTTGGCAAATGATAAAATTGATGAACATACGCAGCCACAGTTGAAAGCCGAACTCGATACCGTGAGGGGGCAGTTAGAACAATCGCAAGGTAAACCGGAGAAGGCACTCGAACATTATCGTTCGGCATTGGTAATCTTCGAACGCATCGGCGACGTGCGGTCGAAAGCAGCGATTGCGCGCAAGATTGCTGACATTCTTCAACTGAAGGGGGATTTGGATGGTGCGTTGCAAATGCTTCAAAACGAGGCACTCAAACCGATTCTCGGGTTGGGATTGCTTGCGGATCAAGCAGTTTACCGAGGTAGTATCGCCGATATTCTCCAGCAACGTGGCCAGATTGATGAGGCATTACGCATCTATCGCGACGAATGTATTCCTGTCTACGAACGCCTCGGCGACGTTCGGTTGAAGGCGGTGACGATGGGGAATATCGTCGACATCCTCCTGCAACGCGGCGAGACCGACGAAGCGTTGCGCAACCTCGAAGCGATCAAGATCATCTTTCACGACCTCGGCGACGTGCGGTCGAAGACGGCGACGATGGGTAAGATCGCCGACATCCTCCAGAAACGCGGCCAGATTGAAGAGGCGTTACGCATCCGCCGCGAGGAGGAACTTCCCGTTTACGAACGACTCGGTGATGTACGGGAGAAGGCAGTGACTATGGGGAATATCGCAATCATCCTCGAGCAGCGCGGCGAGATTCATGAGGCGATCCGTATCTATCGGGAAATCGTGCCAATCTTGGAAAACCTGAATGATTTGCATTCGCAAATGAATTGTCGTTACAACTTGGGTACGGCATTACTATCCAAGGGCTACAAAAAGGACATTCCGATAGCCCGCGAGCATCTACTCTGGGCGCTCGCCACGGCCGAGAAACACCAGTATGCGGAGGCGGCGCAGATTCGGGAGAACGTCAAGCGATTGCTCGGCGTCAGCGTGTGACATCACTCCTTAATGCGGACCCAAAAAAAATGGCGAGTCGTATCACGACTCGCCATTTTTGCGTTTCTGCACGATTTGCTGTTACTTCTTCTCATCCTTTTTCGGCTCGGCTGGCTTCGGTGCGATGGGTGCGATTCCCGTGGCTGCGGCCCCTCTCAATTCCGCATCCAGCGGCTTCGATGGCGCGACGAGCGGGGCCGTCTGATCGAGGTTGCCGAGGCTTTCGCCTCCCGCACGGGTGACCATCGCCTTGAAGACTTCTGGCCGCATCGATTCGGTCACGTAACGAACGGAACCGTCGGCCATCAGGGCATACGTGCCGCGTTTCTTATCGGGGCCGACGCTCGCAAAATCCGAAACGGGATTCGCTGCATTTTCATCGACGCCTTGCAGCGTAGCTCCACCGCCTGCGATCCAGGGGCGTTGGTGGCCGGGCGGCACTTGAATCATGTAAATGGTATTCGACATCCCGTCGGAGATTTCGCCGGGCTTCGATCCCCAATCGTAACCCGTGATGCCGACCTTTTTCGCGAGTACCGGATCGTTCGGATCGTAACGTGCGGAATCGAGACCCAACCCCGTGATGCCGACGTAGTTCGTGGCACCGAAAGTCTTGTTCGGAACGAGTGGCGACGACGCGCGCCACGACGATTGCGGGTAGTACGGTACCAGGAACTCTGGCACCCACGTCGTCGCGGCCAAATCGTTTTCCTTAGCGTACCAAGAAAACTTCTGATCCTGAATCGACTGGCGAAGCGCCCCGCGACCGAGGTGGGGCAAGAGGTTCACCATGAAGCTCACGCGGTGATCGGGCGAGTAAGGCAGCCCGTATCGCTCCGGTCGGCTATCGCGCGGCAAGGTACCGACCGGGAACATTTTCTTGTCGGTGGCCATCGCTGGGATCGTGGCGGCCAAGTTGTGCCAGGTCGTCGCACCCGATAATACCGCCATGCGCCCTTTCATGTGCGAGGCACCCACGACGACAGCGGGTTGAATCGAGTCGTTAAACAGCGATTCCTTCCACAAAATGTCGAGATCGATCACCGCGAGGGTGTCGGTAACGGTGATGTCGATGTGCGAGTTTGCGGCCCCACCGGGAGCGTTTGGACCCGACCCTGGCATCGGTCCCATCGGATTACCGGGGCCTTCCTCGATACCGCCGATGCCGCTTTTGCCACCGGATCGCCCTCCTCCCCCCATCGGTCCCATCGGCCCCATCGGCCTCGTTCCCATTGGCCCCATCGGCCCCATTGGACCGCCTTCCGCACCAAATCCGCCCGAGTTCGTTCCGCCCGAGCCGCCGTCGCTGCTCGCGTTATTTCGTACGTCGATCGGCGAGCCGAGTAACAAGCCCAACGGCGACTTCAAGATGTTCAATATCGGTGCGAGTTGCTCGTTCGCGACGGTTTTTGCATCTTCTGCGGAGACGAAATCGAAGGCTAACATGCCCGAAACTTTGTCTTTCTGGAACTTCGTGATCGCAATTCCCATGACCTTCGTTTTGTCGACGATTTGGGTGACAATGGCACCGATGCTGTCGTAAACGGAGCGGAAGTCGCGGTTGTAAACCCGCTGATCGAGCATGTCGGCATACAGCACCGCGGGCGGATTCGCATCGTCTTCTTCGAGGCGATTCAACATCCGTTTCAGTTCGGGCTTGACCGTCCGATAGGTCGGAATCGAGGTAAATAGCTTCACTTTCGGCTTCGGTGCCGCCGCGCCCGGTTGTCCGTCCATCGGAGGCCCCATCGGCCGCGTTCCCATCGGAGGGCCAGTCGGCCTCGTTCCCATTGGCCCCATCGGCCCCATTGGTCCCATCGGAGGCCCCATCGGTGCGCCATCGGCGGCCATCGGTGGGGCGGCGGCGGGAGGTGGCTCGTTCGGTGTCAGTTCGGATAGAAACGGCGGCAATCCACCGTCTTTGCTGAGGTCGCTCAACCAACGTTCGAGGTTTTTGACTTCGCCGATGATAATCGTCTGGCTGTCGTAGATGTTGAGCGCGATCGGCTTCTCTTGCCAACGTTTTTTGTCTTCGTCGGTAACGGGCATACCCGTTTGGCCGAGCAGGCTTTCGCTCGAAAGTGTGCGGCTGATTGCCGAGATAAAAGCGTTCGATTTGATGATCGAATACGCCCGCCCGTTCATCGGCGATTGCGGGCCGAGTTCGAGGTCCATTCGGTCCATCATCGTGCGGCTGGAGACCGGTACTTTCGTGCGAATCAACACGAACGGGTCGCGGTCGGGGCCGACCAGTGCCAGCAGCACCGTGGAAATATCTCCCGCTTCAAATTGCATCGATTTGCGGAAGAAATCGCGCGTTTGATTGTCGAAGAACGTCGCGTAAAACGGCGTATTCGTGAGCCGATCCATGTTGAAACGCAACAGCGCCTGCGTCTCGTTCGGCAGCATGTTCGTCGGGTCTTTGAGTTGACCGGCCGCCACGGCAACGGGAGCTTCGACCTTGTTGGGAACTTGGGGATCGACCGGCTTGCCGACAACCCCATCGAGCATCGGCTTGCCAACCTTCATCGGGTCGGCAGGATCGGCGGGGTCGCCCATCGGATCGGGAGTTACGGGAACGGGCTGCGGAATGACGGGTGGCGTAATCGCTCGCGCTTGTTGCCCTTTTGCAGGAGCCGGCTTGTCGTCGCCGCTGAATACGGTCATCGCCCCGTAGCCGAGCAGGCCGACGGCGAGGACGCCGAGCACGACGCCGACGAGCAGCATGGGGCTGCCCTTCTTCTTCTTTTTGCCGCCGGTTTCCTCATCCGCAACGGCGGCGGTGTCGGTGGCGGCTTCGTCCGGATCGCTGACTGTGAAGCGATATTTGCACTTCGTGCAGTCGATTTTCTTGCCGATCATGCCGGAGTTTTTAACGAGGACGTTTGCCTCGCAACTCGGACACGGAACGTGAAAGCTGCTGGCCATGGTATTACTCCCCGTGATGCGGACGGAGCCTGATGGACGAATTCAAACGAATACTCAGAATCTACCAAGTTTAATCTTAACCTGCCACCGACGGTTCTGGCAAAGTTAATTTCACGATCTTCGATAGTTGTTACGAATCGGTTGCAGGAATCGTTGGCGCGACGGTTACGAACGGACGAAAAATCGCCGAGCGCGTGGCGAATTCGCCGCGACGCGATCCGAATTAGCCGCGACGCGATCCGAATTCGCCGCGACGCGATCCGAATTAGCCGCGACGCGGAGGCTTTGCGTAGCGGAGCGCGTGCGCTGCGATATTGGGTGAAGCGCACGCGCTCCGCTACGAGGACTGCGCGTCGCGGCTAATTCGGACCGCGGCTAATTCTAATTCGATCACGATTTCTTGGCACTTTCCCAGAGGATTTTGAGTGCTTCGCGGCCGGTTTGCAATAGTTGATGGATCGCTTTGCGGCCCGAATCGGCGGAGCCTTCTTTGTGGAGGAGTTTGAGGAGCATGATGCCGCGGGCATCGTCGAGGACGCCGCCGAGTTGAGGGATCAGACCGTCTTGCACGTTGAACTCGCGGCCGATCATGGCGCAGATCGGCACGGCGGTCGATATTCGCGTGCCGAAGACGTCTTGTGCGGCTTTCACGCACTCGCGCATTTGCAGTTCCTTTGGGCGCGTGCCACGCAGCCAATCGTATGGCGGTGCCCATTCCGCTGCGGGCGATAGCAGATCGACGTGCGATAACGCCAAGACCACCGGCGGCATACGCAGATGCGGTTGACCGGCAATCGTCTTAATGAGGCGATCCATCATGTCGACATCGGCACGCCGTGCGGCGGTGCGGCCGTGACTCACGAGGAGAATGACATCGGCAGCTTCGGCGGCACGATGCGCATCTTCAAATTCACTTTCCGATGGGCCACCTGCACCGTAACCCGATGTGTCGATGACTGCGAAACCCGGCATACCCGGCTTCTTTAGCTCGTAGCGCGTGCCGCCAGTCGCAACGGGGACGACATCGGTGATCGCACGTTGTTCGCCGAGCATCGCGTTAATCAGGCTCGATTTCCCCGCTTTGACTTGACCGATCACGGCCACAGTCAGCGAAGCGGTGGCCGTGGGTACCGTGGGTTCGGGCGAACCATCGACGGGAGGCGCTTCGTGTGCGGCAAGGAGTTCGAGATAGCGTTTGGCACCGACCTTCAATCGTCCGCTGTTTAACTCGATGAGATACCGACCGACTTCGTGAATGTACGCGGTGTAAAACCAGACCATCACGTTTTCTTGGACGCGATCGAGTACCGAACCGCTCGCCTTCGAGGCTAAAAACTGCACGCCGGCATTGAGCGGGTTGACCGCCATGCGTGCGAGCCACGACAGATTCCACGCGCGTTGCCCCCAGTCGATCGCTTGGCGGGCCTGCTTCCACTGATCGACCGTAAAGATGTGGCTACCGGGTATGTACGAGTTCACTTTCTTCGTCAAGTCGTGCATGATGAGTTCGCCGCACGCCAGAATCTCGGGTAACGTCAGGTGCCCGAATGGTTCTTTGGCACCGGGTCGGTAAATGCGCGCGACATCGATCGACATCCCGATGGCATCGTCGGCGTATCGTTTGTTGTCGGCCATTTGTTCGGGCGTAATGCGCAGAACCGTCGCCCCGCGTGCCTCGATGAGCTTCCAGGCTTCGCGGTCGCGATCCGTCCAGTAACTCGGAGCGGCATCGACGCCGGTCTTCGGCATCAAACTGGATTTGCGCCGCGTCCAGTACCAGCCGAGACCGTAAGCGAGCGTCAGCGAGGCCGCCATCGGCCACCAGGCGATAAACGTCCAACCCGAAATCCAGAGGTGATATCCGCCCACAATCGATAGAAACGCAAACGGAGCGACGATAAGTATCGCAATGCAGAGGATCCGATACTTCGTCATCACTTCGCCTCGGTTTTCCAACGCTGTTCGACATCGCGGAGGGCATCTTGATAGAAACCCTTCAATCGCGCGGCATCGGGAATGTGGCCACTATGGACCGCTTCATAGTAGTAGCAAAAGGCGCGCCCAAGTGCATACGTCGAAGCCGCCGCCAGGCTCGAACCGACGACGGAGCCGACGAACGGGATGAACTTTGCCACTTCGCGAACCGCCTGCCGAGCGAGCAGACCCATGCCGAGCGAACCGGCGAGTTCGAGAAATCGCACCGCGGACATTTCCTGGCCGTAAATCTTCGCGAGATGGTAAACCATCCGCGTTTGCACGGCAGGTAACAGTACCAGATCGACGAACGGGATCGGGATCGCCCCTGCCGTGGCGGCCAGCGAGGAATAGCCGAGGATCACCGGCCCCGCATGTTTCTGATGCAAATCCTTCAGCGTGGTCGTCAACTCGGAGGCACGCGCCAACGACTGCCGATACGCCTTGGGCAGGAAGCGCAAGATCGTTTGTTTGAGATGTTCGCCGCCGTAATCGGTGTCGGTGTAACCTTCTTCGGGCTTCGTCAGGTCGATCGGCACGATGGCATCGATGAGGCCATCGAATTGCCGGGCGTGTTCGGCGATCAACCGGCGAACGGGGTCATCCGATGTCGGATTCGGCACGACATCGACGAACGGGTACGGCTGTTCGTGCGGTTTCGTCGGGTCGGCTTCGTGGGTACACGTCAGTGCGAGAATAATCGGCCGCGAACGGTTCGCCGCACGAATTTGGCTCAGTCCTTCGCGAAGATTGCCTTGTGCGAGGTCGGTGAGCTTCGCGGTCACAACCATGACGTGCGCTTCGTTGCCGAACGCCTTGATGTCCTCCGCCGGATCGTAGCCGGGTTCGCCGAAACCGCGCGTATCGAGGAACGTGCAAAGCGGGGCTTCGGCGATGGGGAAGGGGTACTTGCGGCTCGTTTTCGTGCAAGGCTGGAAGCCGTTGCCGATGGCGGCATCGTCGGCACCGGTGAGGTACCGCACGATCGAGGTTTTGCCCGTTTGCGTCTTTCCGAACAGCCAGATGATCGGTGCCGGGACTTTGTCGCGCAGGTCGGCGAGCGCGACTTCGAGACCTTCCGGCGAAGCATCGGTGTTCCAAAGTGCCCGGACGACGCCCCACGCTTGCCGGAAGTGACTACCCCACATCGCAAACCCTCCATCAGTTGCCAGTATGATAGGACTTCGGATGGCGATTCTCTCGCAATGTTTTGTCGTCCAAGGTCGCAGCCACCCACACGAATGCCAACAGTCAAAAAGTGAAACGCGATCTGACGTAAGTCACTTTTTGCGTCGCGCACGAAGTGACGCAAAAGTGTCGCCAAATGACATAGAAGTGCGCGCAAATGACACAGAAATGTCGCATTACGACGCAAAAGTGTCGCAAACGGTCGCAAAACGGCGAGAAGCAACGGATCGTCGGATGGTTATTGATCCGCTCACTCTCGACGCAAACCGCGATCTGCGTTCGAGATACCGCATACCATCGAGGTAACAGAACGGCGTTTTTCGATCCCGAGTGGCGTTTTTGGTCGCAAAAACCGAAAAAACACCCGAAAAAACGGTTTTCGAGCCTCGCGAATTCCGACTTACGTCGATTCTGGCGTCGGGAGTGCTACTTCGTCTCCTTCAGCCGCAGGTTGCGATACTCCATCTGGCCGCGATCCGCTTCCAGGCCGATGCTGCCGGTTTCGGGTAGCTTCAACGCGGCCTCCAGGACTTCGCCGTTGCAGGTGCAATGGGCGACTTTCCCCTTCACAATTACGACGATTTCATTCCAATCTTGCGGCTTGTACTTCTTCAGCATCTTGTACGGCCCCGCCAAGGGGTAATCCCGCACCTGCAACTGCGGGGCACGCACGAACAACCCGCTGTCGGCGTTCTTTTCGGCTCGAAATTCCAGACGCAACTCGAAATCCTTGGGGAACTTCGCCGTCGTCCAGAGTTGTGCGGTGCCCTTGCCCGCATTGACGACAATCGTGCCATCTTTGGCAGTGTAGCGCTTGTCGGATGCCTCCGTTTTGCCGTCGAACGCCTCAAATTTGTCCTTGGTCTTGTAGCCCCAACCGGTGAGATCTTTGCCGTTGAACAACTCGATCGTGCCCGCTTCGGGTTTGTCGTCCTTCGCGGCAACGGCAACGGCGAATAGGTTTAGGGCGAACAGGCTACATACCATCGAACGGATCATCGCGAAGTCCTCTTAAAAGGGCAGAGAGTCGGCACCACTCGGTGCCAGAAATCAGAGTGGAACAGACGCAATCGAACATTGCAAGCACGAAAGACATCGGAATTCGCCAGACTCAGTCGCCGAAGAACGCGACCGCATTTCGGAACAGTTGTAGGCCGTCGCCTTCAGGTTGTTGTTCGCGACGGGTCCAGTTGGGGTGCTGCGTCGGCAGGATATGGCGTTCGGGATGCGGCATCAGCCCCAATACGCGGCCCGTCGCATCGCAGATCCCGGCAATATCGCCCTGCGAATCGTTGGGGTTCTGCGGGTAGACCGGCGGTTCGCCCGTGGGGCCGGTGTAGCGCAACACGACCTGGCCCGCCTGCGCCAGCCCTTGCAATATCCATTCCTTGCGGCAAACGAAACGTCCTTCGCCGTGCGCCACCGGTAAATAGACCCGCGACATCCCTCTGAGGAACGGGCAGGCGTTCGGCGTAACGAGCAGATTCACCCAGCGATCCTCGAACTTGCCCGAAGTATTGTGCGCGAGCGTGGCGAGCGGGCCTTCATCGTCGGACGGCATCAGTAGCCCTGCCTTCAGGATCGTTTGAAAGCCATTACAGATGCCGAGGATCAGCTTTTCGGCGTCGCGGAACTCGCGGATGGCATCCGCCAGGAAGTGTTCGAACTGACTCGCCCAAATCTTTCCCGCACCGACATCGTCGCCATAACTGAAGCCACCGGGCAGGACGAGGATCTGGAAGTCGTGCAGGCGTTCGGGATTCGCACGGAGTGCGCGGATGTGCAACGATTCGCATTTGGCCCCGGCTTTCTCGAAGGCGAACGCGGTTTCGCGGTCGCAATTGGTACCGGGAGCACGGAGAATCAAAGCGTTCGGCGTGGGCATGGGAAATTTCCGAGAAGATCGTGGCTTTCTGCTTGACCACCCAATGAGAGGTTAGCCATGATTGTATTAACGTCGCAAAGCCCCCCCAAATCGTGGGCACGACGCGTTCGGTTCGCCGGCCGCGAACACCCTTTTGAAAACGCAGCACGGGGGGCCGTGGAGTCTTTTCCCATTTATTTTGGCACGGAGAGTTGACACTTCTCGCCAACCCGCTAAGTTAAGGGTGTCGAGGTAACCCTCGATGACGCGACGCAAAGAAGTGACGAAAGTTACAGACGTGCGGAGCAAGCAGGATCTTTGACAAGTTAGTAGCGTTAAGAGCTTTTCGATGAGTGAGTCATCTGCTGGTTGTCGGCGATGACTTACTGATGGGCTTAACGTGCAGTCTGCGAAAGCGGATTGAAAGTTAGGCAAAGATTTGAGTTATCGTCCGAACAACACTAGCAGACAAACACTGAAAAAGTGGTCTCGCAAGAGATCATCAAAATACTTTTGAAGGGTTTGATCCTGGCTCAGAACGAACGTTGGCGGCGTGGATTAGGCATGCAAGTTGAGCGAATCCCAGCAATGGGGGAAGCAGCGTAAGGGGCAGTAATGTGTGGGTACCTACCTTGGGGTCTGGCATAGCCCTTCGAGAGAAGGGGTAATTCCAGATGATGTTGGAAAACCAAAGGTCAGCCGCCCTGAGAGGGGCCCACATGATATTAGGTAGTTGGTGGGGTAATGGCCTACCAAGCCTGAGATGTCTAGCGGGTGTGAGAGCACGACCCGCGCCACTGGCACTGAGACACTGGCCAGACACCTACGGGTGGCTGCAGTCGAGGATCTTCGGCAATGAGCGCAAGCTTGACCGAGCGACGCCGCGTGTGCGATGAAGGCCTTCGGGTTGTAAAGCACTGTCGAGGGGGAGAAAAGCGTAAGTTTGATCTATCCCTGGAGGAAGCACGGGCTAAGTTCGTGCCAGCAGCCGCGGTAAGACGAACCGTGCGAACGTTGTTCGGAATCACTGGGCTTAAAGGGCGCGTAGGCGGGTTGCCAAGTCTGTGGTGAAATCCTTCGGCTTAACCGAAGAACTGCCGTGGATACTGGCGATCTCGAGGAAGGTAGGGGCATGCGGAACTGTGCGTGGAGCGGTGAAATGCGTTGATATGCACAGGAACTCCGGTGGCGAAGGCGGCGTGCTGGACCTTTTCTGACGCTGAGGCGCGAAAGCTAGGGGAGCAAACGGGATTAGATACCCCGGTAGTCCTAGCCCTAAACGATGAGAACTAGGTAGTAGACTAGACATGGGTTTACTGCCGAAGCAAAAGTGCTAAGTTCTCCGCCTGGGGAGTATGGCCGCAAGGCTGAAACTCAAAGGAATTGACGGGGGCTCACACAAGCGGTGGAGCATGTGGCTTAATTCGAGGCTACGCGAAGAACCTTATCCTGGACTTGACATGTGCGAAAGCGTTAGGTAGTAGAAGCCGGAAACGGTAACGAATGCCAGCAATGGTAGAGCCTAATACAGGTGCTGCATGGCTGTCGTCAGCTCGTGTCGTGAGATGTCGGGTTAAGTCCCTTAACGAGCGAAACCCTTACCCTCAGTTGCCAGCGGATCATGCCGGGGACTCTGGGGGGACTGCCGGTGTCAAACCGGAGGAAGGTGGGGATGACGTCAAGTCCTCATGGCCTTTATGTCCAGGGCTGCACACGTGCTACAATGGCGTGAACAAAGGGAAGCAAAGTCGCGAGGCCTAGCCAATCCCAAAAAACACGCCCCAGTTCAGATCGTAGGCTGCAACTCGCCTACGTGAAGTTGGAATCGCTAGTAATCGCGGGTCAGCAACACCGCGGTGAATGTGTTCCTGAGCCTTGTACACACCGCCCGTCAAGCCACGAAAAAGAGGAGCGCCCGAAGTCTACTTTACCGTAGCCGAAGGTGAAACTTTTGATTGGGACTAAGTCGTAACAAGGTAACCGTAGGGGAACCTGCGGTTGGATCACCTCCTTTCTAAGGATGCTATCCTAGACAATAAAGACCACCAGATCTTTATTAGTCGAACATGTCTCTCACGATTCGTTAAGCTCGCTACTAACTTACAAAGATATTCTAAGCCCCACCGGCGGATAACCGGTGGGGCTTTCGCTTTTCCTACATACACCATCCACCGCAATGGACGACGCCTTTCTTCCCTATCTCCGCTGCCCACTCGATCACACGCGACAAGCCACACTCTCTCGCGAAGAACAACTTCTTCGCTGCTCGCAATGCGCCGTCACATTTCCCATCAAACAAGGTCTGCCCATACTCTTAGTCGACGAAGCGATACTTCCGCCGCACATTCAAGAAGTGTCCGGATTGCCATGCCGGAAAAAACGCGCGTTACGAGTGCCCGCGAGTTGAGAACAATACATTCCCGTTAGCCCGACGCGCAAGCGAGGGATTTTCATCGTTTCTGCGAATGCGTGCCGTCTCACGGGTTCCCCTCGCTCGCGCTGGCGCGTCGAGCTAACAAAACCGTTCGGACTGAAATCCCGTTAGCCCGATGCGCTGGCATGTTGCGAGAATGGATTGGACTGTTCCGGCGCGATTGCGGCTAAGCGGTCGCCGGCTTGGATGATGATTTGATGGGCCACTTGGTTTGGATGATACCCGCCCGGTAGTCGTACGAGCAGTTTGCCGTGATCGCTGCAAAAGCGTTGCACTTCCGCGTACGAATGGCTCGACCAACGAATCGCCAATAACACGATGGCCGTCTCGGGGCGTATGATCCCCGCTTCAAACGCGCTAATCGAACTGTGTTCGGGCAACGTTTCCCAATAGACGTCGCTCAGGCCAAAGGCGCGAATCAGTGCGGCTTTGTGTTCGGGGCGAACCAACCCGCCGATCAGCACGATGGCGCGGCCCTTCAACCACTTCGCGACTTGCACGACTTCATCCGATACGCGATCGACCGGTACGGCTTCTTGCTCGACCGTGGCTTTCAGGCGACGATATTCGTCGATTTCGCGAAACACCAGCGCCGCGTTCTTCGGCAACGGAATTTCATCGGGGATCACATCGAGAACGGGCACCAGTTGTTCGCGCGTCTCGAGGTGGCTCGGCGGCATTCCCGCCGCGACCGCTTCGTCGAGCAGTTCGATCACGCGCGGCCAGTCGTCGAACGTGTTGGGGTTTTCGCCCGCTTTGCCGAGTTTGTATTTGAGGTTATTCAGAATCTTTTTCAGGCCGCCAGACTTCACTTGCGAATCGCGTAACGGCGATGTGGCGACGGCGATACGTTGTTTGAGGCTCGGCCACGTTCGCGGATCGACGCGGTCTTCGCGCTTCATGTACCGCTGGATGTACGTACTGTGCGCTGCCGCCAGTTCGCGTACCGTCACGTACAACTGAATTTGATCGGCATCGGGGCGCATGTTCGTCGTGTCGATCACCGCCGCGAACAGCAATCCTTGGGCTTCGGCGGCGAGATTTAACGAACTGAGTAGCAACTCGCGGTCCTTGATCCAGCGCGGGTCGAGCACGTGGTGGAGCAACTCGGCAGCATCGGCACCGACATCGTAGGCGGCAGCGAGATCTTCCCAGACGGTCGCGGATCGCGAGAGCGTGGAAATATCGAGCATCCAGAGCGTGCATTTAATCAGCCGCTCCGCCTTCGATCGCAGCCCCGCCGAAGAATCCATATAGCTGGAATCGCTCGATGCGTTCCGGTGCCGTTGTGCGATCAAACGACACGCCTCGGCTTTCACGCGACAGCGATTGGCGATGACGATCGGTTCCTGCGGGAGCCAGCTCGTCGATTCTTCGTAGTGCGATTCGGTGCGAACGAGCGGCGGCGCGGTGAGGTGAAACGTCAATAGCGACGCTGCCAGCGTGGCGGGCAATATGCCTTCCTTCGGCTTCCGGATTTCCGGTAGCAGTGTTGGCACTAATGGAGCCTCCACTGCTACCGTTTGGCCTTCGACCCAACCGACGAAAGCGCGACCGAGCGTTGCCACATCGCGCTGCAATGTGGCGTCGGCTTCGATCAGGCTCTTCAGGCGATTCAAAAAGGGCGCAAGAGCATTCAATAATTCGTGTTCTGCGGGCATTTCATAATTCTACGGTGTCGGGCGACGTTGGCAGTTTAGTTTTCTGCGAGTGAAATGGCGCAAAAAAAGCGGCAGGTCGAACCTGCCGCTACAAAAACGCTCGTTGGAACCGCTTTAAGCGCTCTTTTTGCCCTGTTTCCGCTCGAACAACTTGTGGTCGCCGCGCACGATATCCGCAGTCACAACGTAGTGGCCCTTCGTTTCCATATCGGGCAATTCGTACATGATGTCCACCATCACATCTTCGACGATCGCCCGCAAGCCACGTGCCCCCGTGTCGCGATTCTTCGCGAGTTTCGCGATCTCTCGCAGTGCGGCGTTCTCGAACTCGACCGTTGCGCCTTCCATCTCGAATAGCTTCTGGTACTGGCGAACGAGTGCGTTCTTCGGTTCGGTGAGGATGCTAATCATCGCTTCTTCGTTGAGCGGATCGAGCGGAGCCAGAACGGGTAGGCGGCCGACAAATTCGGGGATCAAGCCGAATTCGATCAGGTCGTCGGCGGTTACCTGGTTGAGCAATTCGCCGAGCGTGTGTTCTTCCTTGTCGGCGGACGCCCCGAAGCCGATCGTCTTGCGGCCGATTCGCTTCGAGATAATATCTTCCAGCCCGACGAACGTTCCCCCGCAGATGAACAGGATATTCGACGTGTCGATCTGGATGTACTGCTGCTCGGGGTGCTTGCGGCCCCCTTGCGGTGGGACGTTGCTCACGGTGCCTTCGAGCATCTTCAGAAGTGCCTGCTGCACGCCCTCGCCGGACACATCCCGCGTGATACTCACGTTCTGGCTCGTCTTGGCGATCTTGTCGATTTCGTCGATGTAAATGATGCCGCGCTGGGCCGCTTCGACATCGAAGTCGGCCGCGTGGAGCAGCTTCAACAGCAGGTTCTCGACGTCCTCGCCGACGTAACCGGCTTCGGTCAGCGTCGTGGCATCGCCGATCGCGAACGGAACGTCGAGGATCTTCGCCAAAGTGCGGGCGAGTAGCGTTTTGCCGCTGCCGGTCGGGCCGACGAACAGGATGTTACTCTTCTCGATCTCGACGTCGCTGCGAATGCCATCAGTGTGGCTCAACCGCTTGAAGTGGTTGTGGACTGCAACCGAAAGCACTTTCTTCGCACGCTGTTGGCCGATCACGTACTGATCGAGTTTTTCCTTGATTACCCGTGGTGCGTGCGTGCTGCCGACGGCGGACTTGCCGTTGCCGCGGCGTTTCTTTTCCTGGTCGATAATCGACATGCAGAGTTCGATGCACTCGCCGCAGATGTAGACATCGCCGGGGCCTTCGACGAGTGGGCCGACATCGCGGTGACTCCGCCGACAGAACGAACAGTACGCGTTCCGATTGCGTCCTGTTGTTCCCGTTGGGCGACGGGCTCCACCTTCACCGGAAGTACGCTCAGCCATCAGTATCCCCGAATCGAGTATGTTTGCGTGTTATGAAAAGGTCGCTCGCGATCGAACGTCTGAGAACTATATCGCGTCGCAAGAATTCCAGGTTCTCGGTTGTGACAATTCGCACGAAGCTGACGATCCCGAAGCGTCGGGTCTGCCGATTGTACGCCAAACGACGCGCTACGTGCTTCGGAATTTTGTCCATCACTCGGTTTCAGGCGGGGGAGGAGGCCCATCCGAGCCGACAGTTGGCGGCACCGCAGGTGGTTTCGGTGTTAATCTGGGCAATTGAGACGGGTTCGATTTACCCACTTCGCCCTTAATCTTCGCGGCTAATTTATCGCGTAGGCGGTCGTATTCATCCTGCGTGATCTCGCCGTTATCGTACATTTCGCGAAACGACGACATCGACACCGAGGCATTACATTCGTCGGGTTCGTCGATCTGCCGACGGTACCGCGTTGCGATTTTCAGTATCAGTGCCGCAAAGAACATGGCGATCACTGCCAGGCCCACCGTCGTAATCAGATCGGCACGGGCCTGCGCTTTGTCGATCGGCACGGGGGCAGGCACCGGCGCAATCGTTCCCGGTTCGGCAATCGCTGGGTCGTTTTCCGCGAACATGTTCGACCTCGCACACTCGTAGGGACACCCGGTTCGGGCTAACCAACCCGCACCGCCAATTCTAAGATACGAACAGCAATCCGTTCCATGGAGGGTGTTCCCGTGCCTGCGATCATCGACGACACGTATGCCGAGGCGTTCCGCAGCATTTACGCCGAAGTGTTGATTACCGCCCGCGACCGACACTGGCTGGACATCGCGGTCGCTGCCGCCACGGGCAACGCGAGTTCCTCGATCCTCTGCGACTGCGAAGCGGGCGTTAGCCGATACACCACCGACACGCCCGATGGCCGACCCGGCGCGATCGTCCAATTTCACGTACCGCGATTTTGGAAGGAACGAGAAACGAAACTCGAACGTGCCTTGTTGGTGCGGGTTTCGCAGAACGTTCTGACCTGCCCGACGACCGCGTGTTTCAACGTGCTCCCTGCCGAAGAAAAGTGGTTCCCGCTCGGTCGGAAAGTGTCGTACTTCGGCGACGGCCACCAGTTCAAAACCGAACGCTCTGGGCGTCGCGTCCGGGTGATTCCGATTCTCTCCGGCGAGTTCGTCATCGAGCGCCGGTTCGGTTGGGCCGATGGCTTGATGGGCGGGAACCTCTGGTTTATGGGTGCCGCCGATGCCGCACTCGAAGCCGCCGTTCTCGCCTCCGCAGCCGCGAGCGATTACAGTAACGGCTTGAAATCCAGCGGCATCTGTCTGCCATTTCCCGGCGGCGTCGCCGCCAGCGGCTCGAAGGCGGGCAGTAAATATCCGTTCGCCATCGCCAGCACCTACGCCGAATATTGCCCGACCCTGAAGGGCAAACCCGGCATCGCGAGCCGCCTACCCGACGGCGTCGACAGCGTCCAAGAGATCATCCTCAACGGTCCCGACATTGAAACCCTGTCTGCTGCCACCCAAGCCGCCATCGCCGCCGCCCGCGCCGTCCCTGGCCTGCAACGCATCAGCGCCGGAAACTACAACGGCCGCCTCGGCAAAAGCTTCATCTATCTGCACCCGCAAAAGTGACGATTGTGGCGATCAGAATCGACGTAAGTCACAATTGCGGAGGCTCAAAAACCGTGATTTCGGGTGTTTTTGGGTCTCAAAATGCCCCTTTTTGATCGCAAGTCGCCGATCTGTTCTTGGCGGTTTTGCCATATCTGCAATTCACGAAATGGGTTACGCCGAGTGTCAACGATAACGCATTCGCCGAAAGTACCGACATAAAATCGACCGGATGCGCCCCAAAATCGACCGAGCGCGCCCTAAAATCGACCGCGCGCGCCCTAAAATCGACCGGACACGACATTTTCCGGTCACTCCGTGCACGTCGCGAATTCTGACTTACGTCAAATCGTCTAAAAATTATTGACTTCGGCGAATCGTGTGGGCGACAGAATTTTGGGAGAAAATTTTGTCAGATGTCGAACCCGGAATACGTTACACTGGATGAATAGCAAAACACAACATTAACCGCAAATGGCGCAGCGTTCGCGAGATCATCCTCAACGGCCCCGATATCGAAACCCTCTCCGCTGCCACCCAAGCCGCCATCGCCGTCCCCGGCCTCCATCGCATCATCGCCGGAAACTACAACGGTCGCCTCGGCAAAAGCTTCATCTATCTGCACCCGGAGAAAATGGCGGCGAAGTAATCGCGTGATTAACTCCACTGCAATTTTAGAACCACTTGAGTAACCCTTCAGCCTTCTGAAGTGGGGTTGCGCGATTGCGTTGGATTTCGTAGCACATTCCTACCATGATTGCTGCACCGCCAATTCCGACCTCCGAT
>JAYWCL010000024.1:0-2129 GCA_043780595.1 Limnoglobus sp.
CGTTCTTCCATGACGGACTCCCGTAAAACGCGAGCGAATGTAAACGATTATCCCACAATTCATTGCGGCAAGAAAGGACGAAGACACAGTAGAATTAAAGACTGCGGTCTGGATAAAGATCAATTTCGCGAGTTGCTGTAAACAGGATCTCCGTGTCAATGTGGACGGCGAAAACGGCAACATCTTCGACCGACTTTTCTGCCCTGGTGGAACCAGGGAAGAACCAGGGGACGGCTTTCACCCTTGAAAACCAGTCGTGGCGAGTCTTCGAGACTCAACCAACCAATGTCGACTGACCGCCGCGATCCTCTGCACCATCGGCACACTCGTCATCGGCTTCTTCCCGCAAGCCCTCACGGACCTTTGCAAATCCGTATCGACGACCCCAGGCAAAGTCGCAATCGGTGCAAGCACCGTAGAACCGCGACGCTAAGTCCTGTATGGTGAAGTCAATATTCCAACGGAGGCGTTGCCGATGCCAGTCACCAACCTGCGAGACGAAGCCCACCGACTCGTCGATCAGTTGCCCGCCGACGCGAACTGGGACGACCTGCTCTACCAGATATACGTCCGCCAGTCGATCGAGGCCGGTCTGAAAGACTGCCGAGCGGGCCGATTGATTCCGGTAGCCGAAGTGCGGCAACGGATTGGGCGAGCGTAACGGCTCTCAAAACAGAATTGTAGGTACACTGAGGTGATCGGACGGTTGCTTCGATGGCCACGGCCCCGAATCCGGCGGTAACTGCGGCCCTTGCGGAGTTCGCACCGTCTTTTGCCAAGCTGAAATGGAACCGCGTTTCCGGTGGCCTGAGCGGCGCGATGGTCTTTGCGGGCGTCGATTCGTCGCCTCGGTTTGCGCTGAAGCTCTTCCCGAAACAATCGGCGAATCGTGCCCACCTCGAAGCGGTTCATCGTGCGATTATTGCAGCGCAGCCGACGCACCTCGTTCCCGAACTCGTCTCGTCGCGTTCGGGTGTCGCGCTCGTCGAACGACCCGCGTATTTTTGCGAAATGGCAACGTGGGTACCGGGCGAACCGAATCGCGACGACTCGCAATTGCGGTTGCAAAATGCCTGCAAAGCGCTCGCGGAACTGCACGAAGTCTGGCGACGATTCGATTCCGGTGTTGCGCCGTTCCCGGCTGTGGCACGGCGATTGCGCATCCTCCGCGAATGGCGAACGAATTACAAAGTCACGCATTCGCCGCGAGTGAACGACGCCGAGCGCGTGCTACCCGCATGGATCGACTGGGCCGAACGCACGCTCGCGCCGCTCGAGGGCAACCTCATCGACGTTCACCCGTGCCTTTGCGACGTCCACCGCGAACACGTGTTGTTCCATCCGTTTCGCAGCACGGTCAGCGGTTTCATCGACTTTACCGCGATGAAGTTCGATCACCCGTCGGTCGATCTCGCACGGTATATCGGCAACGACGCGAACGCATTGCAGGTCGGCCTCAACGCCTATCGCGAAGCCGGTGGCGCACCTACTGTCACAGCGGACGTCGTAACGATACTCGACCGCACCGGCACCGTCGCCGCCGTGGCCTACTGGCTACTTCGCACGCAAAACGACGGGGAACTACCACCAGCAGGAGAGGTACGGTTGAGACGCGCGGTCGGCATATTACAAATGCAATCTCACCCTCATCTGTTCGCTTGATAGCGTTTCCATGCGGCGGATTCGCACTGTTGCGAGAGAAAAGCGGAATGCAGATTGATTACCACAGTGAACACAGAGATAAGACTTAAAAAAAGATTCATTTAAATGATTTATACCACAGTGTTCTCAGTGGTGAAATCTTATTACCTCGGCTTGAAATATCGACATTGATGCCGACGATTCGCACTGGAATTGTTGGTTTTTCAACGAATTCTCAGCAAGAGACTTTCGAGCCGGGGTAATATGGAAGGCGTCAAACGAATGGTTCTATACTGAAATCGTTTTCTTGACTTCTCTGTGAACTCTGTGTCCTCTGTGGTTGCTCATTCTTTTTCCTGAGATGTATCATGCCAGAAATTGCGATTTCTAACAGTAAAGGCCGCGATGCTTCGGTTGTCGCCGAGAGTATTCGCGTGCCGATGCGGATGTGGTGGATCGACGTCGAAGATCGCATTGCCACGTCTGCG
>JAYWCL010000025.1:0-12138 GCA_043780595.1 Limnoglobus sp.
TGCCTCGCCACCGCCCGAAACCCCACGCTACTCGCGCCCCCCGCGAGCCCGTAAACGTACGCACCTGCTACCCAAAACTACTGCGATTTGAACCATGCCAAGAGAAAGGTGTAATTGCGAAGTGGTACCAAGCGTGGCAAAAGAATTTCCCGTTGATGACCAAAGAACAGTTAGCGGCGGCGTTAGCCAGAAATGAAAGATGGATTCGCGCGAAAATCAAAGCAGGATACAAAATATTTGATATTGGCACTGACCCCACAAGACCGACTAAAAGCCCTTTTTACCAACTCGAACGACGCATTATTCGAGAAATGGGCGTAGCAGTTACGAAAATTATGAGGCTACCATAATGAGTGAGTTTAGTGAAATTGTGCAAGAAGAATTCTCGTTCGCAGTACACGATTATGTGTATGAGCTCGATCATGTGGATAGTACGCCATGGTGTGATGAAGTCGTATTCATCAACCATGCATTTGGTATAGGCTTACGCATTGCATACGAGCGTCAGCAATCACATGTTTTCATTACATTTCATAAATTGTTGAACGGCAAGATTCGCAACAACAAACTACCAGTATCAGAAAAATCAACAATCTACTCTTATGACTTTGACGATTTACTACCTGTATCAATCCGCATGAAACCGTCTTACGAGTATCCCAGCAATTCAATTTTTTTTGGTGAGCAAAACGGCTTTCGTTTATTTGTCCGTGAGTTCGCCAGCAGGCTAAAGTCATACGGACATTCAGCTCTGTCAGGAGACCAGGCTTGTTTTAACATCGCTAGCATAAAAATAAAGCTGCGTGCTAAACAACTAGATGATGATACATAAAATACATAATTACTGTACGTCGATCATGTTCCGGCAGTAAGCATTTGCTGATTTGAGACCGAATTCGATTCGCAGGCGATTGAGACGATCAAAGTCGGCGACAAAGTCTAGAGTCGCGACGAGTTCGATGTGGATGCCCCGGCGGGCTTGAAGGTCGTCGAAGATCTGTTCACACGGCACGCGCAGGTGCTGCGGTTGCACGTGGGCAGCGCGATCATCGGCACGACAGCCGAGCACCCATTCTGGGTCGTCGGCAAAGGCTGGGTCAACGCCAACGAACTGGTAACTGGCGACACACTCATCGGCAAAGACGGCCAAACTGTGGTGATTTCGCGCGTAGAGGATACCGGCGAGTGGGCCACCGTGTACAATATGCGAGTTGCCGACTGGCAGGCTTTGCGTAGCGAAGCGCGGGGCGTTAACCCGATAATGACGTCATCCGATACGCCGTGTCCGCGCTCCGCTACGAGGACTCCGCGTCGCGGCTAAACGGGGACTGCTAAATACTTGCGAATTGCGTCGTGTTGGCACACATCGCCCGACGATTGTTCCCCCCGTATTGACTCACTTCCGCAATTTGAACGACGCGAGAAACAGCGATGCGGCCTTCGATTCGACGTCGTCCTTCGTGCCGGTCACCGTCACTTGGTATAACCGCGTGCCGATGAGGTGGAGGTGGGCGCGGGCATGGGTTTTGCCGTAGTCGAACTGCACTTCGATTCCGGCGGGTCGGTCGCCATCGACGACGAGGTCTTTCTCGTTCGCGATCGTACCGTCGCGGGTCTTCATACCATCGCGGACCGCCGTAAGCAACTTGCTGGCATCGAGGTTCGCAAACGTCTCCGGGTAATCGGTGTACGCGACGCCGAACACCACGTCCGATTGACCCTTCGCGGTCGCGATCTCGGAAGTCACCTTCAGCCCACCCGCCGGCGATGGCACCGTGCGCGACGACGATTTCACCTTGCCGGGAAAGTCCGCCACGAACCGACCGCTCGCCGATTCGTGCGAACTGAGAACGATGTCGCGGGCCGCCACCGCAACCCCCGCCGTAAAAGCCAGCACCAACACCGTACGAAGGAACATCATGGCACAAACCTCCAATGGGATATTCCGTCATTCGTTCGCATCTATAAGAGATTTTAGCGATTCTGTACGGTGAAACGGCAAGAGATCCTAATTCGGACATTGACATCCTGAATTCGAGGGTTAAGATACCGTCGTACTTTCTCTTTTTGTAGCTGGGGTCTCTGACCCCGGTAGCCTCTCCACCGGCCTCATAGAGGCCAGCTACATCAGAATGCAAGTACCATTGGAGTCACGATACCATCGTGATAACGGGCACTTTTACTCTCCCCACTGATAGTGAGGTCTGCGATGACGATTCGATTTTCGTTGCGTGTGGCAGTGGTTTTGGCGTTCGGAATCGGCACGAGTTGGGCACTGGTTCGCGATGGGCAACCGGCGATCGCCGCCGACAAACCGGCACCGGACAAAGTGGCCGTCGAACGAACGCGCGAGCAGATCTTGATGCTCGACGACCTGTACAAAACGGCCGTCGTCGGCATCAGCCAGACGTACGCGGCGCAGCAATTCGACACGCCCGCGGCGGTGGTGGCCGGTGCGGTATTCGACGCGATGAAAAAGAAAGGCTGGCACGAGGCACGGCTCGTCGATGCGACCGGCAAGCCGAAACGCAAAGACAATGTCGCCAACACGCCATTCGAGAAAAAAGCGATCGAGGCAATTCAGGGTGGCAAGAAGTACTTCGAAGAGATCGGCGAAGCGAACGGCAAACCCGTCCTCCGCGCTGCCACGATCGTACCCGCCGTGTTGAAGCAATGCGCATCGTGTCACAACGTCAAGGAAGGCGACCTCCTCGGCGCGATCGTCTACGAAGTGCCGATCAAGTAGTTACTGCCGCGTCGCAGGGAAAATGCCTGCGACGCAATGATTTTCGTTTTATGCTTGACTGACGCCATTCGTTTCTCAATGATGCTTCCAAGTCGTTAAATTGGTCGGTGCTGTTACCGACTGCGTGCGACGATGGGAGACACCCGATGTTGCGTTCCACTCTCGCGATTGCGGCTCTTGCACTTTTCGCTGGCGGTGCCACCGCCGAAAAACCCCCGGCGATACCGCACGACCCCGCCTGGGAAGTCATTCCCGACGGGGAAGCCACGCAGATCGATAACGTCGTGAAGTTGACCCTCGCGCAGATGCAAAAGCTGTATCTGAACAAACTGCCACCGCTTCGCGGGGTGCATCCGAAAGATCACGGCTGCGTGAAGGCGAAGTTTCAGGTTCTGGCCGATCTCCCCGAAGCGTATCGCATCGGCGTGTTTGCCAAGCCGGGCCGCGAGTACGATGCGTACATTCGCTACTCGAATGCCGCCCTCGTCGTCGGTGACGACTCGACCGCCACGGAGCACGGTAGCCGCGGGATGGCGATCAAATTGCTGAAGGTCGAAGGCGAGCGATTGGTTCCGAAAGACGAGCCGATGACGCAGGATTTTCTGATGGTGAATCAACCCGTTTTCGCGTCGGCCAACGTGGAAGATTACGAAGCGCTCAGAAGCGACCCCGCCGGATTCTTCACGATGCGAACGAAACTCATGACTCCCGCCGGGGAGCGCGCACTCGTGACAGTGGGCATCATCAAACGAATCAAAAGCCTCGCCGTCGATCCTGTCAAGGCCGAGAATGGGGCGTATCAACCGCCGCCTGCCAGCCCGGAGGAGAACGTCTACCAGAGCGGCGCGCCGTACTTGCTCGGCAAAGATTACGCGATGAAATACTCGGTCAAACCGGTCGCGGCGGCTTCGGGTGCTGCCCCGAATTTTGCCGATGCGAACTACCTGCGGACCGCACTCGCGAAGCGGTTGGCCGAGGGTGCGGGCGCGAAAGACATCGTGCTGGAATTTCAGCTGCAAATCCGCAGCAAGGCCAACATCGGCAACCTCGAAACCGAAATTGAGAACGCCTGTACCGAGTGGACCGTACCGTTCGTGACCGTGGCGCGCATCACGATCCCGCCGCAAGACTTCAACACGAAAGAGGCGATGCTTCGCTGCGAAAATCTCTTCTTCACGCCGTGGCACTCGCTCAAGGAACACCAACCGATCGGCGGCATTAACCGCATGAAACTCAAGGTCTACGAAAAGTCGTCGGAGTTTCGCCACCTCGCGAAAGAGCCATCGGGGTATTGAGACGGTCACACCCGTTCCCCTTCGCGTTGGGCGAACTCGCGCTCGTCGATTCGTGCGAATCGCATTCGGTCGCCGACGCGGATCGGGAAGAATCCATCGGCGATGTCGACCAAGGTGAGCGGCGTCGTGCCGATCAAGTTCCAACCGCCGGGGCGCGCGAGGGGATAGATTCCCGTTTGCTTCGCGGTCAGGCCGACGCTACCCGGTTCGACCCGTAAACGCGGGGAATCGAGCCGCGGCACACCACACAGTTCGGGCGGCAAATAACCGAGGTACGGGAAGCCGGGCACGAAACCGATGGCGTAAACGGCGTATTCCGTGCCCATATGCAATTCGATGACGCGATCCGTGCTCAGGCCCGCATACTTGGCGACGCGGACGAGGTCCGGCCCACGTTCGTAACAAACGGGAATGATGTGACTCGCGCCGACACTCGCCGCATCCACATCGTGGTAGCGGAGCTTTTTCAAACGGCGTTGCACTTCGGCGGAGTCGATCCGGCGCGCGTCGAAGAACACGCCGACACTGGCATAGGCCGGTACGACATCGAATAGCCAATCGGGGTTGGCCGCACGCAATGCGTTACCGAACCGCACCGCCATCGGTTCGTCTCGGAAGTAGGCGAGAATCGCTTCTTCGCCGAGTGCCACGAGTTCCATGTTATTTCATCGGTGCGGCGGACTGCACTTTGGCCCAGAAGCGTTCCCACATCGTGCGTTCTTCGATGGGCATGTTCTTTCGGCTTCCGGGGTCGCGAACGGTTGCGAAGTCGGGATCGTCGAGCCAGTCGCGAAGCGTGCCGATGGCACGCGACCGGGCGTTCGCATCGTTCGATGCCAGCAATTTCTCGACCGTGGCGAGGTCGGCCGAAAGCCAGTCGTGTGCCTTCTTTTGCAGGTAATACCACTCGTCGATCCCCGGCGCATCGGCACCGGTCGCGTAAAGGATCGCGGCCCGCGCGGCCGTCGAACGATAGCGCTGCCACTCGGCTTCCGGCGCGGTCGCGAAATACTCGAGGAACAACCGCGTGGCGAGGGCGTATTGTTTGTGCGAGGTTTCGGCCGCGAGTTGGGCTAACCCAAATGCATCGCGTGCATCCGTCGGCTTGGCCGTACCGGCACTGACGGTTTTTAGTTTCGCATCGCGTGCAATGTCGCGCTCGGCCGATTCGACATCGCGCTGGCGACGTGGGTTCGCCGGTTCCATTTCTCGTGCGGCTTGAAACTGTTTCGCCGCTTCCGCAAATCGTCCGCGACTCGCGAGTGCCCGACCGAGGTTCCCGCGCGGCATCGCATCGTTCGGCAACAGTCGGGCGGCCTCCGTGTATGCTGCGATCGCCGCATCCCAATTGCGCATCGCACCGAGCGCGTTTCCGAGGCCGTTGAAGGCATTCCCATCCGAAGGATTCCGGCGGGTGGCTTCCTCGTGCGCGGCCACCGATCCGGGTAGATCGCCGATTGTCCGGAGTGCGTTTCCGAGGTTCGACCAGACCACACCGGCAGGGCGGATGGCGAGCGCGGCGCGATAGGCACCGATCGCGGCTTCGTGCCGCTGTTGCGAGCGATAAATGACGCCGAGTGAAAGGTGTAGCCAAAAATCGGCGGGGAACTGACGAAGCCCCAGTTCGAGAGTGCGCGTGCCGTTACCGCCGAGGCGATGCAACTGCATTCCCACAGCAATCACGAACTCCGCGGAACGCTGCGGAATCGGGACGGTATCGTAGAGGGCGAGAAGATCTTTTGCGTCGGTCCAGTTTCGGGAAAGATCGCGTCGCCATTGTTCCCCGGTCGCGTCGGCGGTGAGGGCCATCAATCGCAATTGCAGGTTCGCGTCTGGCGTGGTCAACGCCCAGTCGTCGATTGCGGACAGTAGCGCCGTCCGCACGTTCGCGGTTTTGAGCATCTCGACGAATGCCGCAGGCGCATCGGGGTCGAGGCCGTACTCGCGGAAAGCGTCCGCATATTCGTGGCTCGCCTTTGCGGCTGCGAGTTTACCGTCGAAAATCGCCGCCTTGTTCAGCCGAATCGCATCGAACCGCTTCAAGTAAATCTCATCGCGTTTCGCCCGATCGAGTTGCGCTTGCAAGAACGGGTCGTCGTCGGCTTCGAGAAACTCTTCGCACTGGCGGATGTTCTCTTCGGCTTCCTTCCACATGCCGCGCGCGAAGAAGCCGTTCAATTGATCGAGTTCTGCCGAGATGCCAAAATGCAGGCCCTTGCGGCGGATGTCGCGTTCGCGTTCCGCAGCAGCATCTTTCAACAGCTGCGTTTCTGCAAGTTGTTCGCGTTCGGCACGCTGTTGCTTGGCCCACAATGCACCGATTGTGGTCAGCCCCACTAATACGAGGAGCGTCGCCAGTAACAGGAATTGTGCCCGACGGCGATTGCGTTCCCCGATCGTTTTCGTCTCGGTGCGTGCCCGCTCGAGTTCGGCTTCCCGCGCACGGCTATCGGCATCGACGCGCAACTGCGCCACGGCAATCGCCACTTCGCCCGCGTGTGGGAAGCGCGCCGTGCGATCTGCCGCCAAGCAGCGCTTCGCGAGTTCCACGAGTTCGGGTTCGGCCCCGCTCGTTTCCAGCCGGTGATACGCATCGTCGAGCTTGGCGGCGGCGGCGAGTAATCGCGCCGATTCGGTATCGGCCCCGATAAACGGCGGTTTCCCCGTCAGGATCACGCACAAAATCGCGCCGAGGCCGAAGACATCGGCACGTTCGTCGATCGTGTCCGTCGCGCCGCCCGCTTGTTCCGGTGGCATGAACGCGGGCGTGCCCATCACGCTCCCCGCGATCGTCTCCGATTGCTCGGCTGCGGGTATGTGAACCGCGTTGCCAACGACATGCTCGGCACCCCGCACTTCCTTCGCCAAGCCCCAATCCATCACTTGCACTTCGCCGAACGCGCCGACCATCACGTTCTGCGGTTTCAAGTCGCGGTGGATGATACCCTGGCTGTGCGCATAACCGACGGCTTGGCAGATCTGCTCGAACACCGGCAACAGCGACCCGCACGGCGTCGCGCCTTGTTCCTTCAAAATTCCATCGAGCGTTCGACCGCGAATGAGCTTCATCACCATGAACGGGCGACGATCTGGGAGGTGGCCAATTTCGTGGACGGCAGGTATGCCGGGGTGCGCGAGTTGCCCCGTGATCCGCGCTTCGACTAAGAACCGCCGTACGGCATCGGGGTCGTTCGCAGATCGTTCGTGAAGAACTTTGATCGCGACATCGCGACCGATGCTTTCGTCGGTGGCCCGATAAACGACGCCCATGCCGCCGCGACCGATTTCCGCTTCGAGGACGTACCGACCAATACTGCCGAGCGGCGAACTCGCCGACAGTAGCATACCGTCCGATGTGAACCGTGGCGGCGTCACTTGTACGAGCGTGCGTTCCTGGGTGTCATCGTCTGGCAGCATCGTTTCTCCTCGAATGGCATAACGAGTTTAGCTTACGTATTACTGCGAGGAAGTGCGGTTTCCAACGCTGCGGATGGCACTTTGGCGATACCATGCCAAAAGCCCCAGTAGTGGTCCCGGTAACAGTAGCCAGCCAATATGGACGTGGAGTGATGGCCGCATGTCGGCAACGAGATGGATGGCGAACACCGAGAGTAAAAACCCGATGCCGTTCTGCACCGCGAGCGCACTGCCGACGGTGCCGGGCGGGCAGGCTTTGGCAGAGATCGCCGAGAATTGTGGCGAATCCGATGCGGCCGCGATGCTCCAGAACAGCAACAACGCGAACGCCACGGATGCGGGCAACAGCGTCAGGAACGGCGATGCGGCGCACATCGCGCCCGATGCGGCCAACGCGAGTGTGGCCACGCGCTCGCTGCCGATGCGCCGACTCCACCAGCCGCCGAACACGCAGCCGAACGCCCCGATGCCCATGACCGCGAACGTCGCACGGTAGGCGAAGGCGTTGTCCGCTTCGTGCCAGATCATTTCGATGTAGAACGGGACGAGCGCCCAGAAAGCGTACACTTCCCACATGTGGCCGAAGTACGCGAACGCCGAGCGGCGAAACGCGGGGACGCGAAACGCCGCCAGCACTTTGCCCCAACCGAGTCTGCCGCCATCGGCCACGTGCCCCGAGCCGAGTGCGACGACCATCACTCCACCGATCACCGCAAGTACCGACGCGCCACTGACCGCCCACTGCCAGTCGATGGCATCGGTGAGGCCGCGAAGCAAGTACGGCGTCGATGTCCCGAGCACGAGCGCCCCGACGAGCCAGCCGAGCGCGCTGCCCGCCGACGCGGGTGCCCAGGCGATGACGAGCTTCATTCCCAGTGGGTAAATGCCCGCGAGGCACAACCCGACCGCGAATCGGCAGAGCAACGCCATCGGCAGCGATTCGCACAACAGCAGCGCCGCATTGCTGGCCGCCCCCGCGAAACAGCCGAGCGCGAAAATGCGATGCGCGGGGAAACGGTCTGCCAACCCCGTGAGTGAAAGTAACAGCGTGCCGACGATGAAACCGAGTTGCACCGCCGTCAGTAATCCGCCGCGTGCGGTCGGCGAAAGCTCCCAGAGCCGCCCGAGTTCGGGGGCCGCCATCGCCCCGCAAAACCAGAGCGACGTGCCGAATAACTCCGCAATCACGATGAGAACGAGCGGGCGCATCATGCGGGCAAACTTCCTTCGAGGTACTTTGCGCACGCGGCAACGATCTGCACCGACGCCGTGCCGTCGCCGTACGGATTGGGCCGATTCGTCATCTGATCGTAAGCGTTGTCGTCGGTCAGCAATTCGGACACTCCATCGAAAATGCCTGCAAACGAAGCCCCAACCAGCTTCACCGCACCGAACGTCACGCCTTCTGGTCGCTCGGTGGTATCGCGCATCACCAGCACCGGCTTGTTCAGCGTCGGGGCTTCTTCCTGCACGCCGCCACTATCCGTAAGTACCAGCGTGCAACGGCGAAACAGTTCGATGAACTCGCGGTAGCCAAGCGGTTCGAGTAGAAACAGATTCGCACGTCCGCCGCCGAGAATGCGGTTCACCGGCTCGCGCACATTCGGGTTCAAGTGAACCGGATAGACGAACGCGACATCGGGGAAGCGGTCTGCGAGTGCCGCGATCGCCAGGCACATTTGGTCGAAGCCATCGCCGAAGTTTTCCCGACGGTGGCCGGTAATCAGCACGAATCGACGCCCCGCAATCGCATCCGCAGGTAGCCCCGGAATCGTCGGCGGTCGGGCTTCGACTTCCTTCACCATGTGCAATAGTGCGTCGATCACCGTGTTGCCCGTGATGAACACGCGGGATGCGGGCACGCCTTCATTCCGCAGGTTTTGTGCTGCCGTTTGCGTCGGCGCGAAGTGCATGTCCGATAGCCGCGTCGTCAGCACGCGGTTGCCTTCTTCGGGCCACGGCGCATTCATGTTCCCCGTCCGCAACCCCGCCTCGACGTGGCCGATTTTCACCTTGCGATAGAACGCCGCGAGCGCCGCCGCCAGCACCGTCGTCGTGTCGCCTTGCACGAGCAACAGGTCCGGTTTCGCGTTCGCCAGATATTCGTCGACGGCCACAATCGCCCGCGCCGTCAGGCTCGCCAGCGTCTGCCCCGGCTGCATGACGTTCAAGTCGACATCGGGCGTGAGGTGGAACGCCGCCAACACCTGATCGAGCATCTGCCGATGTTGCGCCGTCACGCAAACCTGAACGCGAAAGCGACCATCGGCGCGAAACGCCGCCACCACCGGCGCGAGCTTGATCGCCTCCGGGCGCGTACCGAACACGAATGCAACAGTCTTCATGAGTGTAGTTTTAGCGAACCATCCCCCGTTTAGCCGCGCCGCGTAGTCTTCGGAGCGAAGCGCGGGGCAGGATATGTCGAACGACTACCCGAGGTCAAAGGTGGCGAAACCGCCCAACGCGATGACGCTCTGCACCTGACGGAACATCGTCTCATCGTATCCCAGGACTTGTGACTCATCGGGCATAAACACGGTGACTGGCGGCTCGCTGTAGAACTTGAAGTAACGCCCGGCTGGCGGATGGAACCAGTCCCTGTCCGCTACTGATGGCCAATCGCGGACACTCCAGCCCAAGCGGGCCAGCGAGCGATAGAGCCAGCCGCGCCGATACCACTTGGCAATGTCGAGGAATCGGATGACGACCCACTTAGCCTCGGAAAGCAGTTCCAGTCGATCCGGGAAGACTGCGACTTCGGTTACTGCCGCCAGCCCCTCGACATCACTGGGGACGAACCGCAGGGAAGTTTTAGTTCCAGTCACAATTTGTGTGCCTCCATAAATCACGGCGTTACCGAAATCGCGATAAGGAATCACCCGCCGCGCTAACCGAGTTTGAAGATCTCTTTCACGTTGTCGCGCAACAGTCGGGTGCCGAGCGCGATGGCTTCGGTTTCGGTCAGGCGGCCGGGGCGGACGAACTCGTCGGCGATGGTGCTGGCCAGGATGCGGCGATACATGCTGTATTTGGGCAGCACGAATTCGAGCTTGTAGGCGTCCGAGTAGTAGCCGATGAGCTTGGTTTTTGGCACGCCTTGCAGGCGTTCGCGGAGATCGCTGCCGATGTATGCGGGGATGTTCGAGTACCACCAGTGGCCGTTGGGCACGACGTTCGGGAAGATCCACGAATACGCCACCAGTTCCTGATTCTGCCCGCTGGTGAGCACCGACACGGGAAATGTCACTTCCGGGAAGGCATTGAACAACTCGCGATACTGAATCAGCGAGCAACGGCGATCGAACAGATCTTGCCCCTGATGGACGCCGTTCTCGTAGACGCGACGGTTGACGCCGATCATCAGGTCGAACGGCAGTTGGAACTCGCGGCAGTTCTCGGCGAGTATCCAGAAGATGCGGTTGCCATCCGGACTCGGCGTAAACTCCGGCGGCAACGAAATCGCGCACGCCTTCGCGCCTTTTGCGACAAAACGCTCGAATAACGCGCGAATCGCCTTCCGCAAGTTCGGCACATCGCCCGCATCGATGCCCGTCACCTTTGCCAGACGCTCGCGAACCCCCGCTTCCTGGAACTTGAAAACCAGCGTATCGGTCCGCAAACACGGTACATACTTGTTCGTGTCGAAGCCATCGAGCGAATCGTCGAACTCGTTCGTCAGGAAGATCTTTTCGAGGTTCGTTTTGGCAAACACCCGTTGTTCCCAATCCGCGGCGGCAAATTGTTTGAGCGAAGCATCGAACAGGGCGTCGGCGTCGGCGACCGTCACGCGGGTGCCAGTGAAACCGAGGAAGTGGCGGGCGATCTCGACGAACCAACCGTATTGGGCGGTGTTGTCGTAGCGATCCATGTGGCGAATGATCTCGCGGCAGCGTTCGCGCGGGTCGGCATCCTTCGCCAGCAGCTTCTGCGACATGCCCGCCGAGTGTGCGAGTTCGGTGTAGTAGTGGTAACCCAGAATGTCGTCGAGCGACTTCGAGACCGGCGAAAGCGGGTCGATGTGCGAGTGCGGGTCGATCAGCGGAACGGTTTCAAATGCAGCGGTCAGCGATTGGGTCAGACCATCGGAAGACATGGCAAAAGTTCCGGTGAGTTTGTCGAATTTACCGAAGATGTGTCTTACGCAGGCCGGTAAAAATTGCAAACCGCGATTCGACCATCTGCCGTGTTCGATCGCAAAATGCTGGATTTGCAGTGAGTTGCGTCGCCGTGTCGATTATTCCGCGCCGATTGGCATCGGTCGTGCATTAGGGTTGTTTCGTCTGACGCGGTTCCCCCAACTGCGAACAGATGATGCGAGACACGCCCGGTGAACCTTCCCCCAAGGTCGCACCAACCCCCCAGTGGCGTCTCTCGCATTCGATGCAGTGGCGAGTTCCCCCAACTCGCCACGCGGATGCACGTCACTCTCATTCCCCCGCTACTCCGCCGTTCCCCAACGGCGGAGTTGCTCTTTTTTACGGAGTCCCAATCGCCGCAAATCGTCCGTCATTTGCTCCCATTTACAAAAAGAGTTGGAGAAACTCCAGTTTTGGTATGGTTCAAATCCCGGTCGCAATTTTGCCAAAAAGTACTGCCGAAAAGTGGTTTCGGCGGGATTGGAATTGGCCAAATTCGGACGTAAGTCGTTGGTGGGTTAGCTACATTCCGCAATTCGGGAGT
>JAYWCL010000026.1:0-10280 GCA_043780595.1 Limnoglobus sp.
AGCAGGGAAACACGGTGACAGTGGCTGTTTACCCAGGGAATTCAGCGTTGTCATCGCCGGGATCACAGGCCGAACACCCCTTATGAGATAGACTCTTAGCGTAAGTCTTTCAGCCGACGAACGAATTTTCGCCTAACGCAACATCGCGATTGAACTGGATTTGAAGCGGTTCGCTCGAAATGTGCGCCGCGAGTGCAACTTTGAGTTATGGTTCTAATAGTGTTGGGCGTGGCTGCATCGCCGAACGTTGCCGACCGGTTTTTGCCCTCTCGCGTGGGGTCGCGAAGGTTATGCGTACTTGCCCGCTTTGTTTATCGACGAATCCCATCGACGCCGTCGTGTGCGGGCGCTGTGGGAAGTTCCGTTTCCCGGCGGGTCTGACTCGTCCGGAATCTCCGTCGATCGAATCCGACCCAAATACCGACGAATATCCCGCCTACGCAACGCAACTCGTTACGCGGTTGAAGCAAGTCGCAGCCGACGATGAATCGTCGAATCGCACCGTTCGCTCGCCGATCACGCTCGCAAAAGCGAGTATTGCCAACACGGTCGGAGGCGGTACCGACCTCAGCCATCCCGCCATATCGTTGAACGTCGGCGATCCCGCTGCCTCGGTTTCACCATCGGTCGAAACGCCGTTACCCTATCGCGATCCACGACTGATCGTAATTCGTGGGGCGGCCGTCGGGACCGAATTCCTCGTCTACGAAGGCCCGAATTACATCGGTCGCTCCGCCGATAAGCCCGTCGATATCGATCTCACCGGACAGGAAATGCCCGAACAAGTGTGGTCGTCGCGTCAACATGCAGTCGTCACACTCGAACGCAGTATCATCGTTATCGAAGACCTCAACAGCCTCAACGGCACCTTCGTGAACCGTTCGCGACTACACCCCGGTCAACAGCGCGTACTCCAAGGCGACGACATCGTGCAAGTCGGGACGGTCCAATTCAAAGTCGTCGTTTAGGTCGAATTCGCCGCGTCGCGAAGTTCTCGTAGCGGAGCGCGTGCGCTTCACTGCCAGCGTAAGCTCAGTTTGCCATCTGCCTTGGCTTTGCGTTCGAGGCGGGCGAGGAACAACCTTGCCATGAAGAGAAACACGACGGCAAGGACGCTGAGAATCGCGATCTCGGTCTCGGCGGAAAGCAGTTGATCCGTGGCGGGCGGGAACAGGAGTTGCCGCATCGCGTCCATCCCGGCAGTGAGCGGAATAGCGAGCGCGAAGCCGAGGATGAAGATCGGCAGACTGAGGAAAATCTTCACGGGAAAGTTCATCCCAGTCAGCAAGAACACCGGTTCTTGCAGCAAGTTCGCAATGTGCCACGCTTCGCGGCCCCAAAGCAGAAATAGCGACGCGAACATCATGCCCAAACCGTAAAGTGCGATCAAAGTCAACGTGAACGCGAGCAATGCCAGCCAACCGTGCGTCAGGTCGAGCGGTACTTGGAACAGGAACACTCCGGTTATCAGAATGGCCATCGCACGGGTCGCGGTCGTCAGCATTCCACCGATTGCCATGCCAGCCAAAATGCTCATCATCGGGGCCGGCGACATGATGAACAGTTCGAGGTTTCCCGAATCGCGCTCCCAATACAGATGCGCGCCCATGCTCCAGAGCACGTTGAACCAGAATGCCGTCATCGCGGCACCCAGCACGACATAACCGACGAATCGCTCGGGTGCCCCCATCGCGCGATAAGCATACGCGAACGCCGACACCGAAAGAATCGGCAGGATCGTTTCCTGGAAGATCCACGTACGATTGCGGAACATCCAGATGATGCGCGCGTAACTGCGGGCGAACATAGCCTGGAGAAACAGCGTAATACTCGCTTGCATTCGATCTCTACTTTGCGGGGGCTTCGAGGCCGTGGCCGACGAGTTCGATGAACACGTCTTCCAATGTCGGCTCGGTTTTTTTGAGGCTGAGTATTTTGCCGTGGTTCGCGATGATCGTCTGCACGACGCTGCCGATGATGGAGTCTTCTTCGAGCGACACTTTTAACTCGACGCTGTTTGGCGTTTCCGTGGTCGTCGCTTTGTGGACGCCGGGCAACGCTTGAATCGCGCGGAATCCGTTCGCCGACGGCGACAGGCTGATCTCGAACAACGGGTACTTTTGCACGCGGCGTTTGAGGTTCGTCGGCGTGTCGCACGCCAGCACTTTCCCCTGATCGATAATCGCCAGCCGGTCGCACAACTCATCGGCCTCGGCCATGTAGTGCGTGGTCAGCAGGATCGTTCGCTCTTTGTTTTCCTTCATCCATTCCTGAATGAACGCCCGGATCGATCGTGCCGCCGTCACGTCCAGCCCGAGCGTGGGTTCATCGAGAAACAGGATCTTCGGATCGGTGATGAAGCCGCGGCAGAAGTTCATCTTCTGGCGTTGCCCCGTGGAAAGGTGGCTGACCTTCGAGTTCTTCTTGTCGGTAAGGCCAACGACGCTGAGCATCCGGTCGATACGTTGTTTAATCAGCTCGTTCGGCACGCCGTAAATGCGGCTAAACAACCAAAGGTTTTCCTGCACGTTCAGAATGCCGTACCCGCTCGATTCGCCGCCCGACACCATGTTGATTCGCGGGCGGATCGTGTCCGCGTGCGTCACGACATCCAGACCATCGACGAACGCTGTGCCTTCGGATGGCGCGAGTAACGTCGTCAAAATCTTGATGAGTGTCGTCTTGCCCGCGCCGTTGGGGCCGAGCAACCCGAAGAGTTCGCCTGGCTGCACTTCCAGGCTAACGCCACCGAGTGCGGTGAACACTTTCGGCCCCGTGTCCGGTTTACGCCGAAACCAGCTTTTGCGTGGCTTTTGGTAAATGCGTGTCAAATCGACGGTGCGTATCGCAGAGTGCTCCATGAGGCTATTCTAGGAGCAAGCGGCGACGGGGAACGTGAAATTGCGACGGGTTTACTCGTGATCCCCTTGTGGTCCAACACGTATATTAACGTCGGCCAAACGGTCACGTTCCAGCCGAACGATCGCCACACGATCTTCAGCGGCTTCTTGTGTTACTTCGCCGCCACGATGCCTTCGGGGGCTTTCTCCGTGGCCATTGCGGGTGCGGGGACTCCGAGGGCTGCGGCGATGATTGGCGCGACGATCAGCGAACTCACGGCTTCCTCGCGGGTGCCGCGTTTCATTATGCCGGCACCGTAAACCAGGATTGGCACGTGGCGATCGTATTCGTGTGGCGTGCCGTGGTCGGTGCCGGTCGAGAGCGCACCGGAGACTTGGTAATACGGCGGCGTGAGAATGTACAAATCGCCGCAACGATCGGGGTGATACGATAGCCTCACCATCGGGCCGAATTGCTTCGCAAGGTCGCTGGTGAAGTCGCCCTTTTCGATCTGCGTTCGGCTGAACGCGACCAGCACATTCGCGCGCCCTTCGAGCCAGTTTCGTGCGTAACTTTCGACATTTTCGTACGGCACGCCGATCGATTCGATCGTTCGCCGGTTCAGATACACCCACGGGTGCGTATCGCGGATCGGCCCTTCGACCCAGCGCCCCGCGACTCCTCCGGGCAGCCCGAATGCGGCATCGAGTGCGGCATCCAGCCCGTTGACGTTGTCGCCGAGCGACATCCGTTTCGCTTCGGGGTGCGTACGAATCGCCATCTCCGGGAGCGGGCAAATGCCGTGATCGGCAGTGACGATCAGCACGAAGCGGTCTTTGCCGAGCGTGCGTTCGAGGTGGGCAATCATGTCGGCAACGATCGCGTCCGAACGCAGCGTAATGTCCATCACTTCGTGCGAATCGGGGCCGTACGCATGACCGACGATGTCGTTCGGCGAAAAGCTGACGAGGAGCAAGTCGGATGCCCCCCTGTCGCCGAGTTTTTCCGCGTCGATGGCCGTTTTGGCGAACTCCCAAAGTAGCTCGTTCCCGAATGGCGATGCCTCGATGGCAGTCAGGTAGTTCGCGGTCTTGTCGTCGGCTTTCGGCAAGACGTGCGGGAAGATGCTCGGTAGGCCACCGGGGTTCTTGGCTTCGCCGTTCATGTTGTCCGGCCCTGCCAGACGGTCGTAAATTTCCTGCGGTTTCAGCCGATCCCACGAGCGACCGGCCCAACGATACACCGAATCGCGGTTGAAGCGATCGACCCAATCCGGCAGCCGCGAACGGTAGAAACTCGACGTGTGAAATTCGCCTTCGGAACTATCGAAGCAGTAGCAACCGACCGGTTCCTTGCCGCCCATGAGCACCGCCGAACGGTCTTTCATGGAGAGGCTCACGGTGCGGCCTTTGCCGTTGGTGGTTTCGCGCAAACTATCGCCGACGGTGGGGGCAAACAACCGCGTCGGGGCGATGCCGGGCCACTTTTTCGCGACGCCTTCGCTCGGCGGCACGCGGTCGTACGTTTCTTCCGAAGACGCCGCGTAGACGACTTTGCCCTTCGCGCGGTCGTACCAGCGATTCTCGATAATGCCATGCACCGAAGGCGGCGCACCCGTCGCGATGCTCGCATGACCGGGAGCCGTCGAGGAACAGGCGTACGGCAAATGCGCGTTGCTATACCAGATGCCTTCGGTCTTCATTCGCTCGAAACCGCCGGGGCCGAACTCGCCCGCCCAACGGCTGAGGTAGTCGCCGCGCATCTGGTCGAACGTCACGACGACGACGAGCTTACCCGTGCCGGTACCGACTTCGGAAGTCGTATCGACATCGTGCTTCGCCGGAATCGCCGACCGCGACACGAACCAAATCGCCGACGCGACGAGCAAAATCGCCGGGATCAGAACCACTAACAAACGAACGACACGGCCAGGCGTCATGCGAAGCTCCGAGGAAATAACATCCCAGGGGTACGACACGCTACCCAGGGGTACGACGAAGCGTCTAACCCTGGGCTAAAAGATGCAACCCCGTTGGGGTAAATGCATACGGAATTCTTACCCCAACGGGGTTAAATCTGACAGCCCAGGGTTAGACGTTTTACGTCGTACCCTGGGTGCTTGGTGGTGGAATTACTTCCCGTCGTTTGCCTGCAATTTCCAGCTTTCATCGAAGAACCCGGCACGCACGACCTTGCCGGGGTAGCGCGAGTTCGCTGGCGTGTTGACGTCGATGATGGCGTAATCGGGCAGCTTCGACACTTGCCGCGCGTTGTTCAGATAGTCGTATTCGCGGAAGGTGAAACCGCTATTCAGTACGACGTACTTCTTCGGGTTCAGCGGGTTCGGGTAGATACTCACTGTCACCGTGTTGTCGGTGAATTCGGCCAGCGGCAACTTGTCGACGATTTTCGCGAGGATCGCGTTGCTCTTCGGGTCGCCCCAGAGGATCAGGTTGTTGTTTTTAATGTCGAGTTCGGTCACGTCTTTGTCGGCTTTGATCGGGGCATCGCCGCGAAACTGTTTCCGCCAGTGTTCGGTCGCGTGCTTCATCTCGGTGGTGGTCCACGTGCCAATCTTCTCGTTCATCGGCGTGCCGGTCGGCGAGACCATCAGGAAGGAGTCCATGAAGGCATCGTCGATGGGGCCTTGAAGGCCGTGCGTCTTTTGTAATCCCTCGCTACCTGCGGTTGACAGTTTCCATTTGCCATCTATTTTGCTGAACCCTAAGTGCTGCACCGCGTCGTGGATTCCTGGACTGAGGACTTCGACACCGTCGATCTTTACGCCGCTGTTACCAAATGGCACGCGAAGCGCAGACACGTTCTTCGTTTTCACGTTAACCATTAGGTCGGATCTGGTCGCGTCAACACTTGCTTTCTCCCAGTGCTTTTCCAGTCTCGTCACTGTTACCCAGCCGCACTCGTTGTACCGCAGCGTGTGCGTCGCGAACTTGATCTCCTTGCGATCCGGGCCGATCGGCAATCCCTTCGCGACGATGGCATCGATCTGCTTGTTGAGTTCGACCTTCGCGTTCTTCTCGTAGCTGTGGCCGGTCTTCGGGCCGATGATGTGCGTCAACTCCATGCCGAGTTTCTTCATCTCGCGGGCCATCACGTCGGCGGCTTGCTTCTGGTTATCGTTCTCGCCGCTGTAAGCCACCGTCGGGATGTTGAAGATGTTTTGCGCCACGTCGGTGCAGTTGTACATTCCCCAGAGTTTCTTCTCGTACCACGTCGGTTCGACCTTCTCGTTCTGGAACACTTTCAGGAACTCGGGCGTCTCGCTGAACCCGGCACCGGGGGCGGCGGCGCAGAACAGCGTGGGGTAGTGGACGGCGTACTGCCAGCAGGCCGCGCCGCCCATGCTGAAGCCGCGCGCCACGACCCGCGAATCGTCGATGCGGTAATGTTTCTTCACGTGTTCGAGGCATTCGAGCGTGTCGATTTCGCCCGCAAATTTGTTCGCGTTACAGTAGCGGCCATACGGGTGCAGCACGAACGCACCAGCCGGTGTGAACTCGCCGGGCGACTTCTGCCGACCGTCGATGAAGTTGACTTCGCTGAGGTTCTCGCCGCGACCGTGCCACCAGAAATCGAGCCGGTGCGGGGCCTTGGCCGCGAAGTCGTATTCCTTCGGAACGACGAGGCCGTACGGCTGCACGCTGCCGTCGATCTTCGAGCGATACCCGCGAACGACGAGGCCCGTTTTCGTTTCCCAACTCGCCACGCCCTTCCGAAGTTCGGCGAGCCGTTCGTTGCCCTGTTTGAGCAACGTCTTCGCCACCGCGATTTCCTTCACGTTGAAGAACTCGTCGTATTCGAGCGCGTATTTCACGGCCTTGCTGTAAATCTCGACGTCGGGGATGCGCTCGCTCACGAATACATCTTTCAGCAATTTCAGCCGTTCGATGCCGGCTTGCAACGCCGCCTGCCCCGCTTTCAGTTCCTCGCGGTCGGCCGCCGGTACCGCAACGCCTTTCGGCGGAACGGGCCGCACATTCTCGAACTGATTATCCTTTGGCCCATCGGCCGAGTTCGCCGGTTGCAATACCAGCAAGGCGATGGCGAACGGAATGGCGGCAAGCGCGAACCGGCGAAGGATCATGAGTATCTCCTAAAGGATCAGGTTGCAGTGAACTTTACGAGAGAAGCGACGTGCGACCAAACGAAATCGCGCAACGATGCGGCCTTCTCACGGCGCGCCCGACTTGATAACTTAGCGGGTAAGATTGGATAAATGGAATTCGGGCACCGCGCCCACAATCGGAGGACGGTCTCGTGGCATCGACGAAAATGATCGACATTCGCCGGGGTATGGTGCTCAACATGAATGGGCAACTGCTCCATTGCCTCGAGCGCGACCTCAACACGCCGGGTAACTGGCGCGCGATTTTGTACCTCAAGTTGAAGAACCTCAAAACCGGTTCGATCGTCGACGAGCGGGTTCACCCCGACGACAAAGTCGACGTCGTGTACTTGGATACCCGCGAGTACCAGTACTCCTACAAAGACGGCGACGATTACGTCTTCATGGATTCCGAATCGTTCGAGCAGGTCACGCTGAACGGCAACATGGTCGGCGATAAGATCATGTACCTTCGCGAAAACGATACGTGCAAAATCACGTTCTACGACGGCAAAGCGCTCGACATGGAACTGCCACAAACGGTGACGTTGAAGGTGATCGAAACCGAGCCAGGCATCAAGGGGGCGACCGCCGCCGCCCAAACGAAACCCGCCACGCTCGAAACCGGACTGATTCTACAAGTGCCCTCGTTCATCGTCGTCAACGAACTGATTACCGTGCAGACCGAAGACGGCAAATATCTCCGCCGTGCGAAGGAAGGCACCACGTAATTCGACACTCACTGCCGCCGGGCAATCGCCCGGCGGCTCGCAATCGTCATTCCACCGTCACGCTCTTCGCCAGGTTCCGTGGCTTATCCACATCGCAGCCGCGTAGCACGGCGATTTCGTACGCCAGCAGTTGTAGCGGGATCGACACGATGATCGGTTGCAAATACTCGACGACGTCGGGGACCGTAATCATATCGTCGGCGATCTCGGCCACTTCGCGGTCGCCTTCGCTGCAAATCGCAATCACCGGACCGCCTCGCGCTTTGATCTCCTGCATGTTCGACATGACCTTGTCGAAGACGTTGCCGCGCGGCACGAGGAACACGCTCGGCGTGTCGGCATCGACGAGCGCGATCGGGCCGTGCTTCATCTCGGCGGCGGGGTAACCCTCCGCGTGGATGTAGCTAATTTCCTTCAATTTCAATGCGCCTTCGAGCGCCACCGGGTAAAGGTACTGCCGTCCGAGGTACAGGCAGTTCCGCATGTGCGCGTATTTCTTCGCGATCTTCTTCACTTGTTCGTGGCACTTCAGCGTCTTGCGCACGGCATCGGGCAATGCGTGCAGTTCTTCGATGATGCGCATCCCTTGCGTGCTCGACAGGTGCCGCATTCGGCCAAAATATAACGCGAGCATCGTCAGCACGATCGTTTGCGACGTGAACGCCTTCGTGCTGGCGACGCCGATTTCCGGCCCCGCGTGCAAGTACACGCCACCATCGGCTTCGCGGGCAATCGTGCTGCCGACGACGTTGCAAATCGCGAGCGTCGGGTGGCCCATCCGCTTCGATTCCCGCATCGCCGCCAGCGTGTCGGCGGTTTCCCCGGACTGCGTGACTGCGAGCGTAAAGGTGTTGCGGTCCATCGGCGGGTTGCGGTAACGCAACTCGCTGGCGTACTCGACTTCGACCGGAATGCGCGCGAGTTCCTCGAAGAGATATTCGCCGACGAGGCACGAGTGATAGCTCGTCCCGCATGCCGTCATCACGACGCGGTCGAGGCTTCGCAGTTGCTTCGCGGTCAGGTTCAACCCGCCGAAGTGTGCCGTCCAGTTGCTTTCGTCGAGGCGGCCACGCATCGCATTCGCGATCGTCTCGGGTTGCTCGTAAATTTCCTTTAGCATGAAGTGCGGGTAGTCGCCGATGTCGGCATCGCCTTCGCCGAGGAAGTGCTTGATGTCCTGAATCGGCGCGTCGACGGTGTCGAGATCCTGGTTGCGGATGACCCACGATTCCTGATCGAGTTGGCAAATCTGGCGGTCGTTGAGGTAGACGACTTTGTCCGCGTACCCGGCGAAGGCGTTGGCATCGGAGGACAGGTAGTGGCCGTTGGGACCGATGCCGATGACGAGCGGACTGCCGAGCCGCGCCCCGACGATGACGCCCGGTTCGTTTTGCGCCATGACCGCGATGCCGTAGGTTCCTTTGACGAAGTCGAGTGCGAACCGCACCGCCTGCATCAGGTCGCCCTGGTAATACCGCGAAATGAGATGCGCGAGCACTTCGGTGTCGGTATCCGAACGAAACTCGATGCCGTCGGCTTGGAGTTTGTGCTTCAGGCTCATGTAATTTTCGATGACGCCGTTATGGACGACGGCAATCGTGCCGGTGGCGTCGATGTGTGGGTGTGCGTTCCGATCCGTCGCGCCACCGTGCGTGGCCCAGCGCGTGTGGCTGATGCCGAAGTGGCCCGGTGCCGGGTCGGCGTGAACCGCCTTCGTCAGTTCGGCAATCCGCCCCGCCTTCTTGCGTAGGTGCAGCGTCTTCCCCGTGCCCGTGACCATCCCCGCACTGTCGTACCCGCGATACTCCAAACGCCGCAAACCCTCGAGCAAGATCGGCGACGCTTCCGTTCGACCGGTAAACCCAATAATTCCACACATGCGAAGGAACTCCATTTTCCACGGGCAAGACAGACATCATCTTATTAGCGGCTCATCCGGGAAGTGCGTACTTCTCGCTGGCCAAAAGGAGGAACATGCCGTTTCTTGAAGGGTAACCAAACCTTCTTCAGGAGCACGGCATGTTCTCGAATATACTCTATCGCGCGTTCGGGTTTCGCCAGTACGATTGCCTGCGAACGACCACCGAGGACGGCGTCATTACGCTCCACCTCCAGCAGGATCCCAAGCACGACCGTTGCTCGCACTGCCAGTCGCCCGACGTCATTCGCCACGGGGCCGAAGAACGCACCATTCGCACCGTGCCAATCGGCAGTCAATCCGTCGCGTTCCGGCTGCCCGTACCTCGGCTCGGATGTCGTAATTGCGGCCTCGTCCGTCAGGCGGCCATCGCCTTCGCCAAGCCCCACCGTCGCGTCTCGCACGCCTTCGAACGCTACGCCCTCCACTTGCTATCGCACATGACGATCCAGGCCGTCGCCGACCACCTGCAGGTCGGCTGGGACAGCATCAAAGACCCGTTCAAACGCAACCTGAAAATTCGCTTCGCCGAGCCCAAACTCAAGAAACTCAAACGCCTCGCCATACGCCAAGATCGAAGCCGTCGCCACCGACATGTCGCCGGCCTACATCCTCGCCGTCCGCGAGAACCTGCCGAAGGCAATCCACGTCTTCGACCACTTCC
>JAYWCL010000027.1:0-77096 GCA_043780595.1 Limnoglobus sp.
ACATCGTGGATGTTTTGGCGGCCAACTAAGTCGACCCAGCCCATGTAATAGTGGCCGAACGGGAAGAGTTGGTTGAAGGTATTATATCGCCCGCTGTTCGGATTGTCGTCGCCGCTCGCGTAGTCGTAGTACGCCCATAACGTCGGGTTCCACGGTAGCGTCTTCGAGTGATACCCTAGGCCCGTTGTGACCATCCCGGCCACGATGTCTTGCTTGCCTTGGCGACCGAGTTGCAACGCCAACTCGGCATCCCAGAGGAACTCGCCATTCGTGTCGCCTGCGTAGCGACCGCCGAGCGTGTGGACGGTCGAAGGTTGACGATTAATCCCCTGTTGCGTCACGCGGTTCGTATTGTCGAGCATCAAGTAATACATGTCGACAGTCGTGCCTTTTTTCGGCTTGTACGTCGCCCAGGCACCCGCAAAGTTCACGTTGTTATCGCCGCTATCGAGCTTGTTCGCGTTCGGAATCACCGGCTGGACCCAGAACAAATCCGTATCCCATTTCTCGGTCGTTTGCATCAGGCGAAAGCCCTGGAATGTCCGTCGCGTGTTGGCCCAATCGAGGCTCGAGACCAACCGTTGCGAACCGAGCGAAATTTCCTGACGACCGATGCGAAGGTATACCGGATTCCCGCCGACTTCCGCGACTTTGGCATCGATGAACAAGTTCAGGAAATCGGGCCCCGATTCGTCGATCGCGAGCGGTGGCAGATCTTGGTTTTGCGTGTACGACGCGATGCCTTCAATATAGAATCGCAGTTTATCTTGGTACCATAAATCGGAATAGATTCTGGCGCGCGACAGTTGATAGACGTTGTCGCGTTGTGTGAGGCGACTGTTGTATTCATTCATGTACCGCGACCATGCCGAACCGCCCAGCGATAGCATCCAGTCGTCGCCGATCTTCATTCGCTTCATGCGATCGGAGAGATCTTTCGGCGGCGTCTTCGGGTCTTCGAGGTAGCGGAAGTCCGAGTCGAAGAACGATGGCCCCATCAATCCGAACGGGACATATCCCGATTTCGGTGGGCCATCAGTTTGGCCGCCCCGCAACTCCGTCAACAGCGTGTATGCGCCTTTTCCACTCGGCGGAATCGGAAATGGTCCCGGACGCGGTCCTGGACGGTTCGGTGGCACTTTCTTGAAGTTGAACGGCTGGCAGGTCGCACAGCCAGTATCGCCACACGATGGGCAACCGCCTGCGGCGAGAATCGCAGCCGGTTCCGCAACGGTGACCGTCGGTGTGGGTGTTGCCACAACTGGTGCCGGGGCCGCTGCGGGTGTTGCAACAACCGTCGGCGACGATATCAACTTTCCGTCGAGCGTTTCAACGGGTGCGCCCGTTACCGCGTTCTGCGATTGTGCCGATACACGATCGCCTCCAGCAAGCACCGCAGCGGCCACCACAGCGCGCGGGATCCAACGGTTCCACTTACTCATGACTCCATTCACTCCATACTCGGACGATATAACGAGGTTTAGATGCAAGATCGGTAATGTTTGCAGTTCAAAACCGCTTGTGGGGAGTTGAACCGATCCTGCCTTCGGTATCGGATAGACGGGTCGCGAATGTGGTGCGTGTCGGATGCTTTCTTAGGGTAGTATGGTCGCTACGTGCATTAAAGAAATTACAGTCGCGCAACTCCGCCTAAACTACCAAGGCCGAATCAAAATACATTGCCACCTACTGGGGAAACGCCGATGTCTGCGTACTTTCATTGCCCGTGCGGTCGGCGGCTTCGGTCATCTTCCGTGACGAATGGTGCCGTCGATTGCCCCGATTGTGGGCGCACTGTCGTGATGGCCGCCGTGCCGAAAGACCGTCGCGGGATTTGGGTCGCCATCATTGCATTGGGTGTGATTGGCGTCGCGATTGGGTCGAGTTTCGCGTTTCGGAAAACGCCGCCTGTGCCCGTTGTTGCGTTGGTCGCGCCAACAATCGCAACACCGACAATCGCACCGAAAGTTCCGCAAGCCGAACCTGTGATCGTCGTACCAGAAATGGCCCCGGCACCGCGGTCGGTCGAACCGATGGCACCGCCAGCCGTTGTCGTAACGCCGCCACCGATGCCGCGTGTAGGCGTGTTGCAAGCGGACATCGACTCCCGCTTCAAAGTCGGCGATACTTTTAATCAGGAAGTGGTGTTTAGCCGTAAATCGGACTTCCGGTTCGTCGGCTCAGAGTTCAGCCAAGCGGCGCGATATGCGTTTCGTTCGACGATTGTCATTTCGAAAGTACACGCGGATGGCTCGTATGTCGCAGAGCAAACGATTGGGAAAGCGATCTGGCTCGATGGCGATGCAGACTCGAAACCGACGTTGATCGAAGCACTCGAGAAAACAAAAGGCAGCAAGTTCGAACTGGCAATTTCGCGAAACCATGAAGTGATCGGGCTGAAAGGTTTGAAAGATCCGATCCGCGTGGCGGCTGGCAAAAATGCGGCGATGGGCCAGTCGCTACGGTTGTGGTCGTTGCTCGACGCCGATGCTTGGAAGGAACTGGCCGGGCTGACGTTCTTCTGCGCGGAGAAACCGTTGAAGGCGAAAATGACTTGGAACAAGCCCGTTTCGCACGATTGGGGACCGCTCGGCAGTTGGAACGGCAAGACGGTTTACTTCGCCGCGGGCAAACAACCGAAGCAAACGAACCTCGAACGGATCGACTACCGGCACGAGATTTATTACAAGCCGCCCGCACTCGGGGCCGACCGCGACTTGCCGTTTCGCATACAGAAGGCCGCGTTTCAAACGATCCTCGCTGGCGGTGCGATTCTGTACGACCCTGCCACGAATCGCACGACGGCCGCCGAAGAAACCTTTCGCGTTCGCGGCAACATTCAAGTCTCTCTCGCCGGCACGGATGCCGTCATCGAGATGGAAGAGGCGCAAGGCTTCCGCCTCACGATCGAACAACCCACCACAAATGCTTTGGTCGGCACGCCGGGAGCGAAACCACTATTGCCGAAGAAGTAGCTCACGCCTCTTTCACTTCGTTCAGGATCGACGCCAGCACGGCGTCGGGGCTGACGTTTTCGGCTTGGGCTTCAAAGTTCAACAAGATGCGGTGTCGCATTGCAGGCAGATAGACTTTCCGCACATCCTCGAAGCTGACGTTGAAACGCCCTTCGAGCAGTGCCCGGAGTTTCGACGCGAGGATCAGCGTTTGGGCACCGCGCGGGCTGCCACCGGCGCGCAAGAAGCGGTTCGTGTCGGCGGTGGCGTACTCGTTGTTCGGATGCGTCGCCAACAGCAGGCGAATCGCGTAATCTTGCACCGCAGCTGCGACGAGTACCTCCCGAACGAGTTGCTGCCACGTTTGAATCTCTGCCGCATCCATCACTTTCTCGGCCTTCGGAGATTCATTTCGTGTCGTGCGGTTCAAAATCGCGTTCAACTCTTCGCGGGTCGTGAATGGGACCGTGAGCTTGAAGAAGAAGCGGTCGAGTTGGGCCTCCGGTAGCGGGTACGTTCCTTCTTGTTCGATCGGATTTTGCGTGGCGAGCACGAAGAACGGCTCTTCCAGTTTGTGCGTGGTGCCGCCGATGGTTACCGAATGTTCTTGCATCGCTTCGAGGAGTGCCGATTGCGTTTTCGGCGTCGCGCGGTTGATCTCGTCCGCAAGGACAATCTGCGCGAACAGCGGCCCCGACTGAAAGCGGAACTCGCGTTTGCCTTCCGATGATTCGCTGATGATGTTGGTGCCGATGATGTCCGAGGGCATCAGGTCCGGGGTGAACTGTACGCGGGAAAATTTCAGATCGAGCGCATTCGCGAGTGTGCGAACGAGCAGCGTTTTGCCGAGGCCCGGTACGCCTTCGAGCAGCGTGTGCCCGCCGACGAATAGGCACGTGAGGACGCCGCGGACGATCTCGGGTTGCCCGACGATCACCTTACCGATCTCGGCTTCGAGTGCGGCAAAACGCTTGCGAAACTCGGCGGCCCGTTCGGGCATCGGTGCGGTCGCGGCAATCATCTGGTGGCTGGCTCCCATAGTTTACGTCGTCGGTTCGTCTTTATTGAAGTCGGCACGTTTCTTCGCCTTATTCATCCGGCTGAAGAAGTCTTCGTCCTCAGTCTTCTTCGCTTCTTTTTCGCGTAACGGCGGTGCCGGGAGTGCGGGCTTTGCGCCTTCGTGCGTGTAGGCGTCGGCCCCTTCGGGTGCGACCGTTGCGGTGGGAGAAGCCGTCGGATCGAAACGGCGTTCGGCGCGTTGTTTTTCGATCTTCTCGTCGACTTCCAACTTGCGTTTACTCAACTTGTCGAGCTGCGTGATGCCCGTTTCGATGGCGGATTTCTGGCGAAGTTTCGACCACGTTCGCGTCGCCGTATTCTGTACCTCGGCCCACTCGACTGCGACGCGGCGGATGCCAACATCGAACAGTAACAATAAACCGGCCGCGAAGACGAGCCAGAACCAGAATGGCAACAACGAGCGGGCCACCTTCGGCGCTTCGCGGAACAATGTTCCTGCTGCGGCGAGGGTTTCGAGTTCTTTGGGATCGTCGGTGTAGAAGTTCCCGCCCGTGGCTTCGGCGAGGCGCTTCATGAGGTTCGTGTTGCTTTCGAGGTCGGCATATTCGGGCGAATACGGCACAGTGACACCGGCCCGCGAAGCGTCGAACAGCGTTCCCGCTTTGCCTCCGCTGCCCGCTTGATAGCCTTCGACGCGAACGAAATACGTGCCCGCTTCCTCGGCCGAAAACTCGGCTTCGTACTGCCCCGGCCCTTTGCGGCGGAACGACAGTTCGGGGACTTTCTCTCCGGCGGCCAATTGTTTCGGCAAGCCGACTTTCGCCTTTAGATCGAGGCCATTCACGGGGCGATCTTTCTCGTCGCGGGCATCGACGATCACGCGAACGCGGCCATCTTTGTACTCGGTGGCAATCGTCATGCGGCCCTTCTCGGCGGCCCGCATCGCCCAGTTCACGGTCTGCTCCCAGAACTTTTTATACAGGTCCGATTGCACCCAGTCTTTGTCCCACCCGACGATGCCACCCCCTGGTTGCGTGCGTGCGTCCGAGGTGAACGCGACCGACTTGCCGAGACCGTACTGCCCCGTTGCCAGTACGGGAAAGCGCAGGTCTTCGTTGATCGCAGGGCCTTCGATTCGCATCTGCACCAGCGGCGAATTTTTGATCGTCGTCCGCACGAATCCTCGCAGTGTCGGCAGCGGATCGGAGAAGCCTTCGGCCAACCCGCCGCGTAGCCGCAACTGCGGCGCGAACGGCTTGTCGTAGATGAACGACTGGCTAATTCGTCGGCTCTCTTTGATGTAAATCGACGGGAGTTCGTCGGGGTTTTTCGGCTCGTAATAACTACCCGGTTGGCCGCGGCCGTCGCGCGTGCCGAGCGCGATGCCCTTCATTCGCGAACTCAGTGCGGCGCTGTGTGTCGCCACACCGACGGTGGTGCATGTCACCCCGTTGTCAGCCATCAACTTCACGGCGGCAATTCCATTCGGCCCATACGCAGGGTCGCCGTCGCTGATGAGAATCGTGTGTTTGACCGCGAGTGCATATTCGGGGGTAATCAGCGTCTCGACGGCGCTCGTCAAGAACGGGTCGAAGTCGGGCATATCGCCGGGTGTCATGCCATCGACTTTGCCGAGGAGATCGCCTTTTCTGTTACCGATTTCTTGGAACGGAATCACCCAACTGACACCGTTGCCACCGAAGCCGTACTGCATGAGGCCGACCATATCTTGCGGGTTCAGCCGGTTGATCGCGAGGCGTGCGATGTCCTTTTGCCACTTGTTGCCGTCGGCCATTTCGGAGGCGTGCATGATGAGAACGAGGCCGCCGCGACCGGCCGCCTGAATCGATTTGATCTCGCAATCGACGGGGAGCGCTGCCTCGATCGGCGTGCCTTGATAGCCGCCGGGGCCGAACGAATCCGGCCCGCCGACCATGATGAACCCGCAACCCTGATCGTGGACCGCCGAGCGAATCGATTCCATCTGATCGGCAGTAAACGACTCCGCAGGCACGTTCGCGAGGACGATGCAATCGAAGTTACTCAAGAACAACGCGAAGTCCGATTTCTCCGCGGGTAGCCGCGAGATACTTACGGGATCGACGCGAATATCGGCAGATTTCAACGTGCGAATCAGGTGACTGTGCGGTGACACTCCATCGAGTGGTTCGTCGATGAATAGCACGCGGCGTTGCCCGCGCGACACCACCGCCGCCACTGCGCGATTGTTGGCCACGCGGTCGCCGGGGACGCCGACGACGACATCGGTAAGGCGTCCGCCTTCGCTCGGAATGCCCGATTGGATCGGCGAAAATGTCGCACGATACGAGAACGACGATTCGTCTTTACCCGCCGGTTTGTCGCGGAAACGGAAAGCGTTCAGCCCCGGTTTCAGTTCGATCTTCGCCGCTTTTCCAGCGGGCGCGTCGATCACTTGCACCGACTCCGCATCGATCGGGACAACCTCGGTTTTCTCGCTGCCATCGTCGGCAATGCCGACGCGGACGAGTTCGAGGAGGCCGATCACCACGCGATTCGGGTTCGCATTTCGCACGAGTACGCGGACGGGCAAACGGTTGCCGGTCGCCGTAATTGGCGGTGCTTCGACGGCTTGTACGAGGACTTCGTTTTCATTTTGAAAGCCAGGCGCGAGTGCGAGCGCGTCGATCTGCACGCCATTCTGTTTCGCAATTGCGGCTTGTTCTTCCGCGTTTCCGAGGTTCTCGTTGCCATCGCTGACGAGCACGATCCGCTTCGAGGTGCCTTCGGGGAATGATGCGAGCGCGAGCTTCAGCGCGGCGGCGATGTCGGTATATTGGCCGTCGATCGGGCCTGCCATGCGGTCGTCGATTGGCAGATCGCGCAGCCGTGCGGGTGGCAGCGCGAGGCGTGGCCGCTTGCCGAAGAGGATGACACCGGCCCGATCTTCGCGACGATTGACCCCGCGTAGCCGCACCGATTGATCGACGAATTTCTGGATGCCGAGCCAACGGCGATCCGTTTGCTCGCTGGCCTTCGCGTTCGCATCGACGTCTTGCGGCACGCTGTAAGAACGATCGATGACGTAAAGCACGGTGAGGTGATCGCCGACTTGTTGCAATCGCGGTTCGGCCAGCGCGAACACCAAGAGCGCGACGACGGCACAGCGAATGCCGATTGCCGCCCACTTCCGCGCCGACCCTAAACCGGACAAACTTCGCCGTGCGAGATAGACCACAACGGGAATTAACGCAAGCAACACCAGCCACCACGGGCGAACGAATCGCACGTTCCAGACGTTCCGCGTTTGTTCCGCAATCACCGCGCCGAGTGAGGCTTCAAAGAGTCCACCGAGGCCGAGACACCCGCAGACGGCGATGCCCACCACCGCGCGATACGACCAGATTTGACTGATAAACAAGGTGGTAATTGCCAGCAACAGCGCGAATGCGGCACCGACGGAAAGCGTGGCGGGGATGTCCACCGCACCGAGTGGCGTCGTCGGTTGCATCCCCGTCAGTGCGATGCCACCGATGGCGAACAACCCGATAGCGTAGCCAATTTCACGCGGTTTGAACGACAGGACGCGAACCAGCACCGCAACGAGAATCGTCGCGATGGCGAGCCAGTGAATCGCGACGAAATCGATTGGGCGCATTGCGAATACTCAGCGTTCGATTAGAAAGCGATCCGTTGCACGCGATGATTTTCGGTGTCGATCACATGCACGCGCCCGAAGCGATCCACCGCGAGCGCCCACGGGTCGGCGAGTTGCCCCGCGCCCCGGCCCGGCATTCCCCAGCTGCCGACCCACGTGCCATCGGGCGTAAACTTCTGCACGCGCGCATTCCCACGTTCGACGACGTAGAGCATCTTATCCGGCCCGAACGCGAGATCGTACGGATAGTGAAACTGCCCCGCTGCATCGCCCGGCCCGCCGATAGTCCTCAGCCAGTCGCCATTTAAGTTAAATACTTGCAAACGGTGGTTGCACGCATCGGCCACGTAGAGGTTGCCATCCGGCCCGAACGCCAGCGAACGCACGCGCTGAAACTGCCCCGCTTCATTCCCCGTTTCACCCCAACGCTTCAGCACGTTGCCCGCGCTGTCGAGCTTCGTAATGCGGTCGGTCACGCCGAACTCGGCGACGTAGTAATGGCCCGCTTCATCTTGCACGCAATCGGAAACGTAGCCGAGTTGGGCGGCGCTACCGATCGTGCGGAGCAGGTTCCCCGCCACATCGTAGGTGCGTACGCAGTGATAGTGCGAATCGCAAACGAGCAAGTTCCCCTCGTTGTCCATACCCAACCCACTCGGGCGACCATCGCGAAAATCCGGCGTCGTGAAACTGACACCCGTATGTCGGCCATCGAGGTCGTAGCTTTGTATTCGCGCAGTAAAATCGACCACGAACAGCGTGTCGGCAATAATGACCGCCGCACGGGGACGCACAACATCGCCAGGCATCACGCCACGCCGCCCCCAGACAACGTCCGGCATCCGCCCGCGAACTCCGCCGCGCAACGCAAACCACGTTGCCGAGAACGGCAACGCAATCGCGAACAGCACGATCCAGTAATTCCGGCGCGTCAAGCGTGACCTTTCTTTTGAAGCTCAGCATAGCCTACCAAGGCGCTCGCTTTGCGACAAACGGAACGCGATTGCCCATTGACAAGACGTGCGCGAACGGTCACCATTTCAATCGCGGTGGGGTTGCGGCCAAGATCGGTGGTTGGGCCGGAAACGGCACGATCACTTCTCCGAGGTTACCTCGGGGGTTCACTGGTATCTGGACGGTTCGCGGCAAGACGGCGAATGCGTTACCACGCATGACCCGTCGTGCATCACGAGACGGGTTGGTACACCCCACCGCGTTTTCATTCTGGACGAAGATACCGACGATGAATCTCTGGAATTACCCCCGAAACGAACGCGAATTCATCGAGGTTATTCAGGCATTTCTCGCAGGGCCGTGGACGGAAGATGGTTGCGTGAAACGCGCGTCGTTAGCCACCGGACAATCGTTCCGGTTCATCCGCCCGTTCGTTCGCCGTATGATTGCGGCCTTCCCGAATCCAACGCACGCGGATCGCCTGATTCACTTTGCAAAAGCCGACAGCAAGCTCGTTGCAGCGCTGACCGAAGAAGACGACTTTCGCGTCGTCCGCAAGTTTTATCCCCATGCCGTGATGGCCCCGCACCCGAGTGCGGCACTTTGGAATCTGCCGTCGATTCGCAACCCGACCGAGTTGATCGATCGTTTGCGGATCGACGCACATCAACTGGAATGGCTGGCGGATCGTGCGGGGCGTAATCAGCGAGAAAAGAACGCGACACTCCGACATTATTACCACAACTGGCTGACCCGACCGACCGGGCGACCGCGGCTGTTGGAAATTCCGAAATCGATTCTGAAAACGATTCAGCGCCGGATTCTGCATCTCATTCTCGACCGCATTCCGCCACACGATGCCGCCCACGGCTTTCGTGCGGGTCGCTCGATCAAGACGTTTGCCGAGGTTCATGCGGGCCGTGCGGTGGTGCTTCGTTATGACTTGAAAGCGTTCTTCCCCACGGTGAGTGCGAACGCGATCCTGGCGGTGTTTCGCACCGCAGGCTACCCGCCGGAAATCGCGCACTATCTAATGGCACTCTGCACGACGCGACTCCCGCGCGATGTCTGGTACGCCCGCCCGAATGCACCCGTAGATGGTTCGGATCACTACGAGGGGCTGCAACTCTGCGACCGGCATTTGCCACAAGGCGCACCATCATCGCCCGCGCTCGCGAACCTCGCCGCATATCGGCTCGATTGTCGTTTGCACGGGTTGGCCAAATCGGTCGATGCGACGTACACCCGCTACGCCGACGATCTTGCGTTCTCCGGCGGCGAAGAGTTCCGGCGAACGACAGACAAGTTCTCGCGATGCGTCGCAAAGATCGTCGATGACGAAGGGTTCGCACTCAACCTCGCGAAATCGCGAGTGATGCCACAATCGGTTCGGCAACAGATCGCGGGCGTGGTGATCAACATTCGCCCGAACGTGTCTCGCCGCGATTTCGACGAGCTGAAAGCGACATTAACGAACGCAATCCGACACGGCCCCGCACCGCAAAACCGTCACCAACACGCCGACTTTCGTGCCTACCTCACCGGCAAAGTCGCGCACGTGGCGATGCTCAACCCCTTCCGTGCCCGACGGCTGTATGCGCTCCTCGATCGCATTTCTTGGTTGCAGCAATCCGCTGTCAGCGATCCGTCGTCAGCCAAACTGGGCACGGAACTCGCAGATGGCTGATCGCTTCACGAATCCTGCATACTCAAGACCTATACAACGAACGATTATCGCCGGGTGTGATTGCCCGAACAATATCTGGAAATGGTTCATGCCAACTAGTGACCTTATCGTTAGCGTATCCGGGATTCGCGGGATCATCGGCGAGAGCCTGACGCCCGATGCCGCCGTGCGGTTTGCCTGCGCGCTCGGCACGTACATGAAGGGTGGCAAAATCATCCTGTCCCGCGATAGCCGTGCGAGCGGGGACATGCTCCGGCACGCGATCCTCGGCGGGCTGTTCGCCACCGGTTGCCGCGTCGAAGACATCGGCATCGCACCGACACCCACGGTCGGGATTGCGGTTCGGCAACTGCAAGCGGCGGGTGCGATCCAGATCACGGCGAGCCATAATCCATCGCCGTGGAACGGCCTCAAAATGTTCGGTGCCGATGGTGCGGTGCTACCGGCTGCAAAAGGGCTAGAGATCAAAAAACTATTTGAAACGCAGGCATTTCGATTGTCTCCGTGGAACGAAATGGGCAGCGTCGGCGTGCCGCCGGACGTGCAGGCCGAACATGCGGAGATGGTCCTCGAACACATCAGCGTGGCCACGGTGGCGGGCGGGCAGTTCCGCGTATTCCTCGATGGCAACGGCGGGGCAGGGGGGCCGCTCGGTGCGAAGCTCCTCACCGATCTCGGCTGCGAAGTCGTGCAACATAATTGCGAAGCGAACGGCATCTTCGCACACGAACCCGAGCCGACGCCCGCGCACCTCGTCGATGTCGCACCGTGGGTCAAACAAACCGGTTCGCACATCGGTTTCGTCCTCGATCCCGATTCGGATCGGCTCTCGATCATCGACGAAACCGGCACGTGCATCAGCGAGGAAATCACGCTCGCACTGGCGGTGAAGTATCGGCTACGCCAACAGCGTGGCCCCGTTGTGGTGAACATGTCGACATCGCGAATGTCCGAAGATATCGCGACGTTTGCCGGTTGCGAGTTCCATCGCTCCGCCGTGGGGGAAGCGAACGTCGTCGAGAAAATGCGTGCGGTGCAAGCGGTCATCGGCGGCGAAGGCAACGGCGGCGTGATCGATCCGCGCGTCGGCTGGGTCCGCGATCCGTTCATCGGCATGGCACTCATCCTCAGCCTGATGGCCGAAGAAAAGAAACCACTCAGCGAAATTGTGGCCACGTTACCGAAATACGAGATGCTAAAAACGAAGTTCACCGTGACGAAGGAACGACTTGCCGAATCGCTGTCGAAACTCGAATCGTCGTGGCCCAACGTGAAGGTGAACCGCATCGATGGCCTGCGGATCGATGGCCCCGACTGGTGGTTGCACGTTCGTGGCAGCAACACCGAACCCGTCGTGCGCGTGATTGCAGAATCGCCGACAACCGAGCAAACGGCTAAGCTATGCGAGGAAGCAGGCCGGTTGTTGACGAGCGAGTAAAATCGAGTAGCAAACCCGGATTAACTTTGTAAACTGGTGTTGGCAGTATCCGAAAACCGCCGATACGGCGAATAGGATTCTCAAGAACGGGCTGTAGCGCAGTTTGGTAGCGCGCTTGACTGGGGGTCAAGAGGTCGTGGGTTCAAATCCCGCCAGTCCGACTGTTTTTCAAAAAGAGCCCTTCGGCGATAACGTCGAAGGGCTTTCTCATTGTGGGGACGAGGTTTACGTCATCGAGGCGGCAGTTCAAAAACACGATTTCGAGGATTCGACGCTTTGCAGCGTAATCGGCGGTAAGCCATTGGCTGCGAAGCGTTTGCGAAAGTTCAAAAACTTTCGCCGCCAGCTCGGCCGTTTCGTCGTGGGAGCGGTCCAGCACATCCAGTTGCAGTTTGATCGACGCGAGCTTGTCCCGCATTTCGGTGTGCTTTCGGGCAAACGTATCCTGGTCGATGTCCTCCGCAAGCCGCATGTTTAGCAGGCGATCTTGCTGAGCGACGATCAACGACTCCTGCCGAGTTAGTTCTGCACGTTGCGCCTTCGAATCGGCCTGCGCGTCCCGCGTCTGCGATGCCAGCACCATGCGGAACCAGTCCCGCACGCCTTCGTCTTCGACCCGCATTTTGTCGAACACCGCGAGAACCTGCTTGTCGAGATCGGCCTCACGAACGCGAGTTCGTGGATGCCCCTGCTTCGTGTAATAGGTGCAGCGGTAGTAGGTGTAGTAGCGTTCGCCTGTCTTCGTCTTCTTGGTGATTCGTTCGCCGGTGATCGGGTGGCCGCAGTGTCCGCACTGGATCAACTCGCTTGCGTAGGTGAGGGAGAGGGACTGATAGACATGCCCGCCGAGGAGGGCTTGAACACGATCCCAGGTTTCTCGGTCGATCAGCGGTTCGTGCTTGCCCGGATACCACTGCCCACGGAATTCGATTTCGCCGATGTAGGCCCGATCCTTCAGGATGTTGTGGACCGAGCTACGCGGGAACTTGGGCATCGAGGACCGGAACAGCCGACCTTCGGCCGCGAGCTTTTCGATGAGCGTGTCGAGCGTGTGGTTGTGGTAGGCGAAGAGTTGGAAGATACGCTTCACGTTGTCGGCGGGGACGGGATCGACCTCGACCATGCCACGACCTTCCTTGCGGATGTTGCGGTAGCCGTAGGGACCACGAGTGACGAACCAGCCTTCCTGGACGCGGCGGGCGAGTCCTTCGCGGACATCGACTGATTGCTGCTCGGTGTAGAAGCTCGCCATGTTGGCGAGCGTTCGTCGCATCATTCGCCCTGCGGGCGTGCTCTCGGTTGGCTGCGAGACAGAAATGAACGGCAGGTTGTATTCCGACTCCAACCGTTCGAGTTCGACGTAATCGAAGAGGTTGCGGGCCGCACGGTCCACCTTGTAAAAGAGCAGACCATCGAGAGTGTCGGCATTTTTCTTGGCGTAAGCCATCAGTTCACGGAAGGTTTTACGTTCGTCGCCTTTGCTGGCGGTTTCGGCAATACGGAAGAGCTTGGCGATTTCGCCGCCCGCTTGTGTGGCGTAGCGACGCAGTGCTTCTTCCTGCACTTCGAGTGAGAAGCCTTCGCGTTCCTGTTCCCGACTGCTGACCCGAGCCAATGCGGCAAACCGTTTCATGACGAAGACCCCGAAGACAAAGCTCGTTCGTCCATTAACCTGTCCCTCGTAATTGTACCGTTTTTCCGAGGCGGTTGTAGGCAGGAACGAACTGATTCATCGAAAAGTCACTGGCTTACGATAAGGCTTAGAAGAGCTGATGTTGGCAAAGAATGCCTAGAACTGGTTTCACAACCCTGTCAACTGCTGAAATACGTGGGCTTTGTGGGGGTTGTGAAACCAGTTCTAGTAACAGATTGTTATTTAATGAGATATGTGTCAAAAATCTGTCGTTTGAGATAACGTCCGAATTGCGCTATACTGTTTGCGTTATTAACAACTATTCATTTGGATCGTGGATCAAAGACCGAAAACACTACAAAGCGATATTCTTGCACCTGATGATGTTGTTGTCTTAATCGATGGTAATGTCAAAACAGTAGCGCAGTCTTACTTAGTTTATGACGATGATCTGACATGTAATTTTCGACTTCTTTCCCTTCGGCCGGAAGAGTTGGGCAATCACGATCATGTAAAGCAAAAGATTCTGGCAACAATCGATCAGATTGCTGCGGGTGGGCATGACGCTTTGTTTGTGCGAGCTGCAACACTTAATAATAACGAAGAATCTGCCGGATTGATACGGGACACCATTTTAGATTCCTTGCACCAAATCGCAACTGACGAAACTAGATTAGGCGAATTCATTGAATCGGCAAAGAAGTCGCTAAAAGAGACCTATGACAGTGGTATTTATCCAACAGATAGTAAAGCTATCGAAGATCTTAGATCTCATTTAATTCGTAGTGGTGGCATGCTTCCAGAGGTTGTCGACAGATTATACCATGCGGAGGGCGTTCCGTTTGTAGTAATGAGCGATCACAATGTAACCATTATGGATAAGCGCAAACCCGTTGGTATACTTAATGAACCTGCCCATCTTATTAGCATACCTGATGAGAAGTCCTCGCTTTCTGATGAAGGACAGCGAACTCGTCATTTATCGCTTATTAATGCCATGACACTTTTAGGACTTACAGACAAAAGACGTAATATCTTTTCTGATAAGGACATAAAATCAATTCCTGGCATGGATTATAGTCGGGTCAAATATTACATGGAGCGAAAGCGCGGCGATGTGCAGCGACATAATCGGACAGGCAAGCCCATCTATATGCTTCCAGCAGAGAGCGTTGCCTCAAGTCAACGACTGAATGGCCTGTTAGATTATGATCACAAGGATCATTATGACGAAATAGGAACATTCAAAGAAGCACATTTCTTGCTGAATTATTATCAAGAGGAGCCTCAAAAAAGCAAGCTGAGGGAGCGATTCGATCCGGTGGTAGAATACCACGATGCTGTTATGGGGAAGATCACTCAGAATGCTGAGGAGCGTTTGCAGGCTTTAAGGATTCCTCCAAGAGTCACGGTCGAACGCGAACAAGAGGAGCAGCACCCAAAAACTCCTCTCACTGCTGATGAAGCCATCGCTCGTGCCGACCGTTTTGCCCGATCCACTCTTCCAGGTCATTACAAACTCCGCAGCTACCTTCAGCCAACCTCCGACCATCGCATTGCACTAAAGCTCACCGATGATGCTGGGGACACTGTCGAAAAGGTCATAACCCTTGCAGAGCCAAACGCTGAGCGCGCCCTCGATATTAAACGCCGCGTTCAGGCTCACCTGATGGATATTCCAGGTGTCGTGCCTTATCGCGGACCGAGCAAAGAGGGAAGCTACCATGTCGCAATGGATGAATTAGTCCCAACAGCACCGCCGCGCTCGCGTGTTTCTCCCAAATACGGCGAATACCGAGTGAAGCTTGATTGGCGTGATCCAAATGAGGAAATGTCCATACCGTTGGGTGTGCAGCATTCTGAGGCTAACCACGATGAAGCACTACGTCGCGCCGAAGAAGTCTCGAAACAACTCAACGAAGCACGTCAAGCGAACGCTGGGCATACGCATCTTCCTCTTACCAAACGGGATATTATCGATCATCTTCGACAGCATGTCCAACAGCAAGGCGGCAGGTGGGATGAGCGAACATTCGGTGAGATCGATCAATTCCCAACCATGCTACGGTTCCCGTTCGCACAGCGAGGCCATCAGCAGGATTCATGGTTGCAAATCGAGGAACTACGAACCGATGGCGACCCCAACTACACATGGATTCTGCCGATCAATGTGGTTGTGAATGGGCAAAGATTAGCGAACGCCTCCACTCATGTGAATCTCCATGTGCGCGACCGTCACGCCGCCGAGGAGCGCGCAATCGAGACAGTGAATCGTCTCATGCAGCAAATCAATGCGTTGCCGCCTCAGTCACAATGGGCCATTGATCCTGAACGGCCCACGCATCTGCTCGAATTGAGCGAACCCGCCAGAAACGCATCACCGAATCTCATCGATAAGAACCGCCTGACCGACCTGCAAAATGAGCTTCGCAGCCCTTTCCAAAAAGACCTGACCATTCAGGCTGTCGGTGAGCCGACCGAACAAGATGGCTTGATTCACTTTTCTCTGGCTATCGTTCGCGGCAGAGAGCATGGCGTTACCGAGCCAGTGCTTGCTAAACGCGGTGATGACGCACCTCCAGTTTCAGTACTACGTCGCTTTGCTGTCCCAGTGGCACATCGTGAGGACATCCCACGTTTTGTCGAAGTAGTTAATAATACGTTCCGCAATGTTATTGGCGAAGAGTACGATCCTCGTTCGGCGAGAAACTATGACGCCGAGCAATTACGGAAACTCAAAACTCCAAAGCCCTTCAACCCCAACTATGCGCCGAATGTCTTTGACCGTGCCATCGAAACGCACCTGCCGAACTTTACAGAAGTAAGCAACCTCGATGAACATGTCCGCCGCGCCCGTAGCGAGCGCCCTGAAGTCGGCTTTGCTGGCAGAGTCAACTAGCCTGATGATGCTCCGCCATTTCCCAGCTAATGGATTAGATCACCTTCGACAAAGCGTTAATTAGTCTTCCTGCCGATTGGATCATAGCAACGGCTTCTTCAGGGGAAATCACCGTATCATAGTAGGGCTGCCAGACGCGAATCGTCGCTTCGATCAGTTCCGCCGTGATCCAATGCGGTGTCCCAGCCGGAACGATGCCCGATGGGGCATCGCTTAGGACTTCGCGAACCTTGTTGGGTTTGCTTCGGGACATGACAAACATCCATCTCCAGCTTGATCGTTAAAGGCGAAAACACAATGACCGTCTTGAACCGGCGAGGGGCTTACTGCCCTCGCAGCAATCCTTCTTTCTGGTAACGCTGCAACTCTTCATGGGAAATCGCCCACGACCTATGGGCACCGCGCCCGCTGGCTTTCTTCTGCCCTTGAATGCGGCCGTGACGACACCATTCGCGGCAGGTGAACTCGGATCGCTTGACGATGCGGGCGAACTCTTCCACCGAATACCACTCATGCACGCTCTGGCGGTCGGCCAGGGCGACCAGCATCGCCTCGATCCGCTCAAGACGTTCTTCGAGAGTCATCGCCAACCTCTCTCCCGCTTCGCTGCCCGCACGCATAAAAGGGTCGTGCAATTGGTTTGTGTTTTTGGATTCCAGAGATCGCGGCACCGCCTGGTTGAAGCCGAGCGATACCGCGAATCGGAAGTTTTAAGACGCATCCCCCACAGACAGGGCACGTTTCGCTGCGCGGCTACTTGAGCCAGCGGCCGATCATGCCGACGATGCCCTTCTGCGCGGCACCCTTGATCGCACCGTCGTTGTCGAACTTCTTGAGCGTGCGGCCGGCGACCCACGCCAGCAGCAACAGACCGAGGAAGCCCTTGAAGAGAACGTCACCGAAGCTGTCTGCGAATAACATGGTCATCTCCTTGTTGAGAATGCCGTTCGGTTGGATTCAAACGGCACGGTGAATCGAGGCTGTTAATGTGCCCTGCCTCACAGGCAGGGCACGTTTCGCTGTGTGATTACCGGAACAGGCGGCCAAGCAGTTTGAAAGCCCCCTTCTTCGCGGCACCTTTGACCGCGCCGCCACTGTCGAACTTTGACATCAGGCGCTTCATGCTCCAGAGGCCGATGGAGACCATCAGCACGAGGAGGAGGAAGCCGTCACCGAAGCTGTCTGCGAATAACATGGTCATCTCCTTGTTGAAGAAATCAGGGCGAGGTTTGGGCGGTCTACATTTCGCGTCCCATCGACTGTTCCACTTCCGGCGGGTTCATGGTCTCGGTGGGGAGGCCATGATCCGGTTCCGACGGCGTGTACTGCCCAGGGCCGTAAGGCACGAAGGCACTGCCGTTGAAGATGGCAGAGGCCATTTCCATTTGCCCCTGCACGCCGAGCCGTCCGAGTTCCGCACCGATGTCGCCGAGAATGCTGCCCAGCGACAGGCCGGGAAGGACTTTCTGAATCGTCTCGATGGCTCCCATCGGCGGCTCGCCATCCTTGATCTGCTCAAACAGTTTCTGCGTTTGCTTCGACATCGTTTTCCCCTTTCAGTTGAAGGAATCCATGAAGAGTCCTGCCGTGAACATCACAGCGAGTATCGAGACCGCGAGGAACAGGCAGGCCGTGTCGAACATGACCTTCCACAGCCCCAACCCACGCGGGATTTTGAAGTCACGCTCGTAGTACCTCACGAGTGTGGTCCAGATCGGCGGCACCCCAGGCGTGAAGCAGATCGCCACACGTTCGGACAGTGCCGTGACTTCCTCTGGCTTCAGGAGCTTCCTGCCGGCGAATTGCCAGTTGTCGTTGGCGTTCGACGAGTAGCTGTAGTTGCTGCCTTGCTGGGACTCCTGCCGCGACATTCCCGAACTCGTCCCGCCAGAGGTCACGACCTGCGTGAATTCCCCCAGGCGGTTGCTGACGTACTCCGCCGTTTGCTGGTCGTTGACCCCGAAGAACACCTGCGTGACGTTCGAGAGCAGCGTCTGGTCCTGACCATCGGGGAAGCTCTTGCGAAGTTGACCTAAACTTTGAAAAAGAAAAATCAGCCGCACCCCGTACCCACGGAACTTGTCCACGGCGTCGTCGAGCGCGTCCATGTGGCCGAGCGACGCCGCTTCATCGAGGACGAAATGCACCTTGGTCGTTTCCTGCAAGCCGCCTTTGACCACCGCCCGCAGCAACGAGCCGATCCACATGCGCAGCAACGGCGACTGTGCCCGCTGATGCTCCGGCGGAAGCACCAGATAGACCGTCATCTTGCCGGTGAGCAAATCGGCAGGGTTGAAGCTGCTCGCTTTCGTGCTGGCGGCAACGGCCAGCGTGTCAAGGAATCGCAGGTGGCGGTTCGCCGTGGTCAACACCGAGGACAGTTCCTTGTCCTTGAAGTGATTGAGTTGATGGCCGAGACGGGAGAGCATCCCTTCCCATGCATCGGACTCGCACATTAGCTTGATTGCTGCCGCCATCTTTTCAGGATTGGTCAGCAACGTCCGCACCGACTGCATCGACTTGTCGCCGTCTTCGGCGAAGTTGGCGACCATCGCCGTCATCGCGGCGATCCATGCTTCTGCGGAGTCGTCCCAATGTTTTTCTTTCTCCTGCCCTGTCCGAACGACGAGCGCTTCGGCCAAATCGCGGCAGTCGTCCAAAGCGGTCCGCGAATCGCGGTCGATGAACTCCAGCGGGTTGAACGTGTCCGGTTCTCGCGTCGTGACCTCGAAAGGATCGAGGACGACGACCTTGTGTCCCATTCTGCGTCGGGCTTCTGCCGTCGCTTTGACCAACTCGCCCTTGAAATCGACTACCACCATCGAATCGGGACAGGTGAGCAGATGCGGGATGACGATGGACACGCCTTTGCCTACGCCGGTCGGCGCGAACACCGCCGTGTGGACTGCTTTGGTCAGCCGCACCAGATACTTCGGTTGCTTCCGCTGGCACGCAATGAGGAACTTCTGGCAGGCTTCCCGTGCCGAAAGCCTTGAATCGAACAACGACTTCAGGCCATTGACCTTGCTCGGCTTGCCATTGATATGCCCGAGGATCAGCCCGTTGCCTTCGAGCATGTGTGGGAGGTCGGTTGCATCCGACCACCGTGCCGAACCATGTGTTGTGTAGTGGATGGTTTTCTTGCAGAGCATCACGACGGGGATGGCGACCAGCGCCAGCCATGCGTAAGGAATCAGGTAGACCATCAACGCGGCGAGATAGGCCACGAGAACGATGGTCACGATCAGAAAGATGCGGCAGATGTACATGGTGCCCTCAGTGTGAATGCGGCCGCAGCCGCGTTTGGATTCGGTTCGCCTGAAGCTCGTAAGTCTCAAGCCCCGCCTTGATTCGCTCGTACACGTTGATGAAAACTTCGCGCATCTCCTCGTCACGAAGAACCAGGAGTTTCATGACGACTTTCGCGGTGGCCCAGGCCACGTCATGTTGCAGCCGGTTCATGACTCTCCTTTTTGGCTTTGTCCTTCATCGCGGCCGCGAAGGTTTTGGCCGTGTAGCCAAGCTCCCGTGCCCGCTTCATCTCGCGGATGGCTTCGCCAAGTGCCTCAATGCTCTCGTCGAGCGACAGTTCGTTACCGGCGAGCGTGATGCTGACGCCCGACGGAAGCGGGCAGACGAGTCGCTTGACCCGCACTTGCGGAGTTGCTTTGTGCTTCCGGCTCCGCACCCGTTGCGCGAGGCCGTCGCGTGACGTGCCGGACAATTTAAGAGCGAGTAATTCGCTTTGTTGCTCGGGTGCAACGCGGCTGATCTCGTAACAGGCGGTAATGCCGATTGTGCCCGCTTCCAAGGCTTCCTGAACCGCAGGGATGCAGCGCGACGGAGCAAGGTATTTGGTGATCGTCGATTCACCGAGCTTCAGGTGGGCCGCTAAATCCTTGTTCGCCCAGCCGTTGTTGAGCCGGAGCAGTTCTTCGCAGGCCCGCCACTTTTCGGAATCACGGAGGTCGGCGCGGTGGACGTTCTCGGTCAACTGGATCAGGCGGACTTCGGTTTCGGTCAGGGAACGGTCGGTGATGATGACCGAGAGTTCCTTCAGGCCGACAAGTTGAGCGGCACGGAAACGGCGTTCGCCCCAGAGCAGGGTTCCGTCCGGCCTTGCCCCGACCGGCTGAAGCTGGCCGAGGGAAAGCATCGACTCCCCTAGCGACCGCAAGTCGGTTTCCGTAAAATGCTTCCGGGGTTGCTTCGGGTCGGGCTTGAAGAGCGTAAGCGGCTTCGTTGCGAGCATGGTTGACCTCCAGTTGTTCATCACTGGATGAATCGTAACTCCATGCTGCGGAACGCTCCCTGCACGCTACTGGCAATCTGTGGAAAGCTACAGGAAGTGACGAAGTGCTATATGGTCAATCAACTCAGTAATCGAACCGTTATTACCAGCGGCCAAACAATTCAGCGGTTGCGTATCGAGAAAGGGTGGAGGGTCGAAGACCTCGCCAAGAAGGCCAAGTGTTCGCTCAAAACGGTCAAGAATTTAGAACGGGGGAAGAGGGCATATCTCTTTACCATAAGCAAGCTGGCGGCTGCGCTTGGTGTAGAAGTCTCTGCAATAATCGAGAATAAAGTCGCCGCAGAACCCACCAGCGAAGAAATAGTTGAAGAGCCGAAAAAAGATCGGCGGTTCAAATTGCAGATTACCTTGGATATTCCGCATGAAGAATTCGACGAGTGCTGGGATCTGACCCACGTCACGATCGTACTGAGCAGGATCCTAAAATCTATGGAGCAGTTAATCGTGACGAATGTAGAGTCCGGAAGCACGGTGATTACTCTTGAGATGACCTTGGAGGACATACAGAAGCTAATCAAGGTGCTTAATGACCCAATATTTGGCAAGCACGAGCTTGACCAATTGCGAGTTCATCAGGTGCAATTCCCTGATAGTGAAGACTTCAATCTGAATGGTCCGGTAGAAGGCGTGCCTGAAGGTGAGCCGCTTCGAGGCCGAACGATTACACGCGATTTGGTTTTGAAGCAACCCGGCCGTGGGACTCCTCCAAAACCTAAGCCGAAGCCACTGAGCGAAAAGCCTGTTGATACAGATTCCGAATGATTTTCACCTTCCCCGCTCAAGTGTGTGATCCAAACAAATCCTCCAGTTACCGTTCTTTTTGCAAGAATGCCGGGGCATTTGTTCCCATCCACGCTTTCACATCTTCATGCGACGCGAACTCGGCAACCTGAATGCTGTCGATAGTCGGCCCCGATTCTCCTACCGTCTTGATTTCGTCTTCGCTCATCTCGCGGACCCAAAGGACGCGGTGACGCTGCAAGCCGGCGGAAGTCAGGTTGATAGTGCTGTCGGTGAGCGGGCGGTCGAGGTTGCTGCCTTTTATCAGGACGAGATAGACGAGATCGCCCGAGAACTTCAGCAACAGCCCTTCGGACGGGTTGAACTTCCAGTTGCCGAGCCAGCCATACGGAAACCAGGTGCTGTTGCCGTCGCGCAGGCGGATTTCGATGGCGTCGGCACGCTCGCGGATGCCGCGCAAATAGCCGAAAGCAGCACAGGACGCTTCACCCGTGTCGTCCTCCGGCACTTTCTTGGGTGTGGCATCCGGTTTTCCTTCGGTATGGAGGATTCCCTTCAACCGGTCCTGATGGGTCGGCTTATCGAACATGATCCATCTCCGGTTGGGCTATGGCTGCTTGTTCACCCCCGTTCGTGCGGTTATCGCTGCGGCTGGCAGAAACGGTCGGGCCACGGGTGAAGCCAAGGCGTCCATTGACCTTGGACTTTTGCTTGGCCGGTTCGGAAAGCTCCGTCGCCGACATCGGATCATCGGGGCGGCTGATCGCCTTCAGAAGTTCAAGCTTGTCGTCTGTGAATATCATCGCCTGTTCCTTGCCGCGCGTAATGGCGACATACGCCGTCCGCTCACCCGTCGCCGGAAAGGACTCGCTGGACGCTCCGATGAACACCTTGTCCACCGTCACGCCCTGGCTGGCATGGCTGGTCACAACGTAACCGTGGGTGAGATGGCCGAAGTCGCGGTCGATGATCCAGCCGTGATCGACGATGAGGTCGCCGCGTTTGGTGAATCCTTCAACGGTGAGCAGCGACCCGTTGCTGAGGCGATGCTTGCCGTCTTTCGTCTTGCCGCCCGCCGTCACCCGCACGCGATCCCCGACAGTGAGCGCGAACTGCATCGGACGATACACCTCGAACCGGTTGGCATCATCGGTGGGAATCTTGCTACCTTCGGCCACGATGACACGCGATCCCTTCTGGTGGCGGGGCGTATTCTGGTTGAACTGGATCAAGTCACCCGCATCGTATTGCGTGGCGTCCGCTTTCTGGGCGTCCGTCAGGTGGGCCGAGAACCAGCCGGTGACGACGTGTTCTTCCTTGAGTTTGCCTTCTGCCTTCAGGCCAGCGCGAATCGCATCGGTGATACGTGCCGCTTCCGCGTGCGTCGGCGACACGACCAGTGCCGACTTGGGAGTACCGTCACGTTTGGTTTCAGCGACGGCGGACAGGTAGGCATCGGCCAGTTGCTGGTAACGATCCGCGTCGGCGACTTCCCTGATCCAGCCGAGCTTGTCCAGCCCCTGGAATGCTTCTGCGGTCCTGCCTTCACTCAGTGCTTCCGCCGCTTTCTTGTAATCGCCCTTCTGCCGGAGGATTTCCGTCACTTCGGCAACACGCAAGCCCGCCTTTTCTTCGAGCAGTTTGAGCGGTTCGCCCGCCGTGACGCTGCGATGCTGCCTGCGGTCACCCACGAGGATCACCCTCGCGTTCATCGTCTCCGCCACCTCGAATACCTTGAGCATATCCCTTGTGCCAAGCTGGCTGGCCTCATCGACGAGGATGACGCCACCCCTCGCGGCTTCCTGCATGTACTGGTCTTTGAGGAATCGGGCGACCGTATCGGCCATCGCGAATCCCGCTTCCTCGCGCAAGACTTCGCGGCTTGCTTTCACCGACTGTGCCAGAGCGACGACGGGCTTACCTGCTTCGGCGAGTGCCTCGCCGATTTCCTGTTCGAGTGTGGTTTTGCCGGTTCCTGCCACCCCGCGTATTATCATCACGCGGTCACGCGAGCCGAGGACGTGACTCACCGCCGCTTTCTGCCCTTCGTTGAACCAATCGCGTGAGCAGGGCCGCTGCGGATCGCCAAGCGGTCGCGAACGTCCACGCCCCTGACGGGCGAAGTCGATCATGCGTGATTCCAATGCCAGCATTTCTTTGGTCGTCGCCACCTTGCGCCCGTCCACTTCGCTGCGGATCAAAGGACGTTCCTGCATCTCTTTGGCTACGGCATCGACGGTGACTGACCCGATTCCGCGTTTCAGGGCTTCGGTCAGCAGTTTGCGTTCGGGCAAGACGGCCTCACGCACGAAGCTATGCTCAATGGCGTGATCGACCGCCAACACTTCGCCATGTTCTGGCCGTGCGGCCTTCTTCTCGCGGCGATGCACGGAAGCCAGTTGTTCACGCTCCTTGTCGTTCAGGCGGGAGTCCCATTCCTTGCGGAGCGAATCCAGACCCAGCGCCGAATCCTTCTTCTCGCGGGTTTCCGCTCCGAGTTCGGCTTTGCGGTCGGGGTTGGTGATGCCTTTTTCGTCGGCGAGCTTTTCGATGAGGGCGGTACGACGCGAGAAACGCTTCAGAATGTCCGGAGCGATTCCCGCAATCTCGAAATCATCCCGCTTGCGCTCTACCCCGAAGCCGATGTCCTGGAGATTGTTGGCAAGGCGGACGCGGAAGGCCGCCTGGAAGTACGGGGCGTCACGCTTGAGTTCGCGGAACTGGCCCGCTTTCCAGCGTTCTTCTTCCTGATCCCAAGTCGAATTGAAGACAAAAACGTGGGCATGCAACTGCGGATCGGGCATTCCGTCCACCGGCCTTGACGTGGTGTGGATGAACTCCGCCCAGGTCATGTTGCCGGTCAGGCGGTTGGCATCCTGTCCTCGCGTGCGAACGCGGGTTTTCATCTCGGCTTCCATCTCGCGCATCGTTTCATCGACGGCGCTGCGGAACGCTTCAAGAATGTCCTGATCGCCACTCATCGCGTAGAGCAGAGAAACCGATTTTGGCACCGAGAAAGTGAAATCGTATCCGACCGTCCGCTCGGTGCGAGTCCGCACCGTCAGCGGTTCGCCGGTTCTGGGATCAAGGTTGTCGCAGAGCCGCTCGAAGGAGAACTTGTCTACCGTCCCCGAAAGACCAAGGCGTTCGGCACCTTGACCGCCCCAGGAACCCACGAGTTCCTGACCTTCGGAGTAATAGTCCGCCGTGGCGTAATAACGCTTGGCACCGGAGGCAGAGTCCTGTTGCGAGATGCGGATCATGCCTCATTTTACTCTAACACAGATGCGTTAATGAAATGTTAATGCTTCTGTGCTCCACCGCAGCCAGCCTCAGTTTGCGCGGTTTTTGATATTCGAAATGTCACCGATGCGCGACCGAAACGTGCCTGCTACACGTTGACGGCATCACTCGCGATAAGGATTTATTTCTGGAATTCGTGGTGGACACCTAGATTTGTCTAATTGGCTAAAGCGTGTCATGAGTGCGGGCTACTCTCACTTGATCGGCCAACGATTCCAATGTCATTGACTTACCCCTACAAGGAAAGGTACAGAGGACTCTGAGGGCCAATCAGTGAAATACCCTTAATTTATTCAGACTGCTATTTTACCAGTGTTTTTCAGAATATGCTTGATTAGTATTTCCTGCAGCTGATGTGGATCAAACGGCTTGCTGATGTAATCATCCATTCCCAGAGCCAGGCACTTTTCCTTATCTCCTTTGAGGGCGTTGGCAGTCATGGCTATAATAGTCACACGCGACAAACCTTTGTCCTGCTCTAATTTACGAATATGCTTCGTGGTCTCATAGCCATCCATAACCGGCATTTGCATATCCAGTAATACGAGCGAATATTTGTCAGGGGACATTTTATCAATAGCTTCTTGTCCATTACGTGCCACCTCATAACGGTAACCAAAACTATCAAGCATAGTAGTCGCTACAAGAATATTAGGCTCATAGTCTTCTACCAGAAGAATTGGTAAATGGTCTGTATTTACTTGCTTATCAAGAGTTACAATACGTTCCTGATGGGTATGAATAGTGTTGTCGCTGGCAGCAACAGGAAGGCTTAAAATGAGGACAAAAGTGGAACCATGACCGATCACGCTGGTAACGGTGATTGTTCCTCCCATCTGTTCGGCTAGGGTTTTAGAGATGGCAAGCCCTAGCCCAGTGCCGCCATACTTACGGGTAATAGAGGGATCAGCTTGTATGAATTTTCCAAAAATATTTGACATCATATCTTCAGGAATACCTATTCCGGTATCGGTTACTGAGATAGCAATTGTCCCGTTCCCATTTCCCTTCCCGTCGTATGCAAGAAAAATGGATACGCTACCATGTTCAGTAAATTTAATAGCGTTGCTGACCAGATTAAGTACTATTTGGTGGATGCGCCTGCTATCGCCAATGTACGTCTTATAGAGACCGGCTTCATAACTTACATTAAGGCCGATCCCTTTTTCATGCGCGCGAACAGACATGGCACTGATAATTTCCTCGATTAGCGAGGACATGTTGAAAGGGGCAGAATCCAGCTCAACGACCTCAGATTCTATTTTGCTAATGTCCAGCAAATCATTGATTAGTAACATCAAGCCATCGGCGCTAGTCTGCAGCACCGTGACGTATTTTTTTTGTTTATCATCCAGTTTGCTGTTCTGCAGAATATTAGCAAGACCGATGATGGCATTCATCGGTGTCCTGATTTCATGGCTCATGTTGGCAAGAAATTCCGATTTGACTTTATTAGCTGTGTCGGATTTAAGTTTTTCTTGCTGGAGCAGTTCTTCTGCCTGCTTCTGCACCGTCACGTCGCGCGCCGCGGCGAACACGCCGAGCACGTTGTCCTTGTCGTCCTTATAGACGGAGGCGTTGTAGAGCACGTCCGTGATGCGGCCCGACGTGTGGCGGATCGCGAGCGGGTAGTCCTTCACGAAGCCCTGGGAAAACACCTGCTGGTAACCTTCCTGCGCCTTCTCCGGCTCGGTGAAGTAATCGGAGAAGTCCGTGCCGATGAGCTTCTCCCGTGCGATGCCTGTGGCTTGCACGGACGCGTCGTTCACGTCGGTGATCTTGCCCTCGGGGCTGATGGTGACGAGCGGATCGAGCGAGGCTTCGATGAGCGAGCGCTCGTATTGGGACGCCTGCATTAGTTTCTTTTCGGTCAAATCACGTACCATGCCGACAAACATGTGCTCACCGTCGATCTGCATCCCATTGACACTCAGTTCCATCGGAAAAACGCTGCCGTCCTTGCGCTTGCCGGATACTTCGCGGCCAATACCAATCACTTTCTTTTCGCCGGTATTAAGATAATTACTCAAATAACCATCATGCTCAGAGTGATAAGGCTCTGGCATCAGCATTTTGACGTTCTGACCGATCACCTCATCCGGATGGTAACCGAAAATCAATTCTGCCGCAGGATTGAAACTCTGCATACTGCCTTTGTCGTCGATGATAATTAGCCCGTCGAGCACCGTATTTATTACGGCTTGAAGATAGTCGTTTTGGGCAGGGACTACTGTGCTTTTGGAGGTAGGAACAGATTTAGGCGAATTAAAAAGTGCGAACTTACACCCCATACTTTTTTCCATCCAGCAACATCGCATTGGTTGTGTGCGGACTTGAATGTAATATCACGAGTGTGCGAAAAGCCATTGCGTATAACCTAATTTGCCCTAAGGCTATTGAAAGATGTGTTCATCACATCTGTTACAGGAGGAAGTTCGCGCGCGCGGGGGATAGTTTAGAGGGAAGCGTATAAGTTTACAATAAGTAATATGCAGTTATAAATAAGGACAGCGTAAGTTTAGCTATTTGTTGTGTAACTATTCTCCCTCTCGCGTATGGTTTCAACGATGGCCTTGCGGAAAGCATCGAGAATGTCCTGATCGCCACTAACGGCGTGACGAAGGGAAACCGACTTCGGCATCGAAAATGTGAAGTCATAGCCGGCCGTCCGCTCGGAACGTCTGCAACCATCAGCGGTTCTCCGGTTCTCGGATCGAGGTTGTCGCACAGCCGCTCGAAGGAAAACTTGTCCACGGTTGCGGAAAGGCCAAGACGCTCCGCGCTTTTGCCACCCCAAAGGCCGACCAGTTCCCCCGAAACACGCGCAAACTCAGCCTCAGAGCCAGTTTAGTGGACATATCGCTCAAGATGTGTTAATGTGATCGTAAATAATAATTGACGATTATTGATATGCACGACATTCCAGAAACTGGTTTCTTAAGGTTACCACAAGTGCTAAGCGTGATTCCCCTCGGCAAATCATGCTGGTGGGAAGGGGTTAAATCGGGACGGTTTCCAAAGCCTGTTAAACTTTCAGAACGCTGCACCGCTTGGCGTGCCGAAGACATCCGGGAACTGATTAAGAATATTTCTGAACGCGAGCAGGGTAGTTAAATTCTCTTAACTGATTCGGGTGTGGAGCCGAAAACCCACGGGGTATAATTCGGGGTATGTCGGTTTTCTAACAAAACAAATTATAATTTATATTCAGTTATATAGACTATTATTGCGAGTCCCTTCCTGGGCACCAGTTTATTGGACGGAGACGTCCGTTAATGTCCGGCAAATCGAGAGTGAGAGACGATCAGGAACCGAAAAGCGAGCATCGGTGTCCGCAGTGATTTGTTGACATTCGGGCCTAAATTGGGGTATAAATGTACAGATGTACCCCATAGCGAATGATTTGTACCCCAGATGCCTATATCGCTCTCAGACGCAGCCGTAAGGAACGCAAAACAAAAAGATAAGTCCTACAAATTGTCGGACGGTGAGGGGCTGTTTCTTTTGGTGATGCCAAACGGCAGCAAGTATTGGCGTCTTAAATATTTCTTTGGTGGCAAGGAGAAGACTTTAGCCCTTGGAGTCTATCCAGAGATCAATCTCCAAGACGCACGCGAACGTCGATTCAAAGCTCGAAAACAAGTTGCACTCGGCACCGACCCCGGCGAATCAAAGAAGGAATCCAAAAGGCTTGAAAGTGCTAAGAGCCTCCATTCTTTCGAACTCATTGCTAGAGAATGGCTGGAGCACCGTGCTAATCAACTGACTGACTCAACCTACCGAGTTCGACTCAAGAGGCTGGAAAAATACATCTTTCCCACGCTTGGAGAAAAGCCTATCGCGAGCATCACCGCCCCTGAAGTGCTGGTGATGGCGAGGTCGGTTGAAAGCAGGGGAACTCTTGAACTGGCAAGGCGCTCATTGCAGATGACTGGGCAAGTCTTCTCCTATGCCATTGCGACGGCACGAGCCGAAAGAAACCCGGTTCCCGATCTTCGAGGTGCTCTCAAAACTCCCGTTGTCAAACATCATGCCTATTTAAAGGAGAGTGAACTGCCCGAGTTCCTTAAAAAGTTAGAGGCATCCGACAGCATCTTCCTCACCAAATTGGCACTTAAACTTTTGGTACTGACCTTTGTCCGCACTACCGAGCTTCGGGCATCGGTATGGACAGAGATTGACTGGCAAAAAGCGGAGTGGCGTATTCCGGCTGAACGCATGAAAATGAAAGAGCAACACATTGTTCCCCTCGCGCCACAAGCTCTTGCAGTGCTACGGGAGGTTCAGGCCATATCGGGAGATAATAAGTACATCTTCCCAAACCAGCATAACTATTTTACCTGCATGAGTGAAAACACCATGTTGTTTGCCCTTTATCGGATGGGCTACCATTCGAGGGCGACGGGGCACGGCTTCAGAAGCACGGCAAGCACTATTCTCAACGAAAATGGCTTTCGGTCAGACGTGATCGAGCGACAATTGGCCCACGGGGAGCGAGACAGTGTCCGTGCCGCCTACAACTATGCCCAATACCTGCCTGAACGCCGAGAGATGATGCAATGGTGGGCGGACTTTCTGGATCGACTGGCCATTCGGCAATAATCTCGCGGCCTTTCGGCCTGTCGCATCCGCCGGAGCTTATGTTCAAGTCATTTTCTTCCGGTTGCCTCCCGATTCGAATTGCTCCCTTTCATTTGAACAGCCCCCTGACTTTGTCTGCCGTGGCAAGGCGGTTTCTCTGCTTTCCTGTCTGCCGCAACACACGGCCTTCTTCATGTCACGCTTAAAGCCGCCGCCGGTCCGCTCAAGCGGAAAATCGGTTCCCCCTAAAGGTCTCCCCCAATTTTCCGCTTGCCCGGTCGCTGGCGCTCGCTTCGCCCCGGACTGAGGCGGCTTTCTTTGCTGTGACATCAGGCCGCGATGGTCGCAGCCGGAAACTCAGGAAGAAGGAGACCACCATGTCACAACCAGCTCACAAAATTCGCAGCGGAGTCCTGCAAGTCACGATCTGGAGAAACCACGGCGAGAAGGGCAACTGGTACAGCGTCATTCCCAGCCGCGGATACAAGCAGGAAGACGTCTGGAAAGAGACCGACAGCCTCGGTTTCGACGACTTACTCACGATGGCCAAGTTGTTCGACCTCGCCCACACCTGGATCATGCACCAGCAACAGGCCGACGCTAAAGGCCGCAAAGAATCCACGCAGGCAGCCGCCTGAGCCGGATACCGGAGGGCGGTATCCGTCCTCCGGTTCATTTTCACACATCAAATCTAATGGAGATTGTTATGACTTACATTCAATGCACACCCACACAACCCCAGCTTATCGCAGTCACCAAGCTGGAGAAGTCCCCGCTCAATGCCCGCCGCACCAAACGGCCCGACGGCATTGGCGAACTGAAGGCATCCATCCTCTCCCACGGGTTGATGCAGAACCTCGTCGTCACCGCGTCCGAGGACGAGACCTATCGCGTGATCGCGGGAGGCCGACGCCTTGAGGCGATTCATTCGCTTCAGGCCGAAGGGAAACTACCGCCGGACTTTGCCGTTCCGTGCCAGATCGTCACCGAGGAATACGCCCTTGAGATGAGCCTGGCCGAGAACACGATCCGCCTCGCCATGCACCCCGCCGACCAGTTTGCAACCTTCGCCGAACTGATCGATAAGGGAGCAACTGCCGCCGATATAGCGCAGCGGTTTGGGGTCGAAGAAAGCCTCGTCCACAAGCGGATGAAATTGGCCCGCGTTGCTCCCGAATTGCTTGAGGAATACCGCAACGACGGCATGACGCTGGAATGCCTGATGGCCTTCACCATCACCGACGATCACCGCCGCCAGAGGAAGGTTTTCAAATCGCTTCAGGAATGGCAGAAGGACGATCCGAGTGTGATCCGCGACGCCCTGACCGAAAAGATGATCGACGCCGGGTGCAAGCTGGCCTTGTTCGTGGGGCTTGATGCCTACACCGAAGCAGGTGGTAGCAGCCGGGCCGACCTCTTCGGCGAAGACGTTTATCTCGAAAAACCGGCGTTACTGAACAAGCTGGCCGAGAAGAAACTGGACGCCATCCGCCAAGAGCTAGAAGCCGAGGGCTGGAACTGGATCGAGATCAATCCTGAACGCGACTGGAACGCGGTCAACCGGTGCAGCCGGATCAAACCGATCCTGATTGACGCCCCGAATGAACTGTTCGATCTCAAATCGCAGTTTGACGCCGAACTGGAGGAAATCGAGCAAACACTCGAAGACACCGAATCGGATGCGTTGATCGACCGTCAGCAGGCGGTTCGTCACCGTCTGGATCAGGTGGAGGAAAAGCTGGCGGCGTTCGTCGGGTTCGACGCCGAACACAAGGCGCTGGCCGGATGCTTCGTTTCCATCGGGCAGGACGGCACAGCATTCATCGACAAGGGATTGGTCAAGCCGGAACATCGCAAGCGACTGGCCATGCTGCTTGGGACAGACGACGGTGATGATGGACAAGCCAAAGTGAAGGTGAAAGGCCAACTGTCAGAAACCCTTCGACGCGACCTCGCCGCCGATCGCTTGCAAATCGCACAGGTCGAGATGGCGAAGCATCCGGCGATTGCCCTCGACCTCCTGATATTCCAGGTGGCGAGTCACTTCATCGGCAAGTCTCCGGTTGCCGATGGCGCCGACGTGGTTTTCAGGCTCCCGCGATCCCATCCGTCGGGTGATAAGGAAGCGGCTACTGCGAACAGCCTGTTGGATGCCATCGGGAAGGCACTCGCTGCCGATTGGCTGAAGCCGGATACAGGAGCAGAGCGATTCGAGGCGTTTCGTTGCTTGAGCGAAACGGCCAAGCTGGAGTTGCTGGCCTATTGCGTGGCGTTGACTCTCAAACCGAAGCTGGCTCCCGCCGGAGACCGTGAAGCCACGGCCTATGATGCCGCCTTGTCGCTGACCGCCGCCGACGTGACCGCTTACTGGCGTCCCAGCAAGGAGAACTTCCTGGGCCGTCTCAACCGCGAGCTGTTGCTCACGGTTAGTCGCGACGTCTTGGGCGAACCGTGGGCACAAACCCACGGCACGGACAAGAAGGCGTTGCTGGTCGATCAGCTCGACCGCGCGTTTTCCAATCCTGACAAGTCAGGCCGGACGCCCGACCAGATCGGAAAGCTGAAAAGCTGGCTTCCGGCAGGCATGTCTATCGACATCCCGTCCGCACCGGTTCCGGCAAAGGCAAAGAAAGCCAGAAAGGCAGCGTAGTCAACTCAACAACGGGGCAGGCCGAAACGCCTGCCCCCTCTTTGGAAAGGATTCCACCATGATTACTAACCGCATCGACCTGTACACCCGCGTCACCGACACCATCATCGCCGACCTCGAACAAGGCGTCCGCCCGTGGCTCAAACCGTGGAATGCCGAACACGCCGCCGGACGAATCACCCGACCCTTGCGAGCCGGAGGCCAGCCCTACAAGGGAATCAATGTGCTGATGTTGTGGGCATCGGCCATGACCCAGAACTTCGCCGCCCCCATCTGGATGACTTTCCAGCAGGCGAAGGAACTGAAGGCGAACGTGAAGAAAGGCTCCAAGGGTTCGCTGGTCGTCTACGCCAACCGCATCACCAAAACCGAGACCGCCGAAGACGGCGGGGAGAACGAGCGCAACATCCATTTCATGAAGGGCTACACCGTTTTCAACGTCGAGCAGATCGAGGGACTCCCGACGCACTTCTACGCCACGGCCGCACCACCGCTCGACCCCGTGCAGCGAAACGAGACGGCCGACCTGTTCTTCGCCAACACCGGAGCCGACATCCGGCATGGCGGGAATCAAGCCTATTACGCCGCCGAGTCCGACTACGTCCAGATGCCGCCCTTTGTTTCATTCAAGGATGCCGAAAGCTACGGCTCGACGCTCGCGCATGAGATGACCCACTGGACAAAACACCCGTCCCGCCTCGACCGGAATCTCGGACGGAAGAAGTTCGGCGACGAGGGTTACGCCCGCGAAGAACTGGTTGCCGAGATCGGGGCCGCGTTCCTGTGTTGCGATCTCGGCATTACACCGGAGCCGCGCGACGACCACGCCGCTTATCTGGGCCATTGGCTGGGCGTGCTGAAGGAGGACAAACGCGCCGTCTTCCAAGCCGCAGCCCACGCCCAACGAGCCGTTGATTTCCTGCACGGGCTACAACCCGATGCAGGAGTGACCGAGATACCCGTGCAGGGAGTCCAGCCATGACCGGCGGGGATCGCTTTTCGCTCGGCCAGTTGGCGATCACGGCGAACGCCAGCGTGCGGCTTTCGACCGAGGAGGTTCTGACCGCTCTGCGCCGTCATGCTTGCGGCGATTGGGGCGACCTCTGCCCCGAAGACACGCTGGCGAACGATGCCGCCTTGCTTGAAGGAGGCCGGCTGTTCTCGGCCTACGGTCAGGGCAAAGACCGCTTCTGGGTCATCACCGAGGCCGACTATTCGGTCACGACCGTGCTTCTGCCCACAGACTACTGAGCGCGCATCAAACACCCGCTGCTCAATTTGGTGACGATCGCCTTGTGCGGCACCATCGCCGGAGCGGACGATTGGGAAGAGATCGTGCAGTTTGCTCGGGATCGTCGCCCCTGGCATTGCCGGCAACCACCGTCTGGAGGCGATCCGTTCCTTAGGAGCAACCCATTGCTCTTGACTTCAGGCTGTACGGTAAACCTAACTGACTTAGGTAGAAACCGCAGAGTGCTGCGCCCCGTCCAGCTTCATCCGACTCCAACCGGAAGCAGCTAATCCGAGGAGCGCTGTGCCGAACAGCAAGATAGTGCCTGGAATCGGAACCGCGGAAACATTGATGGTATTGTTATCCATCGTCACTGCCCCAGTTAGTGCCAATGCACTGCCGTCCAGAATTGTTGCTCCGGTAGCCAACGTGATGCTTTGGAGCGCAAGAATATTTCCAGCGAATGCCGTGCCCGTACCGAGAGTGGCGGAGCTGCCGACCTGAAAGAACACGTGGTTAGTTGAATTCCCATTTTGAATATTGACTGACGAACCGCTTGCAGTGGTGAGCGTGCTCCCTATCTGGAAGACATAGTCTACATTCGATACACCGGCGAAGTTGAGCGTGAGCGGTCCCGTCAACTGAGCTGAACTATCGTATTTATAAACCCCAGGCGGGAGCGAGAAACTGCCCATGTCCTGACCGGTCAGATTGCTCGTGACCGACAACCCTTGAAGTAGGTTATAAGCGGTTGTTGCATCAGTGTGTGCCTGCTGGGCCACAGCATTGCCAAGATGAATGTTCCCACCCGTAATGCTGATTGTCTCAACGCCTGTGATCGCGCTGCCCGGATAAACCCCCACATTTCCGTAGATGGTGGTCGCCCCAGTGTTGGTCACTGTCGAAGAACCAAGAACCGCAAAGCTCCCCGCCGTACCGAGCGGTACCGTTGCCGCGGCGGCGCTCTCGGGAGTCAAGATAACGGCCATGAGGCTTAGTACGCCTGCCGTTCCGCCAATAAGATATGTTTTGTATGTTTTGGTTATCATATGAGACTCCGTTGTTTTAATAGTTATTTTCAAAAAAGCATTAATCAATAACCCAATGTATGACGTAAGGGTTCGGGCGCAGCCTAGGGAAAGGTGTATTATCTTTCCATGTAGGAAAGACGAGTTTACGTAAGAGCGGCGTAAGGATTGGGCTGCACGATATGGACCCACGTCGATGGCTCCAACGGCGACCAGTACCTCCACAGCGGCTACCACCTTGTTGATCGCATCGGCTACCTCATCAGCACAGTTCCCGTACCGGATGGAATGGACATCCAGGTTATCCTCCCGATGGAAGATCAGGGCGAACCCACTTCGTTCTGATCAAACGCCAGAACCCAAATCGAAATCACATCAAAACCGCAAAGGGGGTGAATCCCCCAATACTGTTCACTTAAGGTAAAAACTGTGCTAAAGCTATCTTCCATGTTTCATCATCATGGAGGGCAACAATGGCACGGACGCAACAGAACTTCGCACACGGGATTGGGATTGGCGAACGCATCAGCATCGCCAGCATCTGCCGGTCGCTCGATGCCGGGGCAATCCAAGAGGCGCTGGCAGTTACCGGCAAAAAGAGTCTCCGCAAGAGAGATTTTCCGGCGGACGTTGCCATCTATTACGTCATTGCAATGGCGCTCTTCATGCACGTCAACTTGCGTGAGGTTCTCTTTTGCCTGATGGAAGGGCTGCGGTTGGTACGGGGAGTTGACCTGAAGATCACCGGCAAATCAGGCATCTCGCAGGCACGCAGCCGCATCGGTGCAGAGCCTCTGCGATACCTCTATGAACGTCACGTCAAGCCGCTGGCCAACGAGAAGACAAAGGGCGCATGGTATCACGGTCGCAGGTTGGTCAGCCTCGATGGCAGTTCCCTGGACTTGGCGGACGAAAAGGAAAACCGGAAGGCGTTCGGTGGCCCGACCACTTACGTTGATAACTGTGCCTTTCCGCAAATTCGTTTTGTTTGCCTCGCCGAAATCGGCACTCATGTGCTGTTCGGGGCACGCATGGGAGAGTACCGAACCAGTGAGCAGGCGCTCGCCCGTGAAGTCATTACGTCGTTGACGCCGGGAATGCTCTGCCTTGCGGATCAGGCCTTTGGCGGGATGGCCTTTTGGAATCAGGCGTTAGCCACGGGAGCGGACCTGCTGTGGCGGGCACGCACTGATCGGCATATGGCCGTGGATAAGATTCTTCCGGATGGCAGCTATGTGAGTCGGCTACAGGTGCAACATCCCAAAGCACTGCAAAGCGAATCCCAGCCGGTTCGCGTGATTGAGTATTACGTTGAAGGCGTCGAAGAGTCCCAGAATACGATGTTCCGGCTCATCACGACGCTGATGGACCCAGTCACATTCCCTGCCGAAGAGTTGGCGCAACTCTACCAACAGCGGTGGGAGATCGAGACTGCTTTTGACGAACTGAAAACACATTTACGCGGGTCACGGATGTGTTTACGCAGCAAAACGCCGGAACTGGTCCGGCAGGAATTCTATGGATTGATGCTGGCGCATTTTGCGGTGCGTGGCCTGATGCACGAGGCAGCACAGAAGGCCAATGTCGATCCCGACGAGTTGTCCTTCACGCACAGCTTGCGGGTGTTGCGCCGGACACTGCCACTGCGTCCAGCCATTTCCCCCTAAACGCCTGGCGGGGTTTCATAACGCTGTCTTGCAGGCCATTCTTGAAGAGCGTGTCGTTTCCAGTCGGGGGAAGAAGAACCCGCGCCGACTAAAGCGGTACAAATCGCGTTTCCCTCGAAAACACAAGCATCCGCCAATGCGGTATCGCCCCAAAGTAGTGATCGTGTGGCATCGCTAAGTGAACAGTATTGGGGTGAATCCCCCGCAGAGTAAAGGATACCCTCCGGCGTTCGGCGCGGTTCCTCCCCATCTTCCGCGCTCCCAAAGCCTCGCTTGTGCAGACGTGGCCCCTCCGCGCCGCCCGTCCTTGACTCTGCTCCCCCCTTGCATTCTTTCCTCTGTTCCGGTTGATCGCGTGCGATCAAACCGGACAGATTTCATTTCCGGACGGAACGTCCCTCCCACCGCCTCATTTTTTTTCTGGTTCCAAAGTCGCGTTCCCGCGAGTCGCTTCCAGACCAGAGTTACCGGCATCGGTGTTGACCGAGGCTGGCAGCAGTATCCCACTGCATAGTTCCGCTACCGGAACGTGAAGTATCCTTGCTCTCCGATACTTCCAGTACCGGTTTCGCGCGGATTTTTCCTGAAGGATTTTTCAAATGTAAGTTTACAGGCGTCTTCCCTATGCACAGCATAGGCCGGGTTTCCCGGGGAAAGCGTTCCTGTCTTCGACCGGACCTCTTTCTCGACGCCTTTTTTTCATCGCTTCGTTTCCTGCATCCTCGCGCCTCGCATTCGGATGGCAGGAAGCCCGCGTACCTCGGATTCATCGAGCTTCGTTTTGCCGCTTTTTCCCTGCGGCTCTCGAATGTTCAAAACCTCTGTAACCCGCACTCAGCCTCTTGCGCGGCGTTTTCAACAGTGCTATAATTCGATTATGTCCATGCCCCCGACATATCACTTTCAAGACCTCGGCACCCAAGCTCAGTCAATGGCAAAAAACTGCGGCAACGAGCGCATGGCGATGGTCATGCAATACGTCGCCCTCGGCTCCATGATCGTCATGGCAGGAGTGGCCGCACGTCACGTTTTGAAAGAAGCTTTCGGTTCATCGGACCACGACCGGGGCAGGTCGAGGTAGATATGCTGAATCGCCCCCGCAGTCACCACGAACAGACGGCAAGTGATGCAGGGCAATTGAAGAAGTATCCACTGACGACTGAAGGCAAACCGCACCCCTTCAGACAAGCCACGAGTCGGGAACACACTATAGAAGAGTGTCCCTGACCATGCGGAAGAAACCACCCTCGAAAGACCAGCCGACCCTTTTCTCAGACGACATCGACGATTCGACTGAACGCCAAAATCATGTATCCTATTCAACCGAAGGAGACCACCATGCAGTACAAGACCATCGTCCTCGAACTCCTGCAACAGCGGACGGAGTTGCACGAACAACTACGAATCAGCCGGAAACTTCTGCCGACAATGGAGATGTACGCCACGGAGCTGATGGACAGCCACGAAGCCTGGAAGGAAGTTCTCTGGCAGGAGAAGCCGGACAGCGATCCGAGCCAGATCTCTTCAGAGGCAATGGAACTGGCCCTGAAGCAACTGGAGGATCGTTTGCCCTCCGTTACTCCGCAGGACGAAACGGAAGCCCTTTCCCTCGACAAGGCAATGGCGTTCGTCCGAAATCCTACGTCGCGCGGGTAAAGGCATCGCGGCAACAACCGAACCTGTTCGACCAACCTCTCGAATCTCCGCCGCCCGACGAACCCAGCACTTCGCAAGAATCAGCACCCCGCCCGATTCCGCCGACAGCAACTTCTCAGGCAACGGTCAATTCGCCGCTCACGCAGTCCAGCCGTTCAGAAGAAGCCGCTCCGGCCGTAGGCGCATCTTTTGCCAGTGGCGAGAAGGGAAAGGCACGCGACATCATCGCCGCCATTCGCACCTTGCAGGCCGTCGAGAAGGAACAGCGGCCCGCCACCGTGGAAGAGAAACGCACACTCACACGCTTTACCGGCTTTGGCCCCGTCGCCCTGTCGATCTTTCCCAATCCGGTCACCGGCAAATACAAGGAGGCCGGCTGGCAAACCCTGGGCGAGCAGTTGAAGTCGCTGCTTACCCCCGAGGAGTATGACAGCGCCAAGCGCACCACCTTCAACGCCTTCTATACATCGCCGACTGTCATCGCCGCCATTCACGACGCTTCCAAAAGATTAGGCGTGCCCGAGGGGGCCACGATCCTGGAGCCGGGTTGCGGCACCGGCAACTTCATGAGCAAGTCGCCAAAGGGGGCGCACTTCATCGGCATTGAAATGGATTCCATCTCGGGGCGGATTGCGAAAGCACTCCACCCCGGCCAGGACATCCGCATCGAAAACTTCCGCGACACGCGGCTGCCCGAAGGCCGCATTGATGCCGTCGTCGGCAACGTACCGTTCGCAGACTTGAAGCTCGAATATCAGGGACAGAAATACTCCCTGCACGATTACTTCTTCGCCAAATCCATCGACGCCCTGAAACCGGGCGGGGTTCTCGCACTTGTCACTTCGCATTTCACGCTCGACAAGCAGAACGCCGCCATCCGCGAGTATCTCGCGGACAAGGCCGACTTCGTGGGAGCCATCCGCTTGCCGTCAGATGCCTTCAAGCGGGAAGGAACCGCCGTTGTGACCGACATCGTCTTTCTTCGCAAGCGTGACCGGGGCGAGACCGCCCACCATGTCGATCCCGACTGGTTGGGTGTTGCCCCGCTGGAGATCGATGGCGCAGAAGTTCCTGTCAACCGCTACTTCCTGAACCATCCCGAAATGGTCCTCGGCGACTGGTCGCGCAAGGACACGCTCTACGGAGGCGAAGGACTCAGCGTCGTCTCAAACGGCGATTTGAAATCGCAACTCGCCGAAGCCCTCGAACAGCTTCCGCAATTTGACCCGATCCAGACTCTCACCGAAGAAGTAGCTTCGACACCGGCCTTCGTCCCGCCGCCGCCCGAACGCCATATCGGCGAAGGCAGCTTCTTTGTCGGTGACGACAAGATCGTTTACCAATCCCAGGGCGGACAAGGCGTACCCGTGGTCTACGGTGGCACCACCCTGAAGTCTGACGGCACGCTAGTCGGCAAGCGGCTCGCAGCCCTGACGGGCCTGCGTGACCGCGCCCGTCTCGTCCTGCAATCGCAGAACGAAGCATGGCCCGAAACGAACCGCACGGAAGCACGCTGGGAACTCAATCGCGCCTACGACCAGTTCGTCGCCACCTACGGGGCGATCAACAAGACGACCTTCGGCGAGACCGCCGATGGCAGCACCATCCGCCGGATGCCGAACATCGTGAAGTTCAGGGAAGACCCGGACGCCATGCTGGTCATGTCGCTGGAGGATTACAACGAAGTCACCGGCAAGGCGACCAAGGCCGCGATCATGCTCAAGGACGTGGTTGGCAAGACGCCGCCCGTCACCCATGTCCGCAGTGCCGAAGAAGGGTTGCTGGTCTCACTCAACCAGCACGGTGGCGTCTACCTCGACTTCATCGCCAAGCTGTACGGCAAGCCGGAGGAACAGGTCGAAGCCGAACTTGGCGACCTGATCTTCAAAGACCCCGAGAGCGGCAAATGGGAAACCGCAGACGCTTACCTCTCCGGCAACGTGCGATCCAAACTCGCCACTGCCGAGATCGCCGGTTCCGAATATGAACGCAACGCCGAAGCGCTACGCCATGTTCAACCCGACGATGTACTCCCCGGCGACATCGACGCCAATCTCGGAGCACCGTGGATACCCGCGCGGGACATCCAGGCGTTCGCGGCCGATCTGTTTCGTGTCGATCCTTCGTCGATTCCAGTAGGCCACCTCAAGAAAGACGCCGTTTGGAGCGTCGAGGCAGACTATGCCGCGAAAGCTTCCGTCGGAGCCACGTCCGAGTTCGGCACGGCGAGAGCCAACGGCACTTGGTTGATTGACCTCGCACTCAACATGAAGACGCCGACGATTTACGACACGGTGCATAATGGCGACCGCGAGGAACGCGTGGTAAACCAAGAAGACACGCTCGCCGCCCGAGAAAAACAAAAGCTCATCAAGGAGAAATTCCGGGGCTGGGTATTCGCCGATCCCGAGCGCACCGAGCGATTGGTACGGATCTACAACGACACTTACAACAATTTGCGTCCCCGCCTTTTCGACGGTTCGCATCTCGATTTCCCCGGCATGAACCAGTCCCTGACGCTTCGGCCCCACCAGATGGATGCAGTCTGGCGCGGCATGAGTTCCGGCAACACGCTGCTCGCCCATACCGTTGGAGCGGGCAAGACATTCACGATGGCCGCGACCGGCATGAAGATGAAGCAGGCGGGTCTTATCCAGAAGCCGATGTACGTCGTTCCCAATCACCTACTGGAGCAGTTCTCCCGCGAGTTCATGCAGCTCTACCCGAATGCCAAGCTCCTGGTTGCTGCCAAAGAAGATTTGACCCGCGAGCGCCGGAAGTTTTTGACCGCCAAGATGGCCAGCGGCGAATGGGACGGAATCATCGTCACCCACTCATCTTTCGAGCGCATCGGCATGTCTCGGGACTACCAGGAAAAGTTCCTCACCGAGCAGATTGCCGAATATGACGAGTTGCTCCGCGAACACGCCGGAGCCAAAGGAGCCAACCGCAACCTCATCAAGACCATCGAGAAACAAAAAGCCGCCCGTGCCGAACGGCTGAAGAACCTGCTGGCCGAAGAGAAGAAGGATGACGGGCTGGTATTCGACGAACTCGGCGTCGATCACGTCTTCGTCGATGAAGCCCATTATTTCAAGAACCTGGAGACGCCGACCAAGATGAACCGCGTCGCCGGCATCCAGACCGGCGGTTCCGAACGGGCATTCGACGTTTACATGAAAGGCCGCTACCTCGACGAGCAACACGCCGGCCACGGATTGACGTTCGCTACCGGCACGCCGATCAGCAACACGATGGTTGAGATGTACACGATGCAGCGCTTCCTCGATCCCGAGGGATTGCGAAGCCGTGGGCTGGAGCATTTTGACGCTTGGGCGGCCACATTCGGCGAAGTCATCGACACGATGGAGATCACTCCCGACGGTGCGGGCCTGCGGCCACGAAGCCGTTTCGCACGTTTTACTAACCTGCCCGAACTCCAGCAGATGTTCCGTGCCTTCTCCGATGTGCAAACCGCCGAAATGCTGAAGCTGCCAACGCCGAAATTGGAAACGGGCAAACCCATCGTCGTGGCCTGCCCCATGTCGGAAGAACAGCAGAGACTGCAACAAGAACTCGTCGAACGCTACGAACGGCTACGCTCGCAGAAGGTGGACCCAAGAGTTGACAACGCGCTGAACATCACCACCGATGGCCGCAAACTGGCCACCGACGCAAGGATGCTTTCAGCCACCGCGCCCGATTTCCAGCAGTCGAAAGTAAATCGCCTCGTGGATAACGTCGTTTCCACCTGGAATCGCACCACGCCGACGCTCGGCACGCAGATGATCTTCGCCGATATGGGCGTAAATCTTACCAAGTGGGGGTATTCGCCCTACGAGGAGATCATGGCCAAGCTGGCCGAACGGGGCATCCCCCGCGAGCAGATCGCCGCCATCGGCGACGCCGAATCCGACGTAAAGAAACAGGCACTCTTCGAGAAGGTTCGCAACGGCAGCGTTCGCGTGTTGATCGGCAGCACCCAGAAAATGGGCACCGGCACCAACGTCCAGAAGCGATTAGCGGCCCTCCACCACCTTGACGCCCCTTGGAAACCCGCCGAGGTCGAACAGCGCGACGGCCGCATACTCCGCCAGGGTAATGAAAACAAGGAAGTGGCGATCTACCGCTACGTCACCGAAGGTTCCTTCGACGCCTACATGTGGCAAGCACTGGAGACCAAAGCCCGCTTCATTTCGCAGGTCATCACCGGCGACAACGCCGCCCGCCGTGCCGAGGACATCGGCAGCCAGGAACTCTCTTACGCCGAGGTGAAGGCGATTGCATCTGGCAACCCGGCAGTGCTGACACTCGCCGAAGCCGATGCCGAATTGCAACGGCTGACCCTGCTCAAGAAAAACCACCTTGACGAACAGTACGTCGCCCGCCGCAGCGTGCGTGACCTGCCGGGAACCATCGCCAGCCAGTCGGAACGGTTGGCCAAGCTGGGTGAAGACGACGCAACGGCGAAAGCCCATGCCAGCGATCCCGTTGCCCTTGGCACTCTCACCTACAGCCGGGATAGCATAGCCGAAGTCCTCGGCGGCAAACTGGACTCTTTACCAAAGAACATGCAGGAGCGAACCCGCATCCCGCTCGGCACCTACCGCGGCCTGCGTTTTGGGATGGTGCTTCACCCGCAGTTCCCGCCCGACGTGTATCTCGAAGGCTCCTGCACTCGCCAAACGATGCTTTCAAGGGACCACCAGGGGCCGCGAGCTGTCCTGAACGCTCTGGAGAGGCTGGCAACCAGCTACGGGTCTGACATTGAGAGGGTCGGGCAAGACCGCACCATCGCGGAAGGGCAGCTTCGAGATTATCAGGCACGTCTTGGAAAATCGTTTACTCATGAGGCGTATCTGACCGAATTGACCACTCTGCGCGACCAACTCAAATCCGGCCTTTCAAGTACAGCCCATGAGCCGGAAGAAGCTGAAGGGCCAAGTGCTTCCGAACTCGCCGAACAGATCAAGGCCCTGAAATCCGCGAACACCATCGAAGGCACACCGCAGCGTGACCGACAAAAACACTCCACTGCCGAAGAACCGATCACCGCACGCATCCGTCGCAGGCAAGAGGCAGAAGCGGCAGACCAATCACTTGACGTTGAGCAGGGCGACCCAGCACCTACACCCGAAACGCCCGCCCTATCGTTCCAGGAACGCATCCTGCGGGAACGGCAACTCAAGGACGATGGGCAGAGTCCGTCGTAATCCAATCACGGCAATCAGGCAGAATCAGAACCCCCCGCTCGGAATCCACCTCTGGCTCTGGTGAACTGTGGCAAGGCACGCCGCCTCTGTCGCGTTCCATCGCGGGGGCGAGTTCTTGCGAACCCCCGCGACGAAACACTCCGACGGCGACGGTGAATGCCAAATGCTCTCGATGATCTATTCTCGTAAAGCATTGCGGCGTAAGCACAACCGGCCTTGACAAGTCTCTCACTGCGCGGTAGACATGCTGCATGGAGTGGACTCAATGCGCTACGAACGTGCCCTGGCAATATCGGAACGTCACGAAAGGCTGATCGCCCTGATCCGCACTGGCGAATACTCCACGCCCGCACTTGCCGAAAAACTGGGTGTCTCCGAACAAACGATCTACCGCGACATTGACCATCTGAAGAAGAGCGGCTTCTCGATCCGGTCACAGAAGCACTCCGACGTTTGGGCTTACCACCTTCTTGCGGAACCAGCAAAGGTTTCAAGTCGGAAGGGGGCTTCGAGCCAATGACCGCAGCCACCCTCAAAGACTGGACGCAAGAATTCGGGCTTGACGCGCGTCAGCCGCCGAACCTTTTTACCAGCAAGAGTCAGATCAACCCCTCAACTCCGCAGGCTCACCTGCTGCGCCGGGCGTTCGATGTATTGAAGGTTGATGGAATACTCTGCGTTGACAACTCTCCGCTGGCCTATTTCAAACTTCTTAAGCGTATAACGCCAGAGATCGTCTTTGAACTGCATAAGCAGTTCTGGAATCACAGCGGCGCTTCGCTCCTGGTCTTGGTGACGGATGATAGCGTTCATGTCTATTCGGGCATGATCCGACCTGAGCCGGAGTCCGACACAGCAGCCGACCCGTCCAGCCTTGTCGTGAGCCTCCAGCGGGTTGCCGACGGCCTTCAAGAATTCATCGTCGCGGTAGAATCCGGCGAATTCTTCCACACACACCATCGGTCATTCAATCCCGCACATCGCGTTGACAGGGATTTGCTCGATAACCTTCGCAACACGCGCGAGAAACTTGATTCTGCGACCCGTAAGCGAATCCCGGCCCAAATCCTCGACGCAATCCTTTGCCGACTCGTATTCACTTGTTATTTGTTTGACCGAGACGTTATCGGCGAGGGATACCTCAAACAACTTGGCATCAAGGGCGCATCGCATTTGCGGGACTTGCTCGGCAATGCCACAGCGGCCAAGGCCAAGGATGCGCTGTATAGCTTGTTCGAGAAGCTCAAGGAAGATTTCAACGGCGACCTGTTTAGCAACGATCTCGCGGCCGAGAAGGAGTTGATTCAGGACAAGCACATTTCAACGCTCAACGACTTCTTTCAGGGCACCAGTGTCAACACCGGGCAACGGGCATTCTGGCCGTACAATTTCGAGTTCATCCCTATCGAAACGATCAGTGCCATCTATGAAAGGTTCTTGAAAGCGTCAGACGAGCAGAACGGCGCGTTCTATACACCGCGATTCCTTGCGGAAGTCGTACTCGACACTGCGCTTGATGGCACTCATCCGTTGATTGGAAAACGGTTCTTCGATCCGGCGTGCGGCTCGGGGATTTTTCTCGTTGGGCTATTCAACCGAATCGCAGAAGAGTGGAAGCAAGCAAATCCAACTGCCCGCAATGACCGCAAGTCTAAGGAACTGATGCAGCTATTGCGGGAAAGCCTGTTCGGAGTTGACATCAGCCTCACTGCGTGCCGGATTACCGCGTTCAGCTTGTACCTTGCTTATCTCGACCAACTTTCACCGCCCGACATCCAGGCTCTCCAAGCGAAAGGCCGGGCACTGCCACGGCTAGTAGTTGCAATGGATGACCACCAATCGGCTAAACCGGAAGTGGGCAACATCCGTCAAGCTGACTTCTTCGAGGCGGATGAGTGGTTTCCCAAAGACGTTTCACTCGTGATTGGAAACCCGCCTTGGGGAAGCATCGCCAAGGATGACACTCCAGCAGGGCGCTGGTGTGCATTAAACTCACGGCCTTTGCCAGATAAGCAGATCGCCGCAGCGTTCATCTGGAAAGCAACTGAACATGTTGCCGAAAGCGGTCGCATTTGCTTTGTGTTGCCGCATGGCGTTCTGTTCAATCACAGCACGACGGCAATTCCTTTCCAGAAAGCATGGATTCGATCACACGCAATCGACCGCGTTCTGAATCTCGCCGACTTCCAACGGTTTCTTTTTGAGAAAGCTGGCCATCCTGCTCTCGTTGTGAGTTACCGCAAGCATGCGCCTGCTACTACCGCTCATCGCATCGAATACTGGGGGCCAAAAGCCGACTGGACGGTAACGAAAGCAGAAGTCATCACCATCGCGCCACAGGACAGAACAGTAGTCTCCATCGGAGAAATTATTCAAGACCTTGACGGCCCTGATGCTCCGCAAGTGTGGAAGCAGAAGTTTTGGGCGACACCACGAGACTGGCGGTTGCTTGACCGGCTTTCATTGTACCCACGGCTTCGCGATCAGGTTCGACAGACGCGAGAGAAAGAGTCAACGAAGCCCTGGATCATCGCGCAGGGTTTTCAACCACTTGGGCCTGGCGATAGCGTAGAAGACTCAAAAGAAATTACGTTGCCGTCAACACACTACATCGATGCAAAATCAGAGGACTTCGACCTGATCCTACTGCCGAATGATTGCAGTGAATTGCCAAACACAAAGCCGTCTGTCCGCCGTGGCCGAACGCAATCCTCTAACTCTGTTTTCAATGCACCGCACGTTCTAATTTCAAGAGGTTTCTCCCGCTGTGCATTTGCGGATTTCGATGCATCTTTCCGTAGTTCTGTACGAGGCATTCACGGCCCTGCTAAAGATCGAGACTTGCTTGCCTTCCTTGCGGCTTACATGAGGACCGGAATCGCCAAATATTACTTGTTTCACACGTCCTCCAATTGGGGTATTACGCGTAGCGAAGTGCAGGACGAAGAGCTACTTCGTTTGCCGTTTCCCCTGCCAGAGCACCAGCCCAATCCAAAACGCTGCAAAGAAATCGTCCGCATAGTGGCAGGAATCGTCGATGGCGCGGCCCGTAGAGCAGACGCGGATTTCGTGGATCGTGCAGGTATTGTGCGGGTTGCCAGTACCAAGATCGAACCGCTCATTGAAGAGTATTTCGACATACTCCCCGCAGAAAAGGCACTGATCGAAGATACGATCCGCGTCACCATCGACAGCACTCGCCCGACCCGCGCTAGACCGCTGGTTCCGACGCTGATTCCGGCCACGCGAACGCAGCAGGAAGCATATCGTGACCGCGTATGTGAAATGCTGAACGGATGGGCTAAGTCAGGCTCATTCGCGGTGCGTGGCTACGTTCAAGGTTCTGGGTTGCTCGGAGTGGGGATTGCAGTTCTGGAGAAGGTTAAACGCGCCGACGTAAACAAGGCGATGCCTGATACAGACACCAATCTTATCCGACTCCTTGATGTCGTTCGGAAGGCGATCCCACGCAAGCACGCGACACTCGACGTGGTGCGCGGAGTCATGGTGTTCGACAACAATCGGTTGTACGTGGTCAAGCCAATCGGACAGCGATTCTGGACACAAACCGCCGCGATGAATGATGCCGACGAGATCGCCGGCACCATCCTGATGCGTTCTCCGAAGGGAGACGCATGATGCACTTCGGATCGCCGGATAACTGGGTCGATCTGATCGACAGTCAAGTACCAGACATTCTTGCTCTGGTGATCGCTTCGTGGGAGTCGCTTCCGGCACCAGCGTCGAACGAACTTGAAAACAGCATTACCAATCGACTCTGCGCCAGAATGCAAAACGCGCCGAATCGGGAGTCGTTCCCATTTCATATTCAGCCGCAGGACGTGATCCTCGAACCCGACACTGGTGATGAGTTGGGGCGAACGGACATCGCGTTCAAGCCATTCGTGCCTTCGGACAGAATCTACTTTTGTCTGGAATGTAAGCGGTTGAACGTTAAAGCTCCACACCCACGCACTTATTGCAGTGAGTATGTCCGTAAAGGAATGCAGCGGTTTGTCAGCGGCCAATACGCCGGTGCAGTTCGCAATGGTGGGATGCTTGCGTTTGTTCTCGACGCTGATTTGACTGCGGCGATTGCAGGTGTTCAGGATAACATACACTCTGCCCAAACCGAACTGGGCATGTCCACGCCTGCCAATTTCTCAACCTCTACCATCCGACCTGCGGATACCAGACTTAGAGAAACAAACCATCTTCGCACGCATAATCCAGAACCATTCACGATACACCACCTTTTCATGGCTGGCGATCCGAATGCACCCTTGCTACACGAGCCACCACCGAAGCCAGCGAAAAACCCGCGTAAGTACCACAAATCGAATACGCCTACGAGTAGTTGAGTCACCGATGAATCAACAGAAATGCAAATGTGAAAAGACGGACAACACGACATGCGACTGCTATGCAGTCAAATCGCACGAAAGTTAGAGTTTGTAAATCATGGCAACCACCGTCACCCCCTATCCCGAACAAGGTCAAATGGTCAGCGTCCGGTCACGCAACTGGATGGTGACGGACGTTTCAACTAGCACGCTGCCGCCAGATCGTCTGCAAACTGGCTTGGAGTCACCACAGAAGCTTATCACGTTGTCATCCGTCGAAGACGATGGGCTGGGCGAAGAACTAAGCGTCATTTGGGAGCTTGAGCCTGGGGCCAGAGTTGTCGAGAAAGTTGCTCTCCCCGATCCCACTGGCTTCGATCCACCGGACCGACTCGATGCCTTTCTTGATGCCGTGCGATGGGGCGCGTCGTCCTCAGCAGACGTGCGAACGATTCAGGCTCCGTTTCGCTCCGGCATCGACATTGAAGACTATCAGCTTGATCCAGTAGTGCGGGCAATCCAGATGCCACGGGTCAACCTCCTGATTGCTGACGATGTGGGCCTCGGCAAGACCATCGAAGCCGGAATGGTAGCACTTGAACTCATCATCCGTCATCGCGCCCGGAAGATTATGATCGTGTGTCCGGCTTCCTTGCAAGTACAGTGGCAAGAGCAAATGCGAGACAAGTTCGGCCTTGACTTCCGCATCGTGAACTCAGCAATGATGGGCGTGCTTCGGCGCAGCAGGGGCATCCATGTCAATCCGTGGAACCATTTCCCCCGGCTCATCACCAGCATTGACTTCCTCAAACGAGAGCGACCGCTGAGGTTGTTCCGGGAACTTCTTCCTGGGCCGGATGAACCAAACTTCCCCCGCAAGTTCGACATGATGATTGTCGATGAGGCCCATAATTGCGCTCCATCGGGCCGGGGCCGGTACGCCACCGATTCGATGCGGACCCAGGCCCTTCGTCTTCTCGTGCCGCATTTTGAACACAAGCTGTTCCTCACGGCCACGCCGCACAACGGCTACCCGGAGAGTTTTTCGGCGCTACTCGAATTGCTCGACAATCAGCGGTTCGCCCGCAGCACAACACCCGACCGCAAACAGCTCAATGCAGTGATGGTCCGACGCATGAAGTCGGAATTGCCGCCGAAGTGGGACGGCTCGCCAAGGTTTCCGAAGCGGATGCTGGACCCCATCGAGGTTCCCTACACCGACGAGGAGCGGGCCGTCCACGCTGCGCTCCGGCAGTACGCGGCACTGCGAGTTGAGCGTGCCAAGGACAACGCCGAGAAACTTGCAACCGAGTTCGTGCTGAAGACACTGAAAAAGCGTCTTTTCTCCAGCCCGGCGGCATTCCTAACCACGCTCGATTCGCACGAGAAATCCCTGCGGCAAGCCAAGCGTGGCAAGGCTCTTCGTAAGCCGTCAATTGGCATCTTGAAGCAGGAACTCGACCGCATCGACGAGGACTATGCCGACGACACGGAGTACGACGAAGCCACTGCCGACGCCGTGGATGCCGCCTCATTGCTGTTCAGCGAACCGTCTGCGAACGAACTGGCCCTGTTGAAGCAGATGCGGCAATCGGCGGAAAAAGCGTCGGGCCAACTCGACTCCAAGGTGAAATGCCTGATCGACTGGCTCAATACGCACATCCGCCCCAACAAGAAATGGAGCCACGAGCGGGTCATCCTCTTCACCGAATATCGGGCCACGCAGAACTGGCTCAAAGAAGTCCTCGCTCAGCACGGCTTCACCAAAGACGACCGCCTGCTGACCATGTACGGCGGCATGGACATGGAGGAGCGAGAAGAAGTCAAAGCCGCCTTCCAGTCGTCCCCCGAAATCAGCCCGGTGCGAATCCTGCTTGCGACCGACGCCGCTGCCGAAGGTATTAACCTTCAGAACCATTGCTACCGGCTCATCCACTATGAAATCCCGTGGAACCCTAACCGGCTTGAGCAACGAAACGGGCGTATTGACCGTCACGGACAGAAGGGTTTCCTTGCGCCCAACGGCGAGCGGCAAGTCTTCGTCTATCACTTTGTGGGCCAGGGCTACAAGCAGCGCCAACAGTCGGCGTTCTCCGGTCGGGCCTCTGACCTGGACGCCGATCTGGAGTTCCTGATGCGGGTGGCCCAGAAGGTTGAGACGATCCGTGAAGACCTGGGTAGCTACGGCACAGTGTTGGCCGATGATGTCGAGCAAGCCATGCTCGGTCGTGGCTACTCGCTGCCCGGCGTTTGCAGTGCAGAAACCAAAGCCGAACCCGTTAGGAAGATGCTCAAGTTCGAGCGGGACTTGGCGAAGCAGATCAATGAATTGCTCAAGCAATATCAGGAAACGCAACGGGAACTGCGGCTGTCGCCAGAGAATATCCGTAAGGTGGTCGAAGTCGGTTTGGCTCTGGCCGAGCAGCCTGCGTTGATTCCGTGCCCGAATCAAACCGGCAAACCAGTGTTCACCTTACCCGCCTTGAAGCACAGTTGGGCGGCGTGTGCCGAGGGCCTTGAACACCCCCACACCAAAAACATTCGCCCGATCACCTTCGACCACGCCGCAGCCGATGGCCGGGACGATGTGGTTCTTGTCCACCTGAATCACCGCCTCGTTCAGATGAGCCTGCGGCTCTTGCGGGCGGAAGTGTGGTCGATCAAGGGGCGAAAGCGGTTGCACCGCATCACGGCTCGTTTGGTGCCGAACCACGTTCTCAGTGCGCCTGCGGTTGTGGCACATGCTCGATTGGTGGTGATCGGCGGCGACAGCCATCGGCTGCACGAGGAGATCATAACGGCAGGTGGACTACTCAAGGAAGGGCGTTACTCTCGCCTGAATCTCGGCGAGCTAGACAAAATACTGGCCGCTGCCACCAACGACGCTGCCGCCGAGCCGATGCAGAAGCACCTGATCGAATTGTGGGACCGCTTCGCACCGTCTCTTGCTCAATCGCTTGAAGCACGGATGAAGGACCGTACTACCGGCCTTCAAAAGAAGCTGGCCGAACGAGCCGACAAGGAAGCCGAGGACATTCGGGACATTCTGATGGAACTCAAGAAAGCCATCGACACAGAACTGAATGACCCGGAATACCAGCAACTCACGCTGTTCGATGATATCGAAAGAGATCAGTTCGAGCGGAACAAGGACTTCCTGCGAGCCAGATCGAAAGCGATCCCCGCAGAGATCGTAAATGAAATGGCAGCGGTCAAGTCACGCTATGCCGATCCGCAGCCCCGTATGTTCCCCGTGGCGGTGACGTTCTTGGTACCGGAAAGGATGGCGAAGGGTTGAGCATGTCCATCACCCGCCACCACAATGAATGGCTGTCGCTCGTGCCAAACTCAGGCCCGTTCCTGAGTTTGCTGGTGCTGGCCCAGGCATTTCCGCAGGGACTCGATGCGCACGATCCGGACCATGCTCGTCGGCTACGCATGGCGTTCGATGAATGGGACGACAACCAGTTGAGCCATCGTCCCGATCCGGGCATTCATCGGGAGTGGATCAAGCTGGTACTGGAAGAAACGCTGGGCTACGGCGAACTGCTGGCCGAGAAACAAGCGATCCCGCAAACGCTCAAGAGCGAGGTTGCCGAGTGCGGAGAAACTCTGCGGCCAGATTGGATCGTCAATGATCCGGCTACGAACAAGGCCCGGCTGCTCGTTCAGGTCTATCCACGGTCACAATCGCTGACCAAGCCGGTGCAGTCGTCACGCTGGAAGACTTCGCCCGACACCCGCATGATGCAACTGCTACACGACACGAGCGTTCGACTGGGGATCGTGACCAACGGCGATCACTGGATGCTGGTAAACGCCCCGAAAAACGAGACGACCGGATACGTTTCCTGGTATGCAAACCTCTGGCTGGAGGAGCAGGTCACGCTGCGAGCCTTCCGCACGTTGCTCTGTGCCGACCGATTTTTCAGCGTACAGGAGAACGAAACGCTCGAAGCGCTACTCGACCGCAGTGCTGACGATCAGCAGGAAGTCACCGATCAACTTGGCTATCAGGTTCGCAAAGCGGTCGAGGTACTGGTCCAGGAACTCGACAAAGCCGATCAGGATCACGGACGGAAACTGTTGGCCGATGTGAACGAGAAGTTGCTTTACGAGTCGGCCCTCACGGTCATGATGCGTCTGGTGTTTCTGTTCTGCGCAGAGGAGCGGGAACTGTTACTGCTGGGCGATGACCTGTACGACAAAAACTACGCCGTCAGCACGTTGCGAGAACAGTTGCGGGTCACGGCAGATCAGTTCGGCGAAGAAATCCTCGGCCTTCGGTACGACGCCTGGACGCGGCTGCTCACCACGTTCCGAGCGGTGTACGCTGGGGCCAAGCATGACCGGCTCAAACTGCCGGCCTATGGCGGGAGTCTATTCAATCCTGACCGCTTCACTTTCCTCGAAGGTCGCAAGCTCGGCACGAGTTGGAAGAATACCGAAGCCACTCCGCTGCCGGTGAGCAACCGCACGGTCCTTCATCTTCTCGAAGCTCTTCAGGTGCTTCAAATCAAGCTGCCGGGCGGTGGGGTAGCCGAAGCCCGGAAGCTGAGTTTTCGGGAACTCAACATCGAACAAATTGGCCACGTCTACGAGGGTCTGCTCGATCACACTGCCAAGCGTGCCGTTGAACCAGTGCTGGGCCTTCTAGGGACACGGGATAAGGAACCCGAAATCGCACTGGCTGAATTGGAGAAGCTCGCCGCCAAAGGGGAAAAGGAACTACTCAAGTTCCTCAAGGACGAATCGGGGCGGTCGGAGTCAGCACTCAAGAAAGGGCTGAACGCCAAGCTTGACGATCAACTCGTCAGCCGATTCCGCACTGCTTGCCAGGATGCCGATCTGTGGAAACGGGTGGAGCCGTTCGCCGGGTTGGTTAGACTCGATACAGTCGGCTATCCAGTCGTCATCACTTCGGGTAGCGTATTCGTCACCGCAGGGACCGACCGACGCAGCAGCGGAACGCACTACACCCCAAAGAGTCTCACCGAACCTGTCGTACAGTACACGCTGGAACCACTGGTCTATGTCGGGCCTGCCGAGGGATTGCCGAAGGATCAGTGGAAGCTCCGCTCAGCCAAGGAATTGCTCGCCCTCAAGATTTGCGACATGGCCTGCGGGTCCGGGGCCTTTTTGGTCCAGGCGTGCCGGTACATGGCAGTACGGTTGCTTGAAGCATGGGACGCCGTGCAACGGGCCAACCCCGGCATGGTACACATCACGCCTGAAGGCGAACCCTCCACCGGCAAGCCCGGCGAGATGTTGATCCCCGACGATCCCGATGAGCGGCAGACCTATGCCCTGCGAATCGTGGCCCAGCGCTGCTTGTACGGCGTGGACAAGAACCCCCTGGCAGTGGAAATGGCGAAGCTGTCGCTCTGGTTGCTGACGCTGGCCAAGGACAAGCCCTTCGAGTTTTTGGATCATGCGATCCGCTGCGGTGATTCACTCGTCGGCATCCACAACATCGAGCAACTGCGGAAGTTCAACCTCGATGGCAGTGGCGAGGACAACAATCTTTTCCTGCAATTTCTCGATCCCAAAATCAAGGAAGCCATCGCCCTACGCCGTCAGATCACCGAGATGCAGGCCAACACGGTCGAAGATGTCGAAGCCCAAGACCGAATGTTGCGGGAAGCAAACGAAAGAATCGACCGACTTAAGTATGCTGCCGATTTCCTGATCTCCGCCGAGTTCGTCTCCGGTTCCGTTGCCGAGAAGCGCGCGGCCAGGGGTGATGCTGCGATCAAAGTGGCCGTCCATTTCAACGACAGCGATCTGCCGACGTATCGTCGGGAAGCGCAGAAAGCGCTCGGAGGCCAGGTGACGTTTCACTGGCCGCTAGAGTTTCCCGAAGTCATGGTTGAGCGGGGTGGGTTCGATGGGTTCGTCGGCAATCCGCCGTTTGTTGGAGGTCGCAGGATAAGGAGTACAGTCGGCACACACTACCTTGATTGGCTCACAGTCTCCCTGCTCCCTGGAAGCAGTGGAAATGCTGACCTTTGTGCATTCTTTTTCCGAAGAGTGGAGTCGCTTCTTCGCCAGGACGGAGGCTTCGGGCTTTTGGCTACGAATACGATTGCCCAAGGTGACACACGATCTGTGGCCCTCGACCCTCCCTTGGAAGCCAACTGCACAATCTACCGTGCTATTCAAAGTCGCAAATGGCCGGGGTCAGCGAATCTTGAAGTTGCTCATGTGTGGCTTAGACAAGGATCGTGGCACGGTACGTTCGTTCTCGAAGACAAAGCGGTAACGGGAATCAACTCTTATCTTGTCGAAACAGGAGCAACTTCGGGGCGACCATCTCCGCTCATTGCGAACGACGATAAGTCATTTCAGGGCGCAGTCGTACTTGGGACCGGATTCATCATGGAGCCGGAGGAGGCTCGCACTCTAATTGAGAAACATCCTGGCTCATCTAAGGTGCTGATGCCCTACCTGAATGGAGAAGACGTTGCTCAACGTCATGACCAGTCTGCAAGTCGCTGGATCATCAACTTTTATGATTGGCCCCTTAACCGAGAGCAGTCGCCAGAGAATTACACCGGGCATGTGGCGACGGACTTCTCCGATTGCTACGCCCGAATCGAACGATTGGTCAAACCTGAGAGAGCAAAGAGTAATAGGAAGGTGTACAGAGAGCGTTGGTGGCAATACGCCGAGAAACAACCAAAACTCTATGGACTGCTGGGCAAAATGAAACGAGTGCTTGTCACTCCCCAAGTGAGCAAACACAACATCGTTACGTTTGCGCCCACAAATCAAGTAATCAGCATGATGCTGATCGTTTTGGTATTTGATGACGATGCCTCATTTGCATTGCTGCAATCGACGCTGCACGAAGAGTGGGTCAGATTCTATTCCTCATCGCTGGAAACACGGCGTCGTTACATTCCCACCGACTGCTTCGACACATTTCCCTTCCCGAAGAATGCGTTGATTCTTACTGACATCGGCAATCGGTACTTCCGGCAACGAGCAGCGATAACGAGTGACCGGCTCGAAGGTTTGACCAAGACCTACAACCGCTTCCACAGCCCCGACGAAACCAGCGCCGACATCCAAAACCTCCGTCAACTCCACGTCGAGATGGACAACGCCGTAGCCGCCGCCTACGGCTGGGCCGACCTCGACCTCGATCACGACTCGCACGAAACGAAGCAAGGTGTCCGCTACACGATCAGCGAACCCGCCCGCCGTGAAGTCCTCGCCCGCCTGCTCAAGCTAAACCACGAGCGCTATGCCGAGGAAGTAAAGCAGGGGCTGCACGATAAAAAGAAACCGAAGGCATCGAAGAAGGCGGCGAAGGCCGACGACAACCTTACGCTATTCGCGGAGGATGCCCATGAATGACGACGTGTGGTATTTCGCCTATGGCAGCAATCTGTGGATTGACCAGAAAGAAAGGCGCACAGGTGCCATTCGTTCCGGCGACGACCATCCACGGATCGCGCGACTCGCCAATTTCCGCCTCGCTTTCAATAAGCGAGGCAGTAAGGGGCAGGTATTTGCAAACATCATGGCCTGTCCGGGGGATGAAGTGATTGGCATCGTCTATCGCTGTAAGCCGTCAACGATTGACACCATGAGCGAATGGGAAGGTGGTTATGAGAGACAATCCGTCCAGGTCATGATAGATGATGACTCCATTGTTGAGGCCATCACCTACGTCGCAATGGCGAAGAATGTGGTCACAGACAGCCGACCGAGCGAAGAATACCTCGAACGGATCGTGACCGGATCAAGACAGCACGGGCTACCGGAAGAGTACATCGAGCGGATCAAACAATTGGCTTCGGCCTTAGGGGAGTGATTCATGGCCGACACGATTAAACGCACCGTCTCACCGCTCCAACTGCGGGACGAACTCGAAACGATGGTCCTCAAGGAACTGCTCGGCCCCGGCAGCCCGGACGAGGAGCTTATCGAGTCGCCCGGCACACGCTACTTCGTCGGCGTGCTGGCTCCCCGCAAACGAGCCACAGTTGCCCCCGCTACCGTCGTATCAACGCCGCCCGCCGAAGCTGATGAAGACACCAACGAAGAAATCCTCGACGGCGACGACCTTGCGCTCGGCGGTCGGGATACCACGCAGGACGGCACGACCGATCAGGCCCCGGCACAGGACAAGGCCCTGATTCCCTCGTCGTTCGGCATGACCTTCTCCCTCAACCTGGAAGCTACCGAACTGCAAGTGTCAGCAACCTGGGGCCAGTATCTCAAAGAAGCCAGCGAATACCTCGTCAGTGAAAAGACCGGTAGCCCTCGACGAGTCTGGAAGAGATTTCCACGAGGCGGCAAGCATCGCTTGAAACTGGTGGACAACGATAAAATTGCGCCCATCGTGGTTGACCACGATTGTCCAGATGTCACCCTCCAAGGCAAGGTCCGCAAGAGGGCCGATCATTGGAGCATCACGCTGTTTCTGGTGAATGAGCAGCAGGAGCCGGAGCGACTGAAGGACACCGCCTGGATATTTCAACCGGAACTGATGGCCGAGGGCGTAGACGGTGCGGCCGTGATTCACAAGCGGCACACCATCCTGGAACTCAGCGGCACTGACCCCGCAGTGAAAGCCGAAAACGACTTGCTGGCGATGCTCTATCGTCGCCATGTCGAGTTCGCCGTGGGTCATGGCATCGGCGTTCATGTCGATGTGTCGCCTGACCCGAACCATGCTGTGCGGGTCAGCACCAAGATTGTGCCGAGCTACGAGATTCCCCGCACGACCCCACCACGGCCTGAAGACGCGGAGATCAATCCAGCTTTCGCCAAGCTGGAGGGGCTGATCCTCGACATGAAGTTGCTGTCCGAGGCCAACCCAAAGCAATACCGCCCGATGCTTAAGCCGCTTCTCGATTCCTACCATGACTGGATCGACCGGGAAGAAAAACGGATTGCCGACCCCGCTGAAGGACTGGCGACGTTCAAGCATGTCGCACAACAAGCGATAGCTCGCTGCCGCGCGACGATCAAGCGGATCGAGGCCGGACTAGACTTGCTCGACAAGGACGACAAGGCAGCCCAGGCGTTCCAGTTCATGAACCGGGCGATGTGGCTCCAACGGACACACTCGAAGTTTGCCGAGGACGTTCGGCGAGGTAATGAAAAGGCCGACTACAACAAGTTCGATGTTCCTGAAGAACGCTCGTGGTATCCGTTCCAGCTTGCCTTCATCCTCTTGAACTTGCCGGGGATCACGAAATTCGATCACCCGGAACGCAGTGAAGCACCCGAAGCCGTGGCCGATCTACTCTGGTTCCCCACGGGCGGCGGAAAGACGGAAGCCTACCTGGGCCTGACTGCCTACACGCTGGGCCTGCGGCGACTGCAAGGGACGATTGAAGGTCGTTCCGGTGAGAACGGCGTAGCGGTGCTGATGCGGTACACGCTGCGACTTCTCACGCTCCAGCAATTCCAGCGAGCCACGGCCCTTATTTGTGCTTGCGAGGACATTCGCCGCACAGCCATGAGCAACGGCAACAACCGCTGGGGAAAGACACCCTTTCGCATCGGTCTATGGGTCGGTGGCAGCACCACACCCAACTGGACCAGTGACAGCGATGAATCGGTCAAGGCTGCACACGGCGGCAAGCCACGGTCTGGTGCGGTCGGTGGTATCGGATCGCCACACCAACTGACAAACTGCCCGTGGTGCGGCACCAAGATCGATCCCGGCAAGCACATCAAGGTTGAAAAGTATAGCGAAGGCGCAGGCCGCACACTGATTTACTGTGGGGCAAAGTTCGGTCAGTGTAAGTTCTCAATGAAGGAATCGCCGGGCGAAGGGTTGCCGGTGATCGTGGTGGACGAGGAAATCTATCGACGGCTTCCGTCGCTGCTGATTACCACTGTGGACAAGTTCGCCCAGATGCCGTGGAACGGCTCTGTGCAGATGCTCTTTGGGCAGGTGGACGGATACTGCGAACGGCACGGCTTCCGGTCACCGCATCTGGCCGCCGCCTACGAAGAACTGGAGATCAACGGCGTCCATCGGGCGAAAGGCAATGCGCCTTCAGCCAAGGTTCTGCCGCAAAACCCGCTGCGACCACCGGATCTCATCATCCAGGACGAATTGCATCTCATCAGCGGACCGCTCGGCACGCTGGTCGGGCTGTACGAAACGGCCATCGACCTGCTCTGCACCTGGGAAGTGAACGGCAAGAAAATCCGTCCCAAGGTCGTGGCATCGACGGCGACGATTCGTCGGGCCAGCGATCAGGTCTATGCGTTGTTCCTGCGCAACCTGAATGTATTCCCGCCGACCGGCCTGGAGATTGGAGACAACTTCTTTTCCCTTCAACGCAAGTCGAACGAGAAGACACCGGGGCGAAAGTACATCGGCGTGTGCGCCCCTGGTCGTCGCCTGAAAGCGGCGCTGATTCGAGTCTACATCGCCTTCCTGTCAGCCGGTCAGGTCTTGTTCGAGAAGCATGGCCTGGACGCCGACGCCTGGATGACGCTGGTGGGCTACTTCAACAGCCTGCGGGAACTTGGCGGCATGAAGCGTCTGGTTGATGACGACGTGCGGACTCGCCTTCGCAAAATGGCAGATCGCGGGTTGGCGAATCGCACGCTCTACACGCCAGACACGGTTAAGGAACTGACATCCCGGATGGGATCGGCGGCTATTCCGGAAACGCTTGACCTATTGGAAAGCCGCTTCGATCCGGCAATCCTGGAAGAGATCAAAAACCGTAAGGCGGGCGGCGAGTTCATTCCTCGACCGCTGGACGTGCTGCTCGCCACCAACATGATCTCGGTCGGCGTGGACGTACCACGGTTGGGCCTGATGGTCGTGGCCGGTCAACCGAAAACGACGGCGGAATATATCCAAGCTACCAGCCGTGTCGGTCGTAAGCACCCCGGCCTCGTCTGCACAGTCTTTAATTGGGCAAGGCCAAGAGACTTGTCCCATTACGAAACCTTCGAGCATTACCACTCCACGTTCTACAAGCACGTCGAAGCCCTCTCGGTCACGCCTTTTTCGGCGGGAGCCACGAGCCGTGGATTGGCGGCGCTGCTGGTATCGCTGGTTCGTCAACCGGGAATCGAGTTCAACTCGAATGACAAGGCGATGCTGATGGCAACGCAACGCAGCCACCAATACGTCAAAGATGCCATCGAAGCGATCACGCGGCGGGCCGAGTTGGTTGCCGGGGTGGAAGCTGCCGAAGAAGTCCGGCAGGAACTCAAGCACAAGATGGATTTGTGGCAGAAGCGGGCACAGCGGACAGCCCAGGGAAGTCAGCTTGGATATGAGACGAAAAAAGATGGGGTAACGGTTGGCCTGCTCCGCAAGCCAAGTATCGAGCCGTGGGACGAGTTCACTTGCCTCAACTCGCTGCGGGATGTCGAGCCAACGGCCAATCTGATTCTTGACGATTACAACCTGGACGACGACGGTGGAGACGACGAGAACGAAGGAGCCACATCATGACCACCAGAGAAGGAAAACGCTGCAAGGTGGGCGAACTTCGTCCCAGCCAGGCACTAACGACATTCGGCATTGGTTCCATCATTGACCTGCCGAATTTATCGGTCATGGTGATGGGCCTGGAGGACTGGCCGTTCAAGGATACCGTAGAGATTGGCGAGCAACGACTGCTGGCATCGGTGAAGGAAGTGCTGGGACATCAGGTTCGGTTTCTGCGCTCGGCTCCGGTCGTTCCGGATACTTATCAGGTCAACCAGTTTGATGCTTCGTCATTGATCGGCATCCCTGTCGCACCGTTTCCACGCTGGATGGTCTGTCCTTATTGTCGGCGGTTGGCCCCGTTGGGTAGCGGCCTGTTCAAACTGGAGACGCCCTACCGCACAGAACAGATTCGTTATGTCCACGCAAACTGCACGAAGCCGGGCAAGTCTCCGACTGTGGTGCCTGCCCGCTTCATCGTCGCCTGCAAGAACGGGCATTTCGATGATTTCCCCTGGCGTGAGTTTGTGCATCGTGGTCCGACCAACTGCAAGGGCGGACTGAAGCTCCTCGAAACGTCGGCCACGGGAGAAGCGGCAAGTATCTTCGTGCAATGCGAAGGTGAAAACTGCGGGGCGATCCGGCCTATGTCCGACGCCTTCAAGATGGACATGATGGCGCTGCCTTTGTGCAAGGCACGGCGGCCACACCTTCGGGATCACGACGAGGCAGGCTGCAAGTCACCGAACGGCAAAGACATGCGCATGGAGCCGATGCTTCAGGGGGCATCGAACGCCTGGTTCGGCATAATGCTATCGGCGCTGGCGATCCCACAGGCGTCCGGCAAGCTGGCACAGCTTGTGGAAGATTGCTGGACCATTTTGGAAAAGGTGCAGAGCGAGCAGAATATCGAACTGTTGCAGCAGGTGACGCCGCAACTGCGTGATCTGTCCGAATACACGCCTGCCGAAATCTGGCAGGCCGTGCAAACGAAGAAAACGGCGGTACCGACCGAAGGGACCGAACCGACCGACCTCAAGACGCCGGAATGGGAAGTTTTCATCGACCCTGAATCGGCGCAACGAGGCAGGGACTTCCAACTACGAGTCGCAGCGCCGCCGAAACGCTACGCCAAGTATTTTGAGAAGATCGTCCTTGCCGAACGGCTGCGGGAAGTGCGGGCGCTCGTCGGCTTCACCCGCATCGAGTCCCCCAGCGACTACGACAACCCGGCAGCGTTCCCGGAGAACCAACGTGCCAGGCTTTCTCGCACTCAGCCGACCTGGGTTCCAGCTTCGGAAATCCGTGGCGAAGGGCTGTTTTTCCAATTCAAAGAAGATGTGATCCAGAAGTGGGTGAAGAAGGCCAAGAGCCTGGACACAGTGTTCATGGAAGCACATCAGCGTTGGCGCACCGCCCGGAAATTGGAACCGCCGCAGGAGTTCTATCCTGGTGTCCGATATGTCCTACTGCATTCATTTGCTCACGCCCTGATCCGGCAACTTGCCGTCGAGTGCGGTTATACAACAGCCTCGCTCCGGGAACGCATCTACTCCCGGAACCCCGGCGAGGACGAGCCGGAGATGGCAGGCGTGTTGATCTACACCGCTGCGCCCGACAGCGAAGGCACGCTCGGCGGGCTGGTGTCGCTCGGCAAACCGGAGACACTGGAGCGGCATCTCGATCAAGCCCTGGACAACATGCGGCTTTGTGCCAGCGACCCGCTTTGCGCCGAACATCACCCGTATCACGAAGGAAATACACTGCACGCCGCCTCTTGCCATGCCTGCCTCTTCGCACCGGAAACGTCCTGCGAGCGGGGCAACAAGTATCTGGATCGGGCGGTGTTGGTTTCCACCGTTGAACGAAGTGACTTGGCGTTCTTCGAGTAATTCCATGAATCACGAACATCACCAAATTGGAGCGGCTGCGGCACGATTGGCGAGTCGCTTGCCGCATTCGGTAGTGATCGGCTTGGCTGACGCTGTTGCGCAACACGGAGGACTTGAGCAGCCAGCGGCACGGCAGGCGATTTTGCAAAGCCTGCCAACGCCTGACTTCCGGGATGCCACCGCCGACTTCCTCGACCTGTGGTCTTCTCGTGCCGGCAGCGTAGGATCAGAGGCTGTCGCTGTTGCTCTGGTAACCGCCGCCAAGAGCGAAAATGATCATCGGCACGATGAAACGGTCGAGATCGTCTGGACTGGCCCCGAAACATCCGAAAAGAAGTTTCGGCAAACGGAACAGGCCATCCTCGAAGTCGTAAACTCGGCGACAAGGCGTCTTACTGTCGTTAGCTACGCCGTATACCGTATTCCACGAATCCGTGAGGCTCTTGTCGCTGCGGCCAACCGTGGCGTGAGCATCCGGTTGATTGTCGAAACGCCGAACCGGATCGAAGGGCAAGGCGAATATGACTGCCTGCTGGCTCTTGGCGACAACGTGGCGTCATCGTGCTCTGTCTACTACTGGCCCCAGGAGAATCGGGCCAAGGATGACAACGGAAAAATTGGTATCCTGCACGTCAAGTGCGCCGTGGCCGATGGCCACCGGATGTTCCTGTCGAGCGCCAACTTCACCGAATACGCCTTCACCATCAACATGGAGTTGGGCCTGCTAATGACGGGAGGCAAATTGCCGGGACAGGTGGAACGGCATTTTGAACGGCTTATCGAGGTCGGGAGCTTTCTTCGAGTGTAAGCGTTCTGAGCTTATGCTCCGCCGTCGGTCGTGACGCTCGGCGAATCATTTTCAGTTGTCGTATCGGCGGGTGAGGTGTAGCGTGGCGAAAAGGATATCCTCTGGCCCCGCAGGAGAGGCGTCATTGCGGAGTTAAGAGTAGCTGAGTAATTAACACTGGGAATACTCTCGATGGCGATTTCTGTTCTGCATATATCCGACCTTCACCGCGATCCGTCGCATGAGGTCACCAGTCAGGCGCTCCTTGACTCATTGGAAAGAGATCGAGATAGGTATCGTGCAGAAATACCGGCCATTCCCGACCCAAACATCATTATCGTCAGCGGTGACGTGGTACACGGAGTGAAAGCCAACGCAACAGATCCGGACGGCGAACTCAAGAGACAATACGACCAGGCAGAAGCTTTTCTAATTGCTCTGACGGATAGCTTTGTCGGCGGCAACCGTGAGCGCGTAGTCATCATTCCTGGAAACCATGACGTGAGCTTCCCCCATGCCCTTCGCGGAATGAAGCTGATTGAAGTGAACCTTTCTACCGAGGAACAGCGAGCAGCTGCGGTTGCGAATGGTCGCCGTCTTTTATCTCCATCGACACCTATGCGGTGGTCATGGGCAGGGTTTTGTTTCTATGAAATCATTGATAAAGGGCTGTACGATGCTCGCCTTGAAGCGTTCTGCACGTTTTACGGCCAATTTTACCAGGGCAAGCGGTCGTATAGTCTCAACCCCGAAGAACAATTCGATGTCTTCGACTATCCCGAGCACAATATCACCATTGCAGGCCTGAGCAGTTGCCATGAAAACGATCCGTTCAATAAGCAGGGTGCAATTCACCCGGAGTGTGTCGCAGCGGCGGCAAGGCGATTGTGCGAGCCAAAGTACCGGGACCGTTTTCTATTCGCTGTTTGGCACCACAACACTAGCGGCGGCCCAACGAAGTCGGACTACATGGATGCGGATATCCTCCAAGTCTTGATAGACGATGGGTTCAGTCTCGGGTTTCATGGTCACCAGCACAAGCCGCAGTTTATCGAAGAGCGGTTTCAGTTTGGCGGCACTCGTAAAATCACCGTCATTAGCGCTAGCACGCTATGCGCAGGACCTCGCGAATTACCAACGGGACAGTCGCGAGGGTACAACCTACTTGAATTCGACGCAGCGACTCGCAAAGCCAAGCTGCACCAGAGAAAGATGGAAAATGAAAATTTTGGCCGACCCATTTGGGGGCCTGGACAATTCCCATCGTCCCGTCACAGCTTTGTCGAGTTTGACGTTCAGGCACCGATTGAGAGGAAACATTCAGTTGAGGACGCAAACGCAATCGGGAGTGCGGAAGCATTTCTTCGCACCGGCAAGCCCAAAGAAGCGATAGAGCTTTTGAGGCCGCTTATGGGTGGAAATTCCCTTGCCAAGAAACTTTTGTGGGAGTGCTATGTGGCTCTTGGCGACAACCTTGCCATAATCGCCGACTTTTACCCGCCGCAAGCTGTGGCGGAAATTGTGCATGTCGCCGATGCGCTCTGGGAAGAGGGGAATCGTCTTCAACTGAAAGAACTACTCAAACTAGATGCAGTCTGCAATTCCAGTGACCCCGCTGTGGTCAAGGTGCGCGAGCTGTACAACGCAAGGCTATCACCATGAGCGAGTCTACTCAGGACAAAATTGCCTTCGAAGTTGAAACATCTAGGGTGCTGGAGATCCTATCTAAGGAAATCTACGACTCGCCCCTCGCGCTCCTCCGCGAGAACGTCCAAAATGCTTACGACGCCGTCCTCATGCGTTGCACACAAGACGGTTCAGATATTGGCGAGGCCACTATCGACCTGACTATCGAGCCGACGAAACTTATGATTGCCGATAATGGAATCGGCATGACGGAAGCGGTACTGCGGAATAACTTTTGGAAGGCGGGTTCGAGCGGTAAGAAAACCGAACTGGCTCGGAAATCGGGTGTCATCGGGACTTTCGGCATTGGAGCGATGGCAAACTTCGGCGTTTGCACCAAACTGCGGGTTGAAACTCGTGCGGTGGATTCTGACGTAACGCTGGTCAGTGTTGCGGAGCGAGCTAAGCTGTCGTTCTCGCAAGAGTGCATTGACCTAGAGAGAGTCTTTGACGACCGAAGCCCCGGCACGCTCTTAAGTGCTGAGCTTGATCCGCAGAGTCCTTTGTCGGAGAGGAGTGCCGCATCTTACCTTCAGCCCTACGTTGAATTCCTGCCCGTCAAAGTTCGCTTGAATGGACGCCTCATTAGCCAGCGCTCTTACGCTGACGCAGTCGCCAAAGGGTTCCAGCCCTGCGGCAGCAAAACAATGATCTCGGGACCGTATGAGGCCGACGTGAAGGTCGCACTGAATTCGAACGGTCAAGTTCAAGCACAGATGACAAACGTCAAACTTCAAGGGGTGAACGTCTCAGGCGAACTACTGCTGATGCAAGGCAGCGGACAGTTGATGGGCCTACGTAGTCACTTTGGATTGGCACCAGTGCCGGTTAGTGGTCACTATCAACTAGGTGGCTACGTCAATCTTTCTGTACTTCAGCCCACTGCTGGACGTGAGGCTCTGAGTCGGGAGAGCATTAGCCATGTTAACAATCTGGTCAACCTCGCGGAGCAAGCGATCACTGAGCTAATTGCTGCAAGCGAAGCAGCGGATAGAAACACGTCATTTCAACAATTTATTCTGTCGCACGGTAGACTCGACCTTGCCGACAAAATTACGATTACTGTTTTGCCGGACAACAAAAACGTACCACTGGGTAAGGTCAAAGAGTACTGCGCTGGCAAAAGAGCATTTTACTACACGGGCACGGATCAGACTATCTTGCAGACTTTCGCTGGAGAGGAGTCATTTCTGTTACAACTTAGCATGAGCAATCCACGTCGCAAGCTACAGTTGCAGTATGTGACGCAGAAGTTACAAATCGAGGAGGTCCCCGACAAAGCGACAGTGACAAAGGAGTATCAGCCAAGTGAATTGTTAATTGAGGAAGCCTCGATGTTAGCTCGTGTTCTGGCAACGCTGAGTGACGATTATCTCGTTGCCGATGTAGATATCATGCTCGCCGACATCTCTCACGGTGTCCAAGTGTTAGTAGCCAAAGAAGGGCAATTGCTAAAGATCAGGCTGACCCGGAACAGTTCGATTGTGAAGCCGGTTCTGGCAGCGTACCGCACCGCGTATGAAGTGTTCGGCGGATTCGTGAAGGATTTTGTCCGAAACCATCTGTATCAGCGGATTTCAGAGTACGTCCCATCATCCACACGTGAGGGAGCAGAAGCACTGGCGAAGTTGCTACAGCGAAATCGAGAGCTTTATCGATACGAGGAGAGCGAACTTGGTGATCTTGAGCCGCTCCTTGGTGACTACCTCGCTGGTGAAATCACGCTTGCGCAGGTGCTCACAACAGCCAAGAGTTCGTCTCGGCCGTTTACTCAAACCGTTCGACAAGAACAGGTCGGCAGCTTGGAAGAGGCATTACCTGACGTGGTTCAATCTGGGGCTGGGGAGAGTATTCCATCGGACCAGGAGTTTCAGCCCACTCCCGCAATACTTCGCGAAGATGTGTTTTGTCCGCTGAAAATACTACTCACGAATGGTAAGTATTCTCAACTCAACAATTGCGAAATGTTTCTCGGTCTATCCGACCGACTGATGAAGCGTGAGGGGGAATTCTTCCGATTCCCACACACGACGAAGATCATCTGGGCCGGGCACCGGATCATTTACATATTCACGGAGGCATCCGGCAAGATCACCCTCTATTACGACATCGAGTTGCGTGAACCTCTGGAGGAGAAAACCGCGAGCGGAGCCATGTTCCCCACTACCACCCTAGTTCTTAAGAATCGAATCTACGTCCCTGTTCCTCCGCTGTTGCATTCGGCTTTCAAGATAGTTGACGGTGCCAAAGAGTTCTTTGTGAGGTTCGATACCATCATCAGTATGTAGCTACCTTTTTTGAATCAGTAGAACGGAAATCAAGTCACTGTGTACCAGAAGGTCTTGATGCCAGAGCGAAAACCGTAACGACCGGGGAGGCAGGAAGAATGGCGAGCAAGTTTAGACCTTCGATGGCGAAGAACATGTTTCGCCGTTCACTTCGTGCTGTCGTTGATCCTCATCCCAACGACGAAGAGGTTGCAGAACTCTGGTTGTTTTTCGGCGGGGAATGCGTTTACCGTGGTGTCCAGATCTCTGTGGGAAATAAGGACGCACACCTGGATCACCTGGAATCGGAAACTACCGGCGGCACCAACCATATCTCTAACCGTGTACCCTCGTGTGCGTCTTGCAATGAGAAGGAGAAGCGAGAAATGCCTTGGCTCCAATTCTTGGAGAAGAAGGTGCCCGCTCCCGATTTACTGGAAGCTCGCCGTCAGAAGATTCTTGCCTGGCAAGGTCGCTTTCCGCGTGAGCTATGGCGGGTGGATGACGCTGTAGGGCAACAACTACGAGAAGAGATCGAGAAAGCCGTTGCAGCATACGATGTGGCATTGCAGCGTCTCCGATCAATCAGGGGGAGGCAACCGGCGGCTACCAAGCCCTCTCATACGGAATAGTGGCGTAGTGGCGGACGCAAGCTTATTATGAGAAAGGCTTTCCGTCATCCATGCGCCGCCGCAACCCTCCATCCCAGCCCCGAATTTCCCGGAGAAAAAGTTCAATAGCCGTCCTGTCCTCCCGACTGTTTTTCAAAAGAAGCCCTTCGACGAGAACGTCGAAGGGCTTTCTCATTGTGGGTACGAGATTTCGCCCTGCTACACGCGGCTTTTCCGGCCAGTTCACGCGGCCAGAATCCCTACTCATCGAGCATCTCCCGCCTGAAACAATGCATTGCCGACTACGGCTTCAACCTGGCTCGTGACGGCGAATTGTTCGGGGCCGAGAACGCGGTCAACGTGCTTTTTTACCGCAATATGCGGGAAGCGTTCGTGTTCCGTTGGCTGGTATCGAGAGTCTCCTCAAACAGGATGAACGACTACGGACTTTAATTGACATCGATTCAATCATGAACCGTTGCCGTCGTGATCGAAGGCCGGGCACCGATCTGGCGATATGGCTTGGCGTTTCATCGCCTCCACGGGTCGCCCGCCGGAGCGATCGCGGTTTTCGACCCACGGCTCGGGGCCGTCGTCGTCGCTTCGCATCATCCCAACTGGCGCGAAGGTCAGGTGATCGATGTCGTTCTCCCGCCGGGGGAAGCGTGACGCCACGCTGTTTCGATCGACTCCACGTCTTCCGAAAACTGCCCCGATTTGCGTCGGATCCCTTCCTCTCAACTCGGCCTTTCGCGGTTGGGGGGTTTGTGGTAAATCTTGCATAACTCGACGTGCCGATTCATCGAATAGCGAGACGTGATCCGTGTATAAACTCATTCTCTGTATGCGCTACTTGCGGACGCGATACCTCGCGTTCGTCTGTATCGTCAGCGTCATGCTCGGCGTGGCCACGCTCATCGTCGTCAACAGCGTCATGAGTGGCTTCTCGAACAAGCTCCGCGACCGACTGCACGGCGTGCTTTCGGACGTCATTCTCGACACCGATAACTTCGCGGGCTTTCGCGAACCGCCCGATGAAATTGCAAAACGCATCCTCGCTTCGCCGGCCGGTCCGCACATCGAAGTGATGGCACCGACGGTCGAAGTCGTGGCGACGATCCAGTTCCAGTTTCGCGGTATGAACGTCGTGAAGCCGGTTAAACTGACCGGTGTGAATGCCGATGTGCAATCGAAAGTCGGCGGGTTCGGGCAGTTTATCACCGGGCAGAAACATCTGGCGGTTCCGTCGTTCGACTTGTCGCCCGAAGCGTTGCGTCGATTCGCACGGAACATCGACGACAACGCGGGCCTCGACGAGATGATGCGCAACAAGGCAGCACTCGAAGCCGAGAAGCCGAACGAGTCGGACTTCCTCGGTAATGGGCCGCGGATTCAAGTGCCGCTCGATGTGCCGACGAATGTTCCCACACCAGATTTGCCTCAATTTGAAGCCCCAAAACCGATTGGCATCTTCGTCGGTCACTCGCTCGCCCACTTCCGATACAAGAATCTCGAGACGGGACTAACGGAGGAAATTGCCGGCCTCAAGCCCGGCGATAGCGTGCTGGTGGCGACGCTGGCCGCCGATGAAATGCGGCCCGTCTGGGGTACGTTCGTCGTGGCCGATTACTTCAAATCCGACATGAGCGAGTACGACAGCCAGTTCGTGTACATGTCGCTTGCGGACCTCCAACGATTGCGGCGAATGGGCGACCGCGTCTCGCATTTGCAGATCAAACTGAAGGAAACGACGCCGAAGAGTTTCACGTTCGTGAAGGCGAACGTGACCGATGAAATCCAGAAGTTGTTCCGGCCGTACGAAGTGCGGGCCGCGACGTGGGAAGAGCATCAAGGCCCGCTTCTGGCGGCGATCGACGTCGAACGCGGCATCCTGAACTTGCTGTTGTTCATGATCGTCGGCGTGGCCGGGTTCAGCATCTTGGCGATCTTCACGATGATCGTGTCCGAGAAAATTCGCGACATCGGCATCATGAAATCGCTCGGGGCGTCGAGCCGCGGCGTGATGGGAATCTTCGTCTGGTACGCGGTGTTGCTCGGCTTTGTCGGCTGTTCGCTCGGTACCGTTCTCGGCCTCGGCATCACGTACAACATCAACGCCATCGAGAAGGGAATCACCGTGCTGACCGGTGCCGAACTCTTCCCGCGCGACATTTATTACTTCGACAAAATCCCGACGAACGTCGAATCGCTGACGGTGATCCTCGTCAACATCGGGGCGATGTCGATTGCCATCGCTTCGAGCCTGATACCCGCCTACCGTGCCGCACGCCTGCGACCGATCCAGGCACTGCGCTTCGAGTAATCTCACACAATAGCCCAATGGGAGACGCGGATGTTGCTCGTCGAAAATTTGTTTAAGACGTATCGCCGAAATGTGGATGTCGTCAAGGTGCTCAGTGGCGTGAACCTCACCGTCGAAGACGGCGAGTTCCTGAGCATAGTCGGCGCGTCTGGCTCCGGCAAAAGCACGCTGCTGCACCTGATGGGCACACTCGATACGCCGGATTCTGGCGAAATCTATCTCGATGGGCGGCGGATCGATCGGTTGTCGAATTCGGAACGCGACGTTCTTCGCAACCGCACGTTTGGCTACGTGTTTCAGTTCTACCACTTGCTGCCCGAACTCTCGGCATACGAAAACGTGCTGATGCCCGCGTTTATTCGCGAATCGACGCTCGGCTGGTTCAAGACGCGGCGACAGTGGCGGAAGCGCGCCGATGAACTTTTCGAGCGAGTCGGGCTATCGCACCGCAAAACGCACAAGCCACGGGAAATGTCGGGCGGGGAAATGCAGCGTGCCGCCATCGCGCGGTCGTTGCTCCAGAACCCGCGCGTGCTTCTCGCCGACGAACCGACGGGTAACCTCGATGCGCAGAACGGCGAGCAGATCGTGCAACTGTTGCGGAACTTGAACAAAGACGACGGCGTGAGCATCGTCATGGTCACGCATAACCTCGATATTGTGAAGGCAACGGATCGCGTCGTGAAGCTCGTCGGTGGGCGGGTGGCGGAGGAACCGGTCGAACGGCTGTTCCCACCCCGATTGCTGTCGGCGGTCGGTTGAGTATCATTCGCGTATGGCGTTGTCTCTGGGGAACGGTGTTCCCCTTTTTTCGTTTGGGGAGTCGGCATGCCCACCCGCGTTTGGATCAACGGTACATTCTTCGACAAGCACGATGCAAAAATCAGCGTTTACGACCACGGCTTGCTCTACGGCGACGGCGTGTTTGAAGGGATCCGAATCTACGCGGGCAAGGTGTTCAAACACGCGGAGCATATCGACCGGCTGTTCGATTCCGCCAAGTCGATCGCTTTGAAGATTCCACTCACGCACGCCGAAGTGATCGCGGCAGTCGAGGCGACGGTCAAGGAAAACCAGAAGGTCGATGGCTACATACGCCTGATCGTCACGCGCGGCCCTGGCACGCTCGGGCTGGATCCGCGCAAGTGCGAACCGCAAGTCATCGTGATCGTCGACGACATTTCGCTTTACCCGAAAGAACTTTACGAAAACGGCCTGGAGATCATCACCGCCAGCACGATCCGCAACCACCCGAACGCGGTCAACCCGCGAATCAAGTCGTTGAATTACTTGAACAACATCATGGCAAAGATCGAGGCGATTCGTGCGGGTTGCCTCGAAGCGATCATGCTGAACCACAACGGCGAAGTCGCCGAGTGTACGGGCGATAATCTCTTCATCGTCAAAAAAGGCGTGCTGAAAACACCGCCGATCGATGCGGGGATACTCGAAGGTATCACGCGGAACTTCGTCATCGAGTTGGCGAAACAACTCGATATTCCGTTCGAGGAAACGACGATGACGCGACACGATGTCTACATCGCCGACGAAATGTTCCTCACCGGCACCGCCGCCGAAGTCATTTCCGTAACCAAGGTCGACGACCGCATCATCGGCACCGGCAAACAAGGACCGATTACCCGCCAACTACGCGAACGGTTCCAGAAGCAGGTGCGGGAGTAGTTTAAGGAATGTGGCTCACGCAGCTCGCGTGTGATGACCCGCACGCGAGCCGCGTGCGCCACCGCCACCCGCGTGCGCTACCCGTTTTTCAATCGTTTAATCCCGTGGCAATGTCGGCTTCGCGTTTGCCGGTAAGTAGGGATTTCACGGCGGCGTTCATTTGCAGTTCCGCGAGCGGTGCCGTCACTTTGCCGAACTCATCGACGGCGCGTTGAAGGCGCTCGACATCGTCGCCGCCCATTGCGGCTCGCAGTCCGTCAATCACCGCAATCACTCTCGTTCGTTCATCGACGGGGAACGCATCGCCAACGAGGGCAAGGGCTTTCTCCGCATGTTTGAGATCGGCCTCGGCTTTGTTCTTCAACTCGATGAAACGCCTGGCCCGGAAGTCCGAATGTGCGTGTTCGACGCTTTCGAGAACGAGCGTTTCGACTTCGTCTTGCGACAGGCCGTGTGCCGCCTTCACTTCGACCGACGCCTGTTGCCCGCTACGTTGTTCCTTTGCGGTCACGGTCAACATGCCATTCGCATCGACCAGGAACGTGACGTCGACTTGCGCCATCTGCGCGAGCATTGGCGGTATGCCGGCCAGTTTGAACTGACCGAGCAAGCGACAGTCCTTCGTCAGTTCGCGTTCGCCCTGATAGATGTTGACGATGATCGCGGTCTGATTGTCTGCGGCGGTCGTGTACCGCGTCGTTTCGCGGCACGGCACCGTCGTGTTCCGGTGGATGAGTTTATCGACGACGCCACCGAGCGTTTCGATGCCGAGCGACAACGGTACGACATCGAGCAACAGCATGTCGCGTCGGCCGCTCGTAAGGATGTCCGCCTGCACGGCGGCCCCCATTGCGACGACTTCATCGGGGTTCAGTTCCGAGTGCGGCGTGCGGCCAAAGAACTCGCCGACACGTTTCCGAACGTACGGGATTCGCGTCGATCCGCCGACGAGCACGACTTCGTCGATCTGCTTCGTGGTGTGTTGCGCATCGCGTAACGCCAACCGGCATTTTTCGAGCGAACGATCGATATGCGGTTTGAGCAACGCCTCGAATTCGCTTCGGGTGAACATCCTCGTATACTGCTTCAGCGGCAGATCGAATGTTGCGGTTTCGCTACTCGACAAGGCGATTTTGAGTTTTTCGGAGGCATCGCGCAGATGTTGGAGTAACTCGGGTTCGCGGTTCGAGAGTTCGAGTTTCAACTCGGTTGCCACAACGTCGGCGATCGCGCGATCGAAGTCGTCGCCGCCGAGGTACGTGTCGCCGTTGGTGCTGAGCACCTTGAAGACGCCTTCGGAAAGCGCCAGAATCGAGCAATCGAACGTGCCGCCGCCGAGGTCGTAGACGGCCACGGTGCCGGTCGTTTTGCGGTGCAACCCGTACGCCAGCGCGGCAGCAGTCGGTTCGTTGACGATGCGCAGAACGTCGAGGCCGGCGATGCGGCCCGCATCGCGCGTCGCCTGGCGTTGGGCATCGTCGAAGTACGCGGGGACGGTAATTACCGCCTTCGTGGGGTTGCCCGCCCGCTTGCGGATTTCCTTCAGAATGATCGCCGAAAGTTCTTCGGGCGTGTGTTCTTTATCGCCTATTAAAACGCGAAGGACTTTGCGACCGCCTTCGACTTCGCGCTCGACAATCTGGTGTGGAATATGTTTCAGTTGCCCCGCGAGGTCGGCGAGCGTGCGGCCCATCAACCGCTTGACGCTGAAGATCGTGTGCGTCGGATCGGCGAGCGCACGCTCTTTCGCCGGCGTGCCAACGAGCACGGTGCCATCGTCGTGAAAGCTAATGCAACTCGGAACGAGGGCGGCACCGCTCGCATCGCGAACGACGACCGGCAGCCCGTTCTCGACGTAGGCCGCTAAACTGTACGTTGTGCCGAGATCGATCCCAACCACTTTCGATTCGCTCATGATTATACGAGGCATCGCCTGGAGGAACGTGGACTTTGTCGCTATCCCTCATCTTAGTTAAACCGTAGACTGAACGGCGAAGCCCGTTGGATTCGGCGAACACCTTTCGACGGTTTCCGCGTACTGCTGGTAGGCCTTCTCCGCCTCCAACGATTGAGATGGAACATGTATCGCTACTTACAATTGTCGTTGCTCTTTACGATGCTTTCGACGGGTTGCTCGCCCGACAAAGCGGTTCCCACCACCGCAACTGAGGATCCGACGAAGCCCAAAACGGCGTCCGGCCCCGGTTGGTTTCGCGATGTGACCGCGGAGTCCGGCGTCGATTTCACCTACAAAAATGGCGAAGAAGCAGACCATTTCGCGATCATCGAATCGCTCGGTGGCGGCGTGGCGCTGTTCGATTACGACAACGATGGCCTGCTCGACATCTTCTTTCCCGGCGGCGGATTTTACGAGGGGAAAGTCGTTCGCGGCCACCCGTGCCGCTTGTATCGGAACCTCGGGGGAATGAAGTTTAAGGACGTCACCGCTGAAGTTGGGCTAACCGGAAACTGGCAGTATTCCCACGGGGCGTCGGCATTCGATTACGACAACGACGGCTTTAGCGATCTACTCGTGACCGGTTACAATCGTTTGATTTTGTGGCACAACGAAGCCGACGGCAAAGGTTCGCGTCGATTCGTGGAAGTCACCAAGAAGGCGGGCCTGAACGACGCGCTCTGGAGTACGAGTTCCGCATGGGGCGACCTCGACGGCGATGGCTACGCCGACATTTACGTTGCCCATTACGGCGATTGGGGGTTCGACACCAACCACCCCGACTGCACTTACGATGGCAAAACGAAAGACGTCTGCCAGCCGCGGAAATTCAAGCAGTTGCCGCACAGCGTGTACCGCAACAATCGCGATGGCACCTTCAGCGACATTTCCGCCAAGTTGAAATTACGCACCGATGGCAAGGGAATCGGCGTAATCCTCTTCGACGCAAACGGGGACGGAAAGCCCGATATTTACGTGGCAAATGACACCGACGATAACTTCCTCTACATCAATCGCACGAAGCCGGGCGGTGAAATTACGCTCGAAGAACTCGGCATGAATGCCAGCGTGGCCCGCGACGATCGCGCGACGCCGAACGGCAGCATGGGCCTCGATATTGCCGACTACGATCGCGGCGGCCGGCCTTCGATTTTCGTCTCCAATTACGAGCAAGAACTGCCCGCGCTCTACAAAAACCGCAGCGAAGGCGACCGGATCACGTTCAACTATGCGACCACCTCGGCGGGCATCGGCGTCATCGGTGCGATTTACGTCAGTTGGGGCACCGGTTTTGCCGACTTCGACCACGACGGCTGGGAAGATCTGTTCATCGCGAACGGGCACGCCATCCGCTTTCCCGTTGCTAAGTTCGGTCGCCAACAGCGACCGGTGCTCCTCAAAAATAACCTGGGCAAGTACACTCCGATCACCGATGGAGGTGGAAAATATTTCCAGGACAAGCATAACGCACGCGGCGCGGCGATGGGCGACCTCGATAACGATGGCAAGACCGACATCGTTTTTAGCCACCTGAACGAACCGGTCGCCATCGTGCAAAACGCGACTCCGAGTGGCAATCACTGGCTAGGAATCGAACTCGTTGGGGCGAAACATCGCGATATTGTCGGAGCCAAAATCACCGTAGAATCGGCGAATGGGACGCAACATCGGTTCGTCAAAGGTGGAGCGAGTTACGGTTCGACGAACGATCCGCGGCACATCATCGGCCTGGGAGCGACGAACCGCGTCAGCAAGGTTGTCGTCCAGTGGCCATCGGGTGCGAAGCAGGAATGGACCGATATCCCCGTCGATGGCTACTCGCGATTGACCGAAAGTGAAGCCAAAGCCACACAACGGAAGCCCGCACAATGACCGCAAAAGTGGAACCCTCCGAACGCTTATCGACGGGCCAACGGATCGTCGCGCTCGTGCTTCTGGCATTGCTCGGACTCGGCGGTTGGCTGATCGTCGGCGAACTCCGCGCCGGTGTGCGGTTTCGCGCTGCAGTCACTGCCATCGAAAATGACGACGTCAAGGCGGCTCGCACTTTGCTCGATCGGGCGTTGCAGAAATGGCCCGATAGCGGCGAGGTTCACTTTTATGCCGCGCGGGCGGCCAGGTTAGACGGTGCGTATCGCGTGGCCCGCGATCACCTCAACGATGCCGCCAAGTACGGCTGGGTCGAGGAAGCGATCGAAGTGGAACGATCCCTCCTTCAGTTTCTGATGGGGGAAACCAACTCGAAAATCGAATCGTACCTCATGCAATGCCTCAGCTTGAACCACCCGGATTCCCGTTGGATCGCCGAGGTACTCACACCGGCATTTTATGCCAACTTCCGACTCGCAGAGGCGAATGGATGCGCCGAGAAGTGGGTCGAACATGCTCCGAAGTCGGCGCGAGCGTGGGCAATGCTCGGCGACATTCGCGAGCGGAATCGCAAAAAAGAATCGGGCGTCGCGGCCTACCGTACTGCGTTTGCACTCGCGCCGAACGATGCGAAAATCGAGTATAATCTCGCCCGATTGATTATCGACGCGAAGATGGAACCGAGCGAAGCCAGCGTTCACCTCGACAAATTACGCGAACAGTTTCCGGACGATGCGGACATCGCAACCGTGTGGGCCGCGTGCCGAATCGTTCAGGGCCGCAGTGAATCGGCGATTCCCGTTCTCGATGAGACGATCCGGAATCACCCCGATGCCGTACGCGCGATGTTCCATCGGGCGCAGATCGATCTCGAAGCGGGAAAGCCAGAATTCGCGCTACCGCTGTTGCAGAAAGCTCACGCGATCACGCCGTACGAATCCGATATTTTATACTCGATGTTTCGCTGTCTCAATCAGTTGGGCCAAACGGAAGAAGCGGCGAGATTGAAGCGAAAGTGGGAGCAATCCGAAGCCGATCTGAAACTTCTCAGCGACGTGACGAGCGAGATCAGTACGAAGCCACACGACCCGGAATTGCGGAGTAAAGCGGGGGAAATCTGCCTGCGTAACGGTTTGATCAAGCAAGGCGTCGATTGGCTCGCGACCGCACTTCGCGAGGATCCGAACCACCAAGCGACAAACAAACTGCTTTTCGAGCACTTTCAGGCAACCGGACAAATCGACCGTGCGGAGTATTACCGGAGAAAGATTCGCGTCGATTTCGACAAAAAATAGGGCACGGTTTGAATCTGCGTCTGGACTTCACCTACGCGAACGCCAGTTATCAAAAAGCGAAACGCGATCTGACGTAAGTCGGAATTTCAACGCGGCACGAACGTACGCAAAAGTGTCGCGAAATGACATGAAACGGTCGCGTTTGGACGCAAAACGGTCGCATTTGGACGCGAAACGGCGCGATTTGCGGCGAGTATCGAGGCGATCACACTCGACGTAAATCACAAATATGGTTCGAGATACGGCCAACCACCCAGCCGATTTGCGATCGAAACGGGTCGCGAAACCCGAAAAAACACCCGAAAAACTGGTTTTTGAGCCACTCGAATTCCGACTTACGTCGATTTTGCCACATCGCGAAACGGCAAACCCAGTTCAAACCGCGTTCAAAACAGTACGAATTGGCGACATTTGGAAAAGAATCATTTGGATTGCGTGAAAAATCTACTTTACTCGTTCAGAAGATGACGATAATCTTAGGCTGGTTAATCACCGGACTGCGCGAGCAAGAGCAGTCTGCCACTCCATCCATAATCTTGCTCGAGGTTCCCATCATGTCCCTATCACTCGCTGCAATGTCGCGATGGCCTCGGCGATTTGCCAAGGGCTTTACGCTCATCGAACTCCTCGTCGTGATTGCGATTATCGCAATCCTCATCGGGCTGTTATTGCCCGCCGTGCAAAAGGTACGCGAAGCGGCGGCCCGCGCGAAGTGCCAGAACAACCTCAAGCAGTTCGGGATCGCACTCCATGCGTATCACGACACAATCGGTCGCCTGCCTCCTGGTGGCTTGTTCGGCTACGACGCGGCCACCCCGTACAATGCGACCTCCGATAGGATTATTGAGACGAACTGGGCGGCTAACTACGACTGGGGTTCCAATCAAGGTAGCTGGCTCGTCCACACCCTGCCGCAAATGGAGCAAGGGGCACTCGCCCAGCAAATCAATCAACGCAACTCCGTTCCAAACTCGGTGGGCGTGGGTATCTCGGCATTGGTCACTCGTCCCCGCCTGCCGTACGGTCGTTGCCCGAGCGACGACTACGACCCGGCTGCGACGACGACGAACTACGTGGGAAGTATGGGGCCACAATGTACGGATGGCGATGGTTCTTGTGCGCAACCTAATGCGCCTTGGTGTCGACCGAACACCAACCCATATCCTGGAATCACAGAGCTCACAATGGGCTACCGCGACAGTGGCGGCATGACTGGATTCGACGGTAACGGTATGCGCGGTCTGTTCACGCGGGCAGGCACTCGCATCAATTTTGCGCAAATTACCGATGGTTTGTCGAACACGCTCGCCATCGGTGAAAACCTTCCGTCGATGTTCGACCACCTCCAAGGGAACGTCTGGTGGGACTTTAACGGCGGTGGTACCGCACACAGTACGACGATTGTGCCGATCAATCAGCGTTCGGACGGAACGAACTGCAACGACCCGGTTCGTTACGCACCGCGTGCCTGGAACGTCTCGATGGGCTTCAAATCGCGCCACACGGGCGGTGCGAACTTCCTGCGTGCCGACGGCACCGTGACGTTCCTCTCGCAGACGATCGACCACCGAACGTACCAACTACTCGGTTGCCGCAACGACGGTCAAGTGGCTAACAATCCGTAAGCCGATTCTGGGTATGCATCGACCCCGCCGCGTGGCCAACCACGCGGCGGGGTCTTTTTTGTAGCGGTAGGCGTGAGTCAAATCTTTGTGACGGCTACCTTTAAGGAGCATCTGCAATGAGCCTGAGTTGGGAAAATGCTCGTGAGATTGGCGAGATGCTGTTCGAGAAATACGACACGCTAGACCCGCTCAGCGTGCGGTTCACCGATATGCACAAGTGGGTACTCGACCTCGAAGACTTCATCGGAAAAGCCAGCGATTCCAACGAAAAGCGTCTCGAAGCGATCCAGATGGCTTGGTACGAAGAGTGGCAGGACGAGTACGGCAAGAAGTCGTGATTCAGAAATCTTTTCTCGTTCAACGCCCGTAACGTGCGGTCATTTCGGCGAGTCGTTCGGTGACGCCCTCTGGGAATTGCGACCACTCGAAGCGCCACTTCCAGTTGCCGTCGGCTTTGCCGGGGACGTTCATACGGGCTTCGCTGCCGACGCCGAGCATGTCTTGGAGCGGGGCAATCGCAAGGCGTGCGACCGATGACCACGCGAGGCGAATCATTTCCCACGATGGTTCGACGATGTCTTTCCCGATGTAATCGGTGAAGAACTTTCGATCGCGTTCTGTGAGTGTGGACCACCAGCCGTTGGTTGTGTCGTTGTCGTGGGTGCCGGTATAGACGATGGTGTGCGGTTCGTAATTGTGAGGCAAGTAGGGATTCGTGACCGCGCCGAT
>JAYWCL010000028.1:0-32656 GCA_043780595.1 Limnoglobus sp.
CACCTTCCGGATGCACCGCACCGGCCTGTTGAACTACCACCGCTGCGCCATCTCGACCGGCCCGCTCGAGGGCCTGAACAACAAGATCAAGACGCTCCAACGCCAAGCCTACGGCTACCGCGACCAGGAGTTCTTCCAGCTACGCATTTACGCGATCCACAAGGCCGAGTACGCACTTGTCGGATGAACCACATTTAAGTTACCCGTCATTCGTCATGCTTCAATAGCAGCCGTTCGAGTAGCCAGCCGAACAGGTTCAGCGATGTAACGCCAACGAGCACACCCGAGAATTCCTCGCAAATTGTTTGATACGACGCTCGACGACGTCGAGTGGAGTGTAACCTGCTCCACCAGTGGCTACATTCCGACGCCCCATCCCGGGCGCTCCGATGGTAATCCGTATCGGTTCAGGTATTCTGCGTCAACAGGCTGGAGGGTTACCGGGTTACCGGGTTACCGCCACTCTACCGGTTCATCGCGGTGAGGATTTCCAACGTCAGTCGGCCTTGGGCGGACTCGTCGAGTGAAAGATTCTCCGTCGAAGAGAATTCTTGCACGTACATGCCGATGACTTTTTGCAGATCTTGTTTTGGCAGTTGGCTGAGGTCGTTGACGCCGGCGGCGGCGAGCCGCGAGACGAGACGTTCGATCACGCGCTGTTTGAGTCTCCCGAATGGGTCGAGCATCCGTGCGGACAAACTATTCGACGAGCTATCCGCACCCGATCTTACGGTCGTGTTGAAGTTGATGGTCCCCGAGGCCGTGAGTGGTGGTGCCGGTATCGCGGGAAACGAACCCAATGACGGGGCGGCGATCGCACCGGATTTGGCGTTTGGGATTGGGATTGCGCCCGACGCCGATTTTGCGACGACCGTCGGCACGCTGACCCGCGTGAACACGGCAAGCGGCGGTTGTTCCAAGATCGCAGGCGGTAAGATGGCCACGACGCGGAAACCGTTGGGTAACGATGCGTCGTAACCCGATGGAACGGCGGAGGTGCGGAGCGGGTCGTATTCCGCAAACCCGACGAGGATCTGACGATACTGATTCGCATCGCGAAACTGCACGCTCGTCGGCAGCCACGATTCGCCTTTACGGCTGATGATCTGATTGAACGCCATCGTCATGAATTCCGTCACCGATTCATCGCGAAACAACTCTTCGAGCGGTCCGAAACCTTGCGACTGCGCGAGTATCTCATCGACGAATTTATCGCGATCTTCGCGGCCCATCGTCGGCGCATCTTGGTCCAATAACTGATCGAGAACCCGTCGCGCATCTTGGCGCAATAACGACAATGGCTTGAACCTCGACTTCGCCAAGTCGATCCGCTCGGCCAGTCGCATCGTGGCCCGCTTGCGGAGGTCTTCGCGCGTGGCAGCGGGGCTTTTCACGGGGCGCGGTAGTAGCCGGGATATGGAAGGATCATTCGCCATCATCTGACCGAATCCTCAATCTCGCAGGACAGTCTCCCGGGAAAGATAGAACGCAATCCGGGGCCGATTCGCAACGATTTTTGAATTCATCGACCGACCGACCGCAACACGAAGACGATCGCCAGTCCCGTCGCCAAAATCACTCCAACCGCTAACCCGACCAACAGCGGCAAGTGCCACGCATACTCGCTCTTGGTCGGCTTGCGGTTCCAAGGTGTGCGGGTACGGATTGGCGTTTGCGAATCGACGGAATGCCCGCAAATCGTGTCGCTTTCCGTATCGCCATCGGAGAGAGCAAACGGCGATGCGACCTCGACAACGGGTACACTGGTAGCGAAGCCGATCCGACGCGACGCCGCATACGGCGCAATTCGCTCGAGTAGGAGGTCCGCCGATGCTAGTCGCGCCGCGGGTTCGCGGGCCATTAGCGAGTGTAACAATTCGATAATGTACGGCGGAATCCCGGTACGCAGTTGACTCGCCGGCACGACGTCGCCGAACTGATGGAGCGTTTCGTCGCCGTTCGCGGGTGCCGGCGCACGGCCCGTTAGCATAAAATAGAAGGTGCAACCGAGCGAAAAGAGATCGGTCGGCACTGCGATCGGCCCGACGGGGCGCAACTGTTCCGGCGCAACGTACTCGATGGGATTCGTGGTCGATTGGAAGACGCCGTCGTCTTCCGTTGTGGAGGATCGCTCGAACGCATTGTAGCCGAAGTTGCGTATTTTCACTTCCGCGTATGCCTTCAAACCCTGAACGTTCGGATCGCGACGAAGTTGTAGGTGCCCGGGGTGAATGGCCCCGTGAACCGTGTTGCGAGCATGCGCGAACTGCAACCCCGATGCGATCTGGCGAACGTATTCGCACGCGATGTCGATCGGCAGTGGGCCGAAATTTCGCACGACGGTGGCAAGGTCGTCGCCATCGACGAACTCCATCACGACGTACGACCGCTTTCCGATTCGGTTCGCGTCGTAGGTGGTAATAATGTTCGGATGAACGAGTTGCGCCACCGCTCGCGTCACTCGCTCGAACGCCTGCCGATTCTCTTCGGATTGCGATTGTTCCGGTGCAAACAACTCGATGGCTGCGAGGCGATTCATGGTGCGATGTCGCGCCTTGAAAACCTGCCCCGATGCTCGGTCGCCGATCCGTTCGAGAATCGCATATTGGCCGATGAGGAAGCCATCCGACTTGCCGCTCGCGATTCGATCCGCCTGGAACTCGCTGAGAATCCCCGCGTCGACTAGCTGTTTCGCCGCTTGTGCCACCGTGCCACCCGATGGGAATGCCGCACAAAATGCTTTCAGCGAACGATCGTTCACGAGTCCCGATTTGCGCACGACCCCAAAGAACTCGCGCAGATCGGTGACTGCTTTCGCGCTTGTCGAAACCATTACACCCATTCCATTCAAAAGGTTGTTCCAGTGTAGTTCACCGAAACAATCCGCGCCGCCCGAATGGAGGAAATGACGCCCGAGGCTGAACCCCGAGCGATGGTTTGCGGGGTGGCAGAAATGGCGATGCGTTTGCGCCGTTGCCTACTTTGCGATTTCCTTCACGCGGATATTTTTGTAGCGCACGAACTGCTTCGTGTAGTCGCCGCCGCCGTGGACTTGCAGTGCGATGCCGCCTTTGTCTCCGAGGCGCTTTTCGGTGTCGGTGTAGTGCATGAACTTCACGCCGTTGATCCACGTCGTAATCGTCGGCGGGTTGTTGACGATGCGTGCGCGGAGTTCTTGCCATTCGCCGTGCTTCCAGAATTTCGGCCAATCGGCGGCGGTCACCGGGCACGGGAAGCCGCCATCGGGCTGGCTGCTCGGCACCTTGATTTCTTTCACATTTTTGATGAAGTCGAAGTTGCGAACGTGCGGTTTGCCGCCGATGCCTTCGCCGTAGATGCCCATGAGGTTGCCACCTTGGTGGTAGTCGATCATCGCCTGATAGCACTTCCCAGTGTCGGTGCTGCGGAGGAACAGGCCGCTATCGGGGCCGTCGTCGTTTCGCATCTCGAGCGCAACTTCAAAGTCGCCGTACTCTTTTTCGGTGATGATAATGCCGCCATTCGCGGGCACGTCTTGGCTGCCGACGATGGCTCCGTCTTCGATGACCCACTTGCCGCCCGACTTGTTTTTACTCTTCCCGCTATGCCCCGTCTTCGCGGAGACTTTCCAACCGTCCATCGTTTTGCCATCGAAGATCGACGTGAATTCCTTCTCGTCGAACGCCTCCGGTTTCGGAATTTCCGCGACTGCCACCGTCGCCAGAAGAATCGTCAGCCCACCGACACCGAGAAGCCACATACGCGAAATACGCGAAATCATCGAAACACCTCCAGGTAAAGGAATCTCACCAGTGCGAGATCGTACGCAAAGGGTATCAAGTCCGCGTGCGAATGCGAGGAAGAATCGACACCGAACGAGGGTGAACCCGCGTTCGGCCGACGACCCACGACTGCTTGCCCAATCGTTACGAGCGGACATTTCCTGAAGATCGCCGCGCAATCGGCCGAAGAAGAGTGAAGAATCCTTCACGGATCGCCTGGGTTTCCCGAGCGTCCTCCATCATCGGCTCCGCTCCAATCATGCCAAATTCTCGGACTTTACTCCCGGTCACATGCCTGATCGTACTCGTGATTGCCAGCGCGTTGCCGCCCCTGAGAGCGCAAACGCCGCCTTTGAACCCGATGCCGACCGCGGAAGTCGTTCCGCTGAAAGGCACCGCCGACACGCGAACGATGATCGAAGAGGCATTGAAAAAGGACGCGGACAAGAAGAAGGCCGCGGAGGAGGCGAAGAAGGCGGAGGCGCAGGCGAAGAAGGACTACGAGTTATACGGTAGTTCCCGGTTCGACCTGCAATCGCTGTACGATTCGCTCAGCGTACCGGCCGAGGGTGAGAAGAAGTGGTACGAGAAGCTCTCGATCCGCGGCTACACTCAGGTCCGTTTCGGCCGCACTTTAGATACGCAAGAGGGGACGCCCAACCTCTTCGGGGATCGCACCATCAACGGCACCTCGGAGAACTTCCTCATCCGCCGGGCGCGGTTGATCCTCTTCGGCGATATCTCCGACCATCTGTCGCTCTACTTCCAACCCGATTTCGCCGTGACCCCGCAGGGGGGCACGAACTCCATTTACTTCGCACAGCTCCGCGATTTGTACGCGGACGTCTACTTGGATGCGACGCGCGTCCACCGCTTGCGGGTCGGCTTATCGAAGGTACCCTACGGCTTCGAAAACATGCAGTCGAGCCAGAACCGCGTCCCGCTCGACCGGACCGACGCCATGAACTCGGCTGTCGCTCCGAACGAACGCGATATCGGCGTCTTCTACTATTGGACGCCCGAAGAGTACCAGAAGCTCTTCGCAACGCTCGTCCGCGGCGGCCTGAAAGGCTCTGGGAATTACGGGGTCTTCGCTTTCGGCGTCTACGATGGTCAAGGCGGTTCGATCGCCGAGGCCAACCTGAATTTGCACATGGTCAGCCGCGTGACGCTGCCGATGCAGTTGGGCAACGGCCAAATCGTCGAAGCGAGCCTGCAAGGTTACCGCGGCGATTACGTCGTCGCCGGCTCGGCCATCCGCCCGTTGGGGCAAGGATCGGCGGGCGTCGTCCCCACGGGAACCGGGGGCACGCGCGGGATACTCGAAGAGCGTATCGCCGCCACGCTGGTCTGGTATCCGCAACCGTTCGGCTTCCAAGCCGAGTGGCAAACCGGACGCGGGCCGGGACTGAACGAGGCCCAAACCGCCGTCGGCGTCCGCCACATCCACGGCGGTTACGTTATGGGGATGTTCCGCCACGAAACCGCCCGGTACGGGATCTTCACGCCGTATTGCCGCTACCAGCAGTACACCGGCGGCTACCGCAACATCGCCAACGCCCCCTTCGGCCGCCAACGCCAAACCGACTTCGGCGTCGAGTGGCAAATCAGCAAGCAGTTGGAATTGGTGCTCGAATACAGCACGATCAATTCGCCGAACTTCACGGCCCTCAACGCGACGGGCGCTTCATCCTACCGGGACTTCGAAGGCTCGGCCCTGCGGACGCAACTCCAATTCAATTATTGAGGCTCAACTCCGCGGAGTTATGGAACTCGGCTGGTGATGCGTGGAATTGAGGTAAGCACTCCTCAAACGACCATCACGCTAACACCGCCTCGATCACGTGACCGTGGACGTCGGTGAGTCGGCGGTCGATGCCGTCGTGGCGGACAGTCAGTTTCTCGTGGTCGATGCCGAGCAGGTGCAGGACTGTCGCGGAGAGATCGTAGCAATCGGTGGTGTCTTTTGCGGCGCGATACGAGAATTCATCGCTTTCGCCGTGGGCTACACCGCCGCGAATTCCGGCCCCCGCGAGCCATGTGACGAAGGTGCCGCCGTTGTGGTCGCGGCCCACGCCACCCTGCGTGAAGGGCATCCGCCCGAACTCGGTCGTGAAGATCACGAGCGTGTCGTCGAACAAGCCGCGGGCTTTCAAATCTTGCAACAAGGCCGCAACGGGGCGATCGACTTGCCGCGCGATCGGCGGTAGTTCCGTGGCGATGTTCGTGTGGTTGTCCCAGTTGTTCTTCGGCCCGCCCTCGCCGCTCCAAACTTGCACGAAGCGCACGCCGCGTTCGAGCATTCGCCTTGCCAGCAAGCAGTTTCGCGCGAAGCCGCCTTCGTGAGCTGGGCCGGACGTGCCGTATTGGTCGTGGATTTTCCTCGATTCGCGCGTCAGGTCGAACACCTCCGGCGCGGCGAGTTGCATCTTCGCCGCGAGTTCGTAACTCTCGACGCGGGCTGACAGTCGGCTGTCACCGCGCCGTTCGTTCGCGTACTTCCCGTTCATTTCCTGAAGCAATTTCAAGCCGTCATTACTCGAAGCGGGCGTGACGAATTTTGCAGCCGACGATGGCGCGAGATCGGGAATCGGCACGGCGGCGGAGGGGTTGACCACGGTGCCTTGATGCGATGCCGCGAGGAAGCCCGACGAGAAATTTCCGCTGCCGTTGTAGGGTAAACCGCGCGGGTCCGGTAGCACCACGAACGACGGCAGGTTGTCCGTGAGGCGGCCGAGCGCGTAGCCGACCCACGCGCCGGTACACGGGAAGCCGGGCATCAGGAAGCCGGTGTTTTGCAGGTAACTCGCGGGGCCGTGGACGTTCGATTTCGAACTCATCGCCATCAGGAACGCCATGTCGTCGACGCGCTTCGCGAGGTGCGGGAATACATCCGTCACCCAGCGCCCGGACTGGCCGTGTTGCTTCCACGCGAACGGCGATTTCATCAGCGGCCCCGGCGTGCCGGTCGCGGTCGCTTTCAGGCCGACATCGACGATCTGCCCGTGGCGTTTTATCAGCGTCGGTTTGTAGTCGAAGGTGTCCATCTGGCTCATGCCGCCATTCAGGAACACCTGCACCACGCGACGCACTTTCGCCTTGTGGTGCAGCCCGCCGTTGAACTCGGGCTTCGCTTCACCGGCGTTCGCCAGCAAGTGCGAAAGCGCCAGCCCACCGAACCCGCCCGCCAGGAAATCGCGTCGCGTCGGCATCGTGCGTGCCCCTTAATCGATGAACAGTAATTCGCTGCTGTTGAACAACACGCGGCACAAATTCGCCAGCCCGTGCGCCTTCGCATACTCGCCCCACGCCGCCTCTTCCGCAGTCGTTGGTGTGCGGCCCAACACCCGCCGACCGACGAATCGCACCTGTGCGGAAACATCTGCCGACGCTTTCACCGCCAGTGCCGCAAGGTGCTCCGAGTGCCGTAGCGTGAACTTGTTGTTCCACAACACGAGCGCCTGCGGGGCACTCACCGATGCGGAGCGTACGGGTGCCGATTGCGAGGCATCCGGGCAGTCGAGCGCCTCCAGCATCGGGTCTGGGCGGGTGCGAAAAATGAACCGGTAGATGCTTCGTCGCCGCGCCTCGGGGGCATCGATATCGAAGGCGTCGTAGTCGGCTTGCGGTGTCACGTGGACGCCGGGTTTCGTCGCGAATTGCTTTGCGGGAAGGCCATACATCGTTTCGTCGAGCCGCCCGCTAACCATCAGCACCGTATCGCGAACGCTCTCCGCATCGAGCTTGGCGCGGTTCATTCGCCAGAGCAACCGGTTGTCGCCGTCCTTCGCGTCGGCAGTCGCATCGTGCCGTACCGCTTGCCGGTAGGTGCTACTGGTGACGATCATTTTGTGCAGCATTTTGAACGAACCGCCACCGTCGCGGAACTCGGTTGCGAGCCAGTCGAGGAGTTCGGGGTGCGACGGCGCGCCGCCCATTTTGCCGAAGTCGTTCGGCGTGTCGACGAGGCCTTTCCCGAAGTGATGGTGCCACACGCGGTTGACGATCACGCGCCACGTCAGCGGGTTCGCGGGGTCGGCCAGCCAGTCGGCGAGCGCCGCGCGGCGTTGGCCTTCGTCGCTCAAATCGCGAGTCGCAAAATGCCGGTTCAACCCCGCCACCGCCTGCACCCCGGCCGGTGCCACGACTGCGCGGGGCTTGGTGATTTCGCCGCGAACGAGCAAGTGAATCGGACGCGGAGTGAGCGATGGCCGGAAACTGCCATCGACCGCAAAGCGGTTCGTGCCGCAGTACACTTTCGCCTGTGCGGGCAAGGCAGATATTTCGCGATCGATGCTTGTTTCCCAGAGCAAACGTGCGATTTCCGCGCGTTGTAGCTCCGTGCGTTTCGCTTCGGGAATCCGCAGGATCGTGGCAAGATTCGCCGTAGGGGAAACGAGCATCGCGCTCGTCGTCAGGCTCAAACGGAATCGACCGATCAGGTGGCCGCCGCCGTGGAGTTGATCGAGTTCGACGGTGAATGTGCTGCCACTTGCGAAGCCGATGGGCGCGTCGAATTCAAAAATCGCCTGGTGCGGTTTGCCGACCTCGGGGTAGATGCCCCACGCGGTGCCCGCGTTGCCGTCGATGGCCCGCGCGATGCCCCAATCGGCCTGATCGAAATCGGCGGTAGCCGACTTCAGTTTCACGCTGATAGCCTGTTCCGGTTTGCCTTTTGCGCACACTTTTACGCGCAGTTCGGACAGGTGCAGGTTGCCGTTCGCCTGACGGCCTGGCCCGTGATGCGGCAGCGATTCATCGGCCAGCACTTCGACCCGTAACCCGGTGATGGCCACGCGCTCTGTAAACATCGCAACGGTGTACGTGTCGCGATCCGGTGTGGCCCCACCCGAGAGTATCGAACGGTCCGGCAACGGCTTCAGCGTCGCGCCGTGCTTCGACGTCAATGCCTCCGGTTCGGGCGTGAACCAGCGGCTTTCCTTCTCGTGCCACGCCTTCTCGAATGCCACGACTTCCCGCTGACGCTCGGCTGTCAGTAGTTGCGCATCGGACGTACCTTTGAGACCGCGAACCCGCGTGAGATCGGCAACGAGCGATGTGCGTTTCTTGGCGATTACTGGGTCCGTATCGTAGGCGCGTTCGGCTTTGTCGACGCCTGCAAACACGGCCTGGATCGCATAATAATCGGCCTGTGTAATCGGGTCGAATTTATGGTCGTGGCAACGCGCACAATGCACGGTTAGCCCCGCAAATGTGGTCATCGTCGTCGTCACAATATCATCGCGGTCGAGGTTGCGGGCAATCTGCCGGTCGAGCGAATTCTCGTTGATGTCGCGCAGCCCGCTCTCGTCCCACGGCCCCGCCGCGAGGAACCCCGTCGCCACCAACGCTTGCGGATCGTCGGGGAAAAGCACATCGCCCGCTACCTGCTCGCGAACGAACTTCGCATACGGTTTGTCCGCATTGAACGCGCGAATCAAGTAGTCGCGGTACGGCCACGCATTAGGCCGGAAGCGGTCTTGGTCTTGCCCGTGCGAGTCCGCGTAGTGTGCGACATCGAGCCAGTGCCGCGCCCAGCGTTCGCCGTATCGCGGCGACGCCAGCAACCGATCGACGAGTTTTTCGTAGGCCTCTTTCGATGTGTCTTTGGCAAACGCATCGAGTTCCTCCGGCGTCGGTGGTAACCCCGTTAGGTCGATACTCACCCGCCGCGCGAGAACCCGGCGTTCCGCCTCCGGCGACGGCTTGAGCTGATTTGCCAGCAATTTTTGCAACACGAAGGCATCGAGCGGCGTACGCACCCACGCTTTCCACTCCGCCGGCACAGCCGGAAGAGTAGGCCGCACGACAGGCTGGAAACTCCAGTCGTCCGCCTTCGCCAACGGCAGCCACAACCCGATCAGCGTCAGAATGACCAACGAGAAATGTCGCATCGCAGACCTCCAGAACTCGGCAGACCCACGATCCTAATCGTAGCGAAAGGGGAAGTCAAACGAGTTCGGGCGGGGCGAACATAGCTTCATGTCGTTTTGAAGAGGCTAACAAAACGGTCGCCGTTGAATGAATACTTGACGGTCGTGGCGGTCGTGTTTCGCTTCGATTCGCGGTAATCTTTCGTACACAGAAAAGCCACGCGAACATCGGTTACGGAGAATTTTCGGGCGGTCTCGCTAAACACGAGTACTAGGTGCAAACCGCTATGCGGATGGTGGCAATCGACCGCGATGCGTTCGCGGCATGTCTTAATCTCCAAGCCATCGGGGACGCGAACGGGATGACTTCGATTGCCTTTTACTGCCGCGCCGTACGCATCGGCTTCGATCACGTTTTTGTGTCGCTTGAATTGGGGAAGCACTGAGTAATCTTGAGTCGAGAGATAAATGTCGGGATAGTCGCTTCGTCCGTTCGATAGGAGAATTTTCTCTGGGTGGTGTTCTTTCAAGTACTTGGTGACCACGTTACTGACCACTTCGCCCGTCACCGATTCGCGCAAAACGTCGTCGAGCGTCATCTGACGGTCGAAGGCATCGATTTGGTCTTTTGGCAGATTGACATTCGCACGCATTTTGTCCCACATCGATCGCAGAATTGTTGGTGCATTCAATACATCCTCAACGTACTCTTTCATTCCCGGTGCTGTCAGGATCAACCATGGTATGATGGTTTCTGCTGTCAGAATCGAGCGAGAAATCCAATCGAGCGTTGTCGGTTTGCAGGCTTGTAAGTCGTCCTTTGCCGATTGGATCTGCGATTTGACAGTAGCCAGTGCATCCATCGTTCTTTCCTTCGAGTGCGATTTCACTCGCTTAAGTCCACTGTTGTCGAATCGGCAACCCATCCATGAAAAAGTTCGGCTGTGGGGAGTTCCAACGCTATGGCGATCAAACAGATATTCTCCAGGCTTACGTTGCGTTCGCCGCGCTCGATGCCACCCAAGTAGCTTCTGTCCAACCCGATGATTTGTGCGAATTCTTCCTGGCTCCAACCTCGCGCTTTACGGAGTTGCCGTATCCGATTTCCGAAGAGTATTTTCACATCGGTCTGTGTCATGGTGTCCATTTTCGTGCTTGACGCTGATAATTCCACGGGATATAAGTACACGGACTATAAGAACCAAAATCGACAACGTGAGACGATGAAGACTGCACTCCAGCTGACACCTGACATGCCTCGCATTCGAGGCGAACGCAAGACGTTCTGCGAGTTCTTTGCCGGAATCGGCTTAGTTCGGGAAGGGTTAATCGCGTCGGGGTGGGAGTGCATTTATGCAAATGACATCGATACCAAGAAGCAAAAAGCCTACGAGGCACGATTCGGCAAGTCCGAGCACTTTCACCTCGGCGACGTCTGGAAAACCGAAGAGATCGTCGAGCGGATTTGCGAACGTCCCTCGCTGATGACCGCCTCGTTTCCGTGTATCGATCTCAGTTTGGCGGGCCACTATCGCGGGCTAAGAGGCGTACATTCTTCCACATTCTTCGGCTTTGCAAATGTACTCGAAGCGATGGAGCATCGTCGGCCGCCGTTGGTCATGCTCGAGAATGTGAACGGCTTGTTATCGTCGAACGAGGGCAAGGATTTTGCCGCGATCGCGCATCGATTGGCCGGCCTTGGATATTGGCTCGATGCATTCGTTCTCGACGCGAGTCACTTCACTCCGCAAAGCCGACCGCGCGTGTTCGTCGTTGGTATGACTGACGAGATCGAGCCCGACGAACGACCGCAACGCGGCTATCTCTGGCCGGTCGATGAGCATAGTATGCTTCGGACAAAGCCGATTCTCGAGTTCAAACGTACGGTGAATCTGCCGACGGGTTGGGTGACGCTACTGCTCCCCAAACCGCCGGTACGCCGGGAAACATTGGCTGAAGTGATTGACATCGACGACGATCAAGAGTGGTGGGACGCGACTCAGGTGCTGCGCCATTACCAAATGATGAGCAATCGTCACCGGCAACAAACCGATGAAATTGTGACCTCCAAATTGAAGTGGGTCGGAACTATTTTCCGTCGTATTCGGCAAAAGACAATGCGTGCGGAGGTTCGATTCGATGGCCTCGCCGGTTGTTTGCGGACGCCGAAAGGAGGCAGCGCGAAACAGATAGTAATCGCGATCGACAACGGGAAATTACGGATGCGATGGATGAGTCCGCGCGAGTACGCCCGGCTTCAAGGCACTCCGGACTTCCCATTAGTGGGCAACACGAATCAACAACTCTGGGGCTTCGCAGACGCCGTCTGCGTACCCGTCGTTTCCTGGATCGACCAACACGTTTTGACCCCGCTCATCCAAACCCTTCACAAAAACAGTCCCGTCCGTTTGCCAATGGCCGTGGCACGATGAGTACGCTTGAGAGCACGTCACCGACGTGCTCTCAAGTCACGACATTTTCACCCATTCAAAACTTGTATGATTCGCTCGAAGTCGTCGTTGTTATCGAAGCCGATGACGATCTGACCCTTTTCCTTGGCCTTCACTTTGATTTCGACGCGGCAGGCGAACTTCTGGCGCAGGTCGTTTTCGAGGCTCGTCACGTGTGCGGTCTTTTCGGCGGGTGCGGTGGCTTCGCGCTTGCTACCCGTTTCGGTGGCGGGTTCTTGCCGCAGCAGCTTGATTTGCTGTTCGAGTGCGTGTACCGAAAGGCTCCGGACGATGATGTCTTTGCACAACGACGACTGCAATTTTGAATCGGCGACGCCCTTCAGCACCTTGGCGTGGCCGAGCGTGATCGTCCCGTGCCGCACGGCATCTTGCACGTCGCTAGGCAGGTTCAACAGATTTACCAAGTTACTGATGGTGGTGCGATCCAGCCCGAGCTTCGCGCCGAGTTGGTCTTGCGTCATCTTGAAGCGTTCGAGGTATTCCTTGAACCCCGTCGCCTTCTCGATGGCATTGAGGTCGCTGCGCTGAATGTTCTCGACGAGTGCGGCCTCGAACACTTGCTGTTCGTTAAAATCGACCACGTGAACGGGCACTTCGTGCAACCCGGCGGCCTTCGCCGCACGCAGTCGGCGCTCCCCGGCGATGAGTTGAAACTCGTCGCCCATTTTGCGTACGACCAGCGGCTGCAAGATGCCGTGGTTCTTGATGCTATCGCGCAACTGCGACAGTTCGTCGTCGTCGAAACGCTTGCGCGGCTGATACGGATTCTGTTTGATCCGCTCCAGCGGCAAACTATCGGAACGGCTAGCAGTGCGCGTTTTTGTGGCGTCCATACGATACTCCCCCAAACGAGAAAACGTCCCCCAACGAATCCCTGCGAGAACGCACATACCAGAACGGCCCAACGGGGGAAGCCCAACTCAAACGTGGCGAAACAGCCTGCTGTTTTCATCGGAAATTGCGTCGATTCCGACAGATTTACGGCGATTTCGGTACCCCGTGCGTCCGAAAGGCCGTGCCCGTTCGGGGTATGACCTGTTCGCTGGGCAGCATGCCCGGTGCGAGCGTTCGCCACCCTTCAACGGTTCGGCCGACCTTCGCGCCTTCGTTGAATAGGGCCATCAATTCGATCGGGTCGAACAGGAATGCGTCGCCGGTGTCTTTGTAATCTTGCCGAAGTGACGTGAACTGGAACTTCATTCCCGTCAGAAGCGACAAAGTATAAATTCGCATCAGGTCGTTCTGCGTCATCGCGTAAATCAGCGACGACACCGATTTGCCGAGGATGCCGAAGAGCCTCGGCCGGATGCACTCGGGGTCGGCGTACAGTTTTCCCGCGATGATCGCGTAGACATTCGAACCGGCCAGCGGTCGCGGTCCGCGATCGAGGTGACCCGGTTCGAGGTTCAAGTGAGGCAATCGCACGAAGATTTCACTGGTGACACCGGCGTCGACATGAAGCTCGGTGTACTTCTTTCCGTCGACTTCGATGTCGATACGAATAGGCGGAAATACGCCCGGCACCGACGCAGACGCGAGAAGAATTTTACGGATTAGTTCGGCTTTATCCGCACGATCCGAAGCGGCAATCGCGCCGAGATCCCAGACGACGAGGCGTTTCGTATCGAGGTTCGTCGTGCCGATGAGCAATCGTCGCCCACAGCGGTGCCCCGCCGCAACCGCATCGAGTACTTGTTGGTCTACGGCTTTATCGATCAGCCGTTTCAACGGTTCCGACGACGCCAAGGATTCGGTGAGCAGTGCGATCGGTAGCGACTTGGTATTCAGAATTTGTCGCGTGCTGACGGTCGTGTAAAACTCGCGGAGCTTCGCATCGTATTCGCTACCCAGGAAGGCATAGACGGCGACGATGGCCCCGGTGCTCACCCCCGTAACGAGGTCGAAAGTCGGTCGCGTTCCGGATTCGGTCCAGCCGTTCAATACACCCGCCGAGAACGACCCGTACTTACCGCCCCCCGATAATGCGAGAATGTTGTACTTCTTGCCATCGGGCGGCGCGACGGGTGGGCCGCCTTGGAATTGATCCGCGAGTCGCTCGAAGACCGCTGGATCCGACGCGCGGTACGAAGTCTGGCCGATTTCGGACCACGATTCCTGGTTGGGCGGACAGCGGTTGGCCCCCATCCGGCAACCGACCGACGCGATCAACGCCAGTACGACGATTGCCCTTGAAAATTGGCGACGGAATCCGATCTTTTCAACGACGACCCGTTTCGGTGGGTTACGATTTTTATTCGCAGCATGAGGCAGACACAGCATGGCAACTCCCGCATCCCGTGGCCGGTTAGCGATCCTCGTAGGTGGCGGGCCTGCGCCCGGAATCAACGGCGTCATTTCGTCGGTCACTATCGAGGCCATCAATCAGGGCTGGGAAGTCATCGGCATTCGCGACGGGTTCAAAAACCTCGTCTCCGGCGACATCACGAAAATCAAAACGCTCACCATCGCCGACGTGGCACCGTACTACAACCGCGGTGGCTCGTTGCTCGGCACCAGCCGCACCAACCCCGCTAAGAAAGACGAAGACCTTCTCAGCGTGATTTCGTCGCTCGATCGACTCGGTGCGAAGTACCTCGTCACCATCGGCGGCGACGACACCGCGTTTTCCGGCAGCCAAGTGTATAAACGAGCCGCTGGAAAGATCAAGGTCGCTCACGTTCCGAAAACGATCGACAACGACTTACCCCTTCCCCCCGGAATCCCCACCTTCGGATTCGAGACGGCACGGCACATCGGCGTCGGCCTCGCACGCAATATTCACGAAGACGCTAAGACGACCACGCGCTGGTATCTCATCGTCAGCATGGGCCGTGCCGCAGGCCACCTCGCGCTCGGTATCGGCAAGGCATCGGCGGCGACTGTGACCATCATCTCCGAAGAATTCCGCGGCAATCACGTCAAGCTCAGCCAGATCTGCGACATCATCATCGGCTCGATCATCAAGCGGAGATCGCAAGGCAAAGAGTACGGCCTCGTCATCCTCGCCGAGGGCCTCATCGAAGCCATCGGCGAGAACAACCTCGTGACGGACCTCGGCCATTTCCGCCTCGAAAAAGATTCGATCGCCACAGCGAACAAGGCCGTGAAAGTCACCGATAAATGGCTCGCCGAGAACATTCGCGAAGCGGCACAGGAACGTTGCAAGCTGCTCTCGAAAAAGGACGGCAGCAACGAATTTGAAGTCGAATCGATGATTCAAGTTCTCGGCGAAGACGAACTCAGCCGCTACGGCACGCTGCAACGCGACGACCACGGCCACCTGCGACTCGGTGAAATCGAACTCGGTCGCATCATCCGCAACCAACTCGATTGGCGGCTCGGCAAACTCGGTTTGAAGATCACTATGGTCGACAAAGACCTGGGCTACGAACTGCGTTGTGCCGACCCGATTCCGTTCGATGCCGAGTACACGCGCAACCTCGGCTACGGCGCGGTCAAGTTTCTGATGTCCCCCGAATCGAGCGAATACGGCGCGATCGTCAGCTTCGTCGGCGGTAAAATGACCCCGCTGAAATTCGAGGATATGATCGATCCGAAAACGTCGCGAATGCGGCCGCGCCTCGTCGACGTCGACAGCGAAACCTTCGAGTGCGGTCGCCGTTACATGATCCGCCTCGAAGCCACCGACTTCGCCGACCCCGCCACGCTGGCCTCACTCGCGGAAGTCGTGAAAATGACCCCCGCACAGTTCCGCCAACACTTCGAGTATCTGGTGAAATAGGCAAGCGGGATTTACGCGACCCCGTATGCCGGTATGGGGTCGCAGCGGCATTCTCACACACGCGGATTGCAGGTGTCGCGGTGCGCGATAACGTAGTTGGTCGGCGTGAATTTCGCACTGGCGAGGTTACCGTTTACCCTTTTTGCGGTCGTCGATCGCAAATGCTTCTCGCATCGCGTGTTCCACGATCACTGCAAACGCCCACAGCCTTACTGGTCCCATGTTTCCGTCATCGTTTCGTACGACCTTCACGCCGTCTGTATGACGTATCTTGACGACGGTAACCGGTGTGTCTTCAAAGTCGGATGGATACACGTCGTCTAGCTCCAGAATCCGTAATTCGTAGCAAACGTCGGCCAATCGTTCAAAGAGGTAGCCAGGAAATCCGCCAGTTCGTTTGCCGAGCGGTTCCACATACCGATTACCGTCGTACCGATAGGAACCGGCGCGAGTGATTTTAATTTCAAACACCGGGCAAGTGCCGAAGCAAGGGCCTCGGATTAGCTCGATTTCGGTAATGCTCGCTTTGTCCATTCGCTGTTCACCCCGCCACCAGAAGCCATCGGTTTGACGAATTTCGACATCGGTAACCCCACCGCTTCTGACATGGATGAAACGCGGAAGCCCAACTGTACTACCGACTCACTTGAGGGCGAGCAAGCCGCCGCCGATCACGACCACGCCTCCGAGCACAATCAGAAGTCCAATCCGCTGCATCCGAACGGCACGACGAGACAGCGCCAGCGACTCTTCGACCGCCTTGCGGCGGTAGGTCAAATCCTCCCGCTGGGCGTCACGCAACTCGGTAAGGAGCCGAATGATCTGACCATCCGAATCACCCATTGGGAACCTCCGCTGCCGAAAAGTGGAGACGCACACTACGCCCCCACAAGGTGCATGTTCAACTTTCCGCGAGAGGCGGTCAACAAAATTATGTCCGAACTTACGTCGATTCTGGCCACTCAAATCACGACCGCGCCGGTACATGACGATCCGGCACCGGCGGTGCAGCCGTAGCAATGTTGGGCGGTGAGGATCGTGCGGGTGGCGAACGCGGTGGCGTCGAAATCGCGGATGTGGCCGATCCGCAGATCGAGCATCTGGTTGAAGTCGCAATCGAAGAGTTGGCCGTCCCAACCCACGGATACGAGCGAGCGGCACATGACATTCTCGGCCGCAACCGGGTTGAACGCCGCGATCAGTTTCTGCATGTAGCTCTCGTACTTCCCGGACTTTTGCAAGTCGTCGAGAAAGCGGCTAATCGGCATGTTCGCGATCGTGAACAGTCGCGTAAAATGGATGCCGTGGCGTTCGGCAAGCTCGCGTTTGTAGGTGGCTTCGAGCGTCGCTTGCGGGGGCGGCAGACTCGCGCCGCCAGGGTTGTACACCAGCGACAACGGCAGCGCCGCATCGTGCCCGTAACCGAGATCGTTCAGGCGTCGTATGGCACGAATTGACTTGTCGAACACGCCGTCGCCGCGCTGTTTATCGACGGTCGATTCGGTGTAACACGGCAACGACGCCACGACTTCCACGCGGTTGGCAGCGAGGAACTCAGGCGTATCGGTAAAGCCTGGCGCGAGCAGAATCGTCAGGTTGCAGCGGTCGATGACGTGACGGCCCAACTCTCGCGCACGGCTGACAAACCAGCGAAAGTTCGGGTTCATTTCGGGTGCGCCGCCGGTGATGTCGAGCGTGCCGATGTTCGCCGATTCCATCGCCGTCAGGCAATACTGCATCGTTTCCAACGTCATGATTTCGCGGCGATCCGGACCCGCATCGACGTGGCAATGGTGGCAGGTCTGGTTGCACATTTTGCCGACGTTGACTTGCAGCGAGTCGATGCGCGTCGCCAAAAGCGGGAAGAGATTTGCCTCGGCGAGTTTCGCCTCGAACGGCGTTTCGTCGGCTCGCGGCAGAAGCTGTCGACGCTGTTCGGCGGCCTCCGCCAGCGGGTGGCCTTGGCGCAAAAGTGTGAGTGCGGCCATCGAAAATCATCCCCCGTTCGCGATGCGTTCTTTCCAGGCTTGCCGCAACCCTGCCTCCAGCCGACGCACGTAACCCGGCCCGTTGGCCACCGCCGACTTCGCCATTTGCGAACGCAAACCGGCCCGGATTTCGGCCAGCCATTCGCGGTTTGAGCTCCAGACTTTCGCGAGTTCGATCAGATTGGACGGACTATCGGCGATAAACTCCGAGAGTCCGATGTGCGTGAGGATACTCGCACCTTGCCTCGAAACGTAGCTCGCTCCGGCAATCGTCAGCGTCGGCACGCCCATCCAAAGTGCATCGCACGTCGTCACGCCGCCGTTGTAGGGAAACGGGTCGAGCGCGAGGTCGATCATCGAATAGGCTTCGAAATAATCTTTGCGAAGCAGGCGGAATACGAGTTCGATGCGGTCGTGCTCGACGCCCTTCGCCGCGAATTGTTCGGTCAACCGCTTGGCCGCGGCTTGCGATTGTCCCGCCAACAATACGAGCCGCGACGAGGGCACATCGATCAGAATCTTCGCCCACGTCGCCAGGCATTCGTCCGAAATCTTCGCGGCGTTGTTCAAGCAACCGAAGGTGAACGTCGTGCGATCCGCGGATGGCAACGGCGCGACGGCGGGCGCATCGGACGGCGGGTGATACGCCCAGGCGAGACCATCGAGCCGCAACAGTCGTTCGACGTACAACGGCTCGGTGAGGCCCGGCGGGTCGGAGATTTCATCGGTAATGCGGTAATCGACGGCAGGCAACCCGGTGGTGTTCGGGTAGCCGAACAGCGTCGCTTGAATCGGTGCGGGCCGATACGTCATCGCGAGCAAACGGTTGCCGGCGGTGTGCCCGCTGAGGTCGATGAGTACGTCAATTTTGTCCGACCGAATCTGATTCGCAAGTTGCTCGTCGTTCATACTGGGAACGGCACGCCAACGGTCGGCTTTCTTCTGTAGAAATAGCGTTTTATCGTCGGGGCGTGCGACTTGCGCATACGCGGTCACGTGGAATTGCGTGCGGTCGTGATTCGTTAAAAGCAGCTCGATGAAACCGGCGACGGTGTGCGCGCGGAAGTCACCGGAAAGATACCCGACATGCAGACGGCGGTTCGGGTTGGCATCGACGATCGTGGGCGAAGCGGGCGTTGCACCGGGCGCGAACAACTGGCCCCAGTGCAGGTGTGCGCGAGCGATTTCTTGCGGCGAAAGATGCGATGAATAATTCAGCGTCAACAGCAAGTTGCTCTGAATCGGTGCGGCACCTGGGCGAATTTCTACGGACTTTCGCAGTGCGGCTATCGCTTCGTCGGCGCGGCCTTGTTCGGTCAGGTTCGTGCCGAGGTTACTCCACGCATCCGCGTAATTCGGGTTGATGCGCACCGCTTCGTGGTAGTGTGCGGTGGCATCGTCTTTCTTGCCGAGGGCTTCGTATGCGAGTGCCAACGTGTTGTGGGCGTCGGCGTATTCGGGGTTCAGCGCGATCGCCCGGTGCAACAACTCCACGGCTTCGGTCGGTCGCCCGCCGTTGGCGATCGCCAGACCGAGGTTGTTCAAGCCGCGCGGGTCGTTCGGTTTCAATGCGACGTAGCGGCGAAACTGCTCGATGCCCTCGTTGATCTGCCCCGAGCGCAACAGCACGTCGCCGAGGCGGTTGTACGCATCGGCGTGTTGCGGCTCGATGCCGATCGTTTGCCGGAACGATTCCGCAGCCACACCGAGTTCGCCGAGTGCGGTGTAGGCCAAGCCCATGTTGAAGTAAGAACTCGCATGGTTGGCGTTCCCGCGTAAGCACGATTGATATTCGGCAATCGCTTCGCGGAACTGACCGACGCGCCGGTAAAGGTTGCCGTAGTTGTAATGCGCATCCGGGTAGCCGGGGCTGGCGGCGAGGCACATCGCGTAACACTGCGCGGCTTCGTCGAGTTTCTCTTGCCGAACGAGCACCGCGCCGAGGTTGCAAAGCGTCGCCGAGTGGTTCGGCAGCTTCTGCAAAATCGAACGGTACATCTGCTCGGCCGCGGGGAGATCCCCCGCCTGATGCAACTCGACGGCAGCGGCGAACACCTGGGTAATGTCGGCCACGGGTCACCTCGCAAAACGGTACGAGTGGCGTAAAAAAACCCGGCACCGGGCCGGGTTACGGAAATTTCAACGACAGCCTCGGCAGACAATCACTCGCCGACGTAGGCCAGCAGACCGATGAATCGCGCACGCTTCACGGCGGCGGACACCGCACGCTGATACGTCGCACACAGCCCGCTCCGCTTGCGGCTGAACATCTTGCCTTGGCCGCTGACCATCTTCTTCAGCGAGGAGACATCCTTGAAGTCGACGAACGCCGGGCGTGGGCATCCTTCCTTCGTACAAAACCGACAGCGGGTTCGCCCCTTGTTGCTCGACGTCTTCCGAATCATCGCTCCCACCTGTCTTCGCATCGTGTAAAAGTAGTTGCCCCAAATTTTCGGGAAACGCTAGTTTAGTTATCTGACAAGGCATGGCAAGACGCGCCCGTTACGAAATTCGCGAGGTTCCCGTGCGACACATACTCCTCCTCTCGTTCGTTGCCTTCGGATTCCCGCAATTCGCCACGGCCGAAACTCCAACGGAGAAGCGCTTTGCCCGCGAGAACCTTTGGGCGTGGTGCATCGTGCCGTTCGATAGCAAGAATCGCGGGCCGGAAGATCGCGCGGTGATGCTCCGCAAACTCGGCTTCAAACAGTTTGCCTACGACTGGCGCGCCCAACATCTGCCGTCGTTCGACGACGAAATTCGCTTCCTGAAACGCGAAGGCGTCAACCTGAGCGCCGTCTGGTTTCCGGCGAGCTTGGACGAGAACGCAAAGGTGCTGTTGGCGGCATTGGAGAAGCACAAAATCCACACGCAACTCTGGGTGACGATGAACGGCGGCGCAGTCGCTACGACTGCCGATGAGCAGACGAAGAAAGTCGAACAACACGCGGCCGCACTCCGCCCCATCGCCGAGGCGGCGGCTAAGATCGGATGTACCGTCGGACTGTACAACCACGGCGCGTGGTTCGGCGAACCGGAAAATCAACTGGCGATCCTCGCGCAACTGAAACTGAAAAATGTCGGCCTCGTTTACAACTTGCACCACGGGCACGACCACCTCGACCGCTTTCCGGAACTACTTAAGAAAATGCAACCGCACCTCTACGCACTCAACCTCAATGGCATGGTGAAGGATGGCGAAAAGAAGGGAAAGAAGATCCTCGTCCTCGGCCAAGGCGACCTCGAATTGAACCTATTGAAGGCGATCGCCGCGAGTGGTTACACCGGCCCCATCGGTATCCTCGGCCACACCAGCGACGATGCCGAACAACGCCTACAAGATAACCTCGATGGCCTCGATTGGCTTCTGCCACAACTGAACGGCAAACCACCGACCGCAAAACCAAAACCGCGAACGGGAGGCTAAAAGTTTGCTATTCCCGGCGCTGCGGCAGGTACGATTTCCGATTCCGGCCAGCCCGCAGCGCGAGCAAGGGGGTTCCAGTTACGATGAACGCCCTCCCCTTGCTTGCGCTGGCACGATTCCGATTCCGGCCAGACCGCAGCGCGAGCAAGTACTCGAACCTACGGGTGGGTCGATCATGGCGAAACTCTGATGAGTGATGGTCATCAGCATAACAAAGTCGCGATCCGATGCGAACCTACACGAACACCCAACGGGGTTCCATCTTACAGCCCAGGGTGAGACGTCTTCGTCGTACCTGGACGCGCGCAGAGTGGGGAACGCTCGAAAATGCACGTCGCCTCTGAAACGATAACATCACTCGCTCGCGCGTCGGTTTAACGGGATAATTTGAACTCAATAGCTCGTTTCGTCGTCCATCAGGACTTGATCGAAGTCGGCGACGCCGAGGCGGCAGGTGAGTTGGTCGAATTCGTCGGCGCGGGCCTCGGTCGAATGGTGGAGGTGTTCGGCTTCGGTGATGAGCGGGAGAACCCGTCGCTTGCGGATGCCCATCGAGCGTAATACACGCTGGAACGGTTTCAGGTTCGGTGCGTAGATCGTCAATAGTTTGTGTTCGTCGAACTGCACTTCCATCGGTCGCTTCGCACTTAGTACGGAAACACCCGTACACCCATCGTTGAGCAACAGATCTTCGAAGTCGCAAAAGTGGCTTGCCAGAACGGGGGCATCGATGCTATTACGGCGAATCTCGCGGCGTTCGTCGCCGTGCTGGCCGTGACTGCTTTCGAGTACGACGTGCAGCGTGTCGCCGAGCGGTTCGAGCAATGTCAGGAAGGTATCGAACAGTAATTCCGCCGAAACCGACGCGGTCAGCATCGGCAGGCGGAATTCGCGGTCGCGATAGATGTGGATGCGGTAACCTTGTCGCGGTCGCACGGGAACGTCGAGCGCAGGGCGGACGGCCTCGGTGAGTGTGAAATCACCGTACTGTTTGCGTTGCAAGTGCGAGGCAAGTCGGTCACCGTTCACGGAGAAACCTCTCGTTTGCGGGATTCCAATCCCGTTAGGAAGAGCAGCCGTCGGTGGGGTGGATCGTAGGTGTGTCGGTCGCTGCATTGTGCCAGAAAGAACATACCCGTCGAATCGATGCCAGGTCGGCGTCGGCGTCGAATTCTAGACCAGCGATTGCGCATCGTTGAGAAAATCGCACGGAAATTTTGAAGATTCCGATCGTGCGGGTCGTCCCGAATACGGTCGAAATGAAAAATTCAGCCCGGTTCAAAACTGTCCCGTTTCACCTTCGTGGTTGCACGATGCGAAGATCGCTCGATAATTTGCAAGCTCTGCGCGGGATCGCCTGCCTACTCGTGGTGTTCTATCACTTGGGGATGTGGGAAAATATGGTTTGGCCGCGCGTGCAGCTAACGCACCCGTTTCGCTGGTTCGGCTACGCGGGTGTCGATTTGTTCTTCGCGATCTCGGGCTTCATCATCGTCTACTCGCATCTCGAGCATCTCGGCAATCGCGAGAAGTTACCGGGCTACATTTTCCGTCGGGCATGGCGAATCTTCCCCGTATTTTGGGTGGCAATGTTCGCGACGGCGGGATTACTTTACTACGTGGCAAATCAGCCGCAGTTCCCCACCGGATGGCAGCACGATTGGTTCGAGTGGCTGCTATTATCGCCGCGTTTAGACGGTAACCGCGTGATGCCAGTCGCGTGGAGCCTGACGTACGAAGTGATGTTTTACCTCGCCTTTAGCCTGCTGCTGCTGTTGCCGAAGCGATTCGCGTTTGCCCTCGGTGTCATCTGGGCGGCCGTCGTGCTGGGGGCAAAAGTGTGCGACTACGAACCAACGTCCGCGTATGGGAAAATGCCGTTCAGCCCGTACGTCTTGGAGTTCCTCGGCGGCGCACTGGCGGCAGTTCTGGTGAAACGCGGCTTTGTGCGTGGGCCACGAACGTGCTTGTTCGTAGGGATCGCGTGGCCCGTGTTGGTCGTGACGCTATTGGCCGAATCGACCGCCGACGCATTCAGTGCGCAGACGTGGTACCGTGTACTGGCGTTCGGCCCGGCGTCAGTGCTGATCGTGTACGCCATGGCGGCGGGCGAGCAGAAACGGTGGCGATGGTTGCGGATCGTCGGCGATGCGTCGTACTCGATTTACTTGTATCACAGCATCTTTTTCGTGTGCGCCTTGTTCGCGTCGTTCGGTATCAGCCATCGCTTTTGGCCGCACCTCATGTGGCTCGGGATCCTGTTCGGCTCCGGTGTCGGTGGCGGGTTGCTGATGTACTATCTCGTCGAACGACCGCTGACGAACGCGATCAAACGCCGACCGCGACCCGAACCGGGCATCGTGATCGATCAAAGGATTCCGTGCAACGGGCCGCCCCTCGCGGCGAGTGCATCGACCCGTTTGGAAACGGCAGGGTCTTCCACGAGCGGCGGGGCCATGTGAGGTTTGCGGCGGGCATCGATAATGAGCGGGCCGCGACACCCCCAGTGTTTGCGGTGTGTGAACGAACCGACGCCGTGAATATCGGTCGCCGGGTCGGATCGCGTGAACGTCACCCAAAGAAAATTATTGAACGTGCGGGCCGCGAACTCCGCATCGTCGACGATGACGACCAGCGGGAACGCATCGAGCGATGGTTCGGACTGCCATGCCTCAGTCAGTTTCGTAATTTCTTGCGGTGTGGCATCGGTGATGGTTCGCACTTCAGGGCCGGTGAGCGCGATGACTCCCGGCATGGCTACGTGCGGATCGCGGAAGCCATCGGGCAACGGCAAACGCGGCAGTTGCGTTCCGAGCGTACGACGCACTGGCCCCGCCGCCGCCATCACGACTTTCGACCCGGCGTTCAACCCCTGGCCTGCCGAGTAATCGAGCGTGTCGATCGTCGTTCGCGTTTGAAAGTGCAGATCGTCCGCCCAATTTACCCTTTCCAGTAAGTGCCGGAAGAACCCCGCGATGTCGTGGATATCGAAGTCGGGCGCATCTTCCCCGGCGAAGATCAACAGATATTTCGCGAGCGAAAGTTGCCCCTGGCCGAGGATCGCGTTCGCCTGCGTTAGCAGTTCTTGCGGTTTGCGTGTGGCTGCGTACGGCGTGTAACGCTCGGAGCCGATAGCCAGCAATAGCGGGTGAACGCCAGCGGCATCGACGGCATGAACCGCACGCACGCCGGGTAGCACCGACGGGATCGCTGGGCCGGTGAGATCGTGAATGAACTCGCCGAACGAGGTGTCTTCTTGGGGCGGTCGACCGACCACGGTGAACGGCCAGATTGCGCCGGGCCGATGGTGGACGGCCTCGACGGTCATCACGGGGAAATCGTGCTTCAAGCTGTAGTAACCGAGGTGGTCGCCGAACGGCCCTTCGGGTTTCGTTCGCGTCGGGTCGATGAAACCGGAGATGACGAAGTCGGCTTCGGCGGGCATCGCCAGCCCGGTTTCCGATGACACGAGCGATAGCCGTCGCCCGCCGAGTACCCCGGCAAACGCGAGTTCGGGCAGCCCTTCGGGCAACGGCATCACTGCCGAAACCGTCAGCGCCGGCGGGCCGCCGACGATCACGTTCACCCGTAGTCTCTCGCCCTTTTTCCCCGCCGCCGCATGATGCACGCCGATGCCGCGGTGAATTTGATAGTGCAGCCCGACTTCGCGATCCGGGATAAATTCGTTGCCGCCAAACTGCACGCGATACATGCCGAGATTCGACTTCGCCCAGCCCGGTCGCTCCGGATGCTCGGTGTAAACCAACGGCAGCGTCACGAACGGCCCGCCATCGTTCGGCCAGCATTTCAGTTGCGGTAACTGTGAGAGTGTCGTTTCGTGCTTTAGAATCGGTCCGGAACGCGCGAGGTAGGGGCGTGCCCGCCAGAGTGCCAACGGGACGTTCCAATATCGCCACGGTTTCGCACGCGCTTTGTCCGGGTCCGATTTCAGTTCGACCAACTTGCGAACGAGCGGGATCGCATCGCGAAACAGAAACTCCATGCGGGCCATGGTGCCGTACAGGTTGGCCAGCATCGGGAACGGGGTGCCTTTCACGCGGGTCATCAGTAGCGCGGGGCCACCGACGGCATACAGCCGTCTCTGAATCTCCGCCGCTTCGAGAACGGGGTCGATCTCGCAATCGACGCGAACGAGTTGCTTCGTTCGTTCGAGGTCGGCAATGGCAGCAGCGAGATTGCGATAACCCATGTGTCCTCTTCGTGAAGTCGTGATTGAACCAATCTATAGGTAGTCGAAGTCGTGAGACTTCGGGAAGCCACTGCGTCAGAAGTCTCACGACTTCGACTACAAACCGATTTTTCTGCCTCGAACGCAACGAGTTGTTGCCCGAAAGGAGTTTTGCAAACCGATGCGAAAACTCTTTCCCATTCGACGGATTTCCCGACACCCTCGCAAGATCAGTTCTATAGTTCGTCATAAACGCATTCGGTTTCGGATCGACAGTACCCGCCGTCTCTTCGCGTTTGTTGGGACTATACATGACGTTGCCCACGGGTTTTTCACGCTTTTGTTTTCGCCTCGGCGAAGGCGTTGCCGTTGCGCTCGTTACCAGTCTTGCGATCCTGTTTCAAACCTGCTTACCGATCACTCTCGGGCCTTCGTGGCTGTTGTACTCCGCGTTTGGCGTTCCGTTCGCGGTGGGGTTGGCGTTCGGTCGTCGCGCGGCGATTCCCGTGACCATCGGCACACTCGCGGTGGCGATCTTCGGGCTAAATCTCCCGATGGAGATGGCGTTCCTCGCGGTGGCGATATCGCTCGTCGAAGTCGGCGTCGCGTCGTTCTACATTCGTTGCGGCTTGCCGATTACTCCCGATATTAACCGTCCTCGCGACGTGGTGAAACTCGCGATCCTGAGCGCCATCGCATCGACAGCTCGCGGCCTCGTTGCGGCAGTATGTACCACGATACTCGGCGGTGATGCAGTCGAAGCCTGCGCGGGCACGATGTCCATCGGTTGGCTCGGGAATTTGTTGCTCGCGCCGACGGTCGTACTCTGGTTTCGCAGCGGATGTATCATGCCCATTTCGCGGTGGCGTTCGGTCGAAGCGATCGCACTCTATCTCGTAGTCACGGTCTTCAGTTGGCTCTGGTTTTGCGGTGCGGATCCGAAGTCCCTATCGCTGCCGGTGCCCGTACTTGCGATCATGCTAATGGTCGGCAATTGGGTCGCGTTTCGCTTTCACACGCGGGGTACCGCCACTCTACTCTGTATCGTCGGCACGATCATTTCCGTTGGCTGTTTTCTGCGTGGAACGATCGATCCACTGTTGCCGCTCGGTGCGGCTCCGGTCGTGCAATGGCTCTGGCTCGTCGGGATGGGCGTCGTCGTCGTTTGCCACTTAATCGTTGCGGCGGCGGCGCGCGAGTATCGCATTCGCGAGGAAGAACGCGATGGTTACGCACTCGATGCCCATCGACACGCCAAACGCCTGAGCGATGTCAACGCACGACTCGCGTTGCAATCGCTCGAAATTGCCGATCAAGCTTCGGAATTAGAAATTCAGCGCGATGGCTTCGCCAAGCTCGCCCGCGAACTCGCCGAGAAACGAGCATGGCTCGAAGGCGTCATCGCCCAGTTGCCCGTCGGTATTATGCTCATCGATAACAACGCCGACGTCGTCGCACGCAATACGCGATTCAACGAAATGCTCGGTCTACCCGGCGAACGCAAGATCGGCAATTTGAAAGAGTTTGATGGCTGGCCCACCCAGAACTCGGAAGGTGAGTCGGTGCAATATGCGGACTTCCCGCTCGTTCTCGCGATGAAGTCGAATACCACCACGCTGAATCTCGACATGCGCATCGGTAAATTCGATGGCGATTGGGTTGAACTCGGTGTGAGTGCCACCCCTCTACGCGGTGAAGATGGAGTGACGACCGGCGGCGTACTCGTCATGCAAGATCTGTCGTCGATGCGGCACGCCGAACGTCGCGCGCTCGACCAGGAAGATCGGCTACGCTTGCTCGAATCGGCAGTGGTCAACGCCCGCGATGCCGTCGTGATTCTCGATGCCGTTTCGTGTCCAAATCGCGGTCGCCCCGTTCGCTACGTCAACATGGCGTTCACGCAGATTACGGGTTATACCGCCGATGAAGTTGTCGGACGCTCGTTGCATTTTCTACGCGGCCCGAATACGGACACCGCGACCCTCGATGCGGTCCGATCTGCGCTCGACACATGCGGCACGTTTCGCGGGGAAATGCTCAACTACTCGAAGTCCGGCGAAGAGATTTGGGTGAGCCTCAGCCTGGTACCCGTCTGGGGTGCGAATGGCCGTTGCTCCCACTTCGTCATGATTCAACGCGATATTACCGACCAAAAGAAGACCGAAGAAGTCGTCCGCCGCAGCGAAGAACTCTTCCGCGGCATTTTCGAGACGACCTCCGCCGGCGTCTCGATCACCGGACCGGATAGCCGGTTTACCTCTTGCAATCCCGCGTTTGCTGCCTTGATCGGGCGAACGATCGACGAAGTCGTCGGCCTGACGGCCGCCGCGTTCACGCACCCCGACGACTGGGCGATGCAGCAAGACTTAATCGCGAAAGTGCGAAACCGCACCATCGACCGCTATCAATTGCGCAAGCGATACATCCGCCCCGATGGTGCCATCGTCTGGGCGGAACTCTCGTTCACCGCGATCTACAGCCCCACGGGCGAGTATCAATACGGCCTCGGGGTGACGGTCGATGTCACCGCACGCTTGGCGCTCGAAGAGCAGTTGCGACAAGCCCAAAAGATGGAAGCGCTCGGACAGTTGGCGGGCGGCGTGGCTCACGACTTCAACAACTTGTTGACTGCGGTGTTAGGCAATCTGGCGTTGGTGCATTTAGAAGATGGCGATCCGGCGAAAGCATTGTTGCACACGGTGGAAGTCGCTGCGAGCCGCGCGGCCGACCTCACGCAAAAGTTGCTCGGTTACGCCCGACGCAATCAGTTGATCTCCGCACGTGTACGCCCGGCGGCACTGATCGAGGAAGTCGTCGACATCCTTCGGCGAACGCTCGATCCGCGGATCGAAATCCACATGTTCGCACAAACCGAAGCCGCGATCTCCGTCGATGCCACGCTCATGAATCAGGCGTTGTTCAACCTCTGCTTGAACGCCCGCGATGCCATGCCCGATGGGGGTCGACTAACGCTCGATGCGCGGAAAGTGGCGATCGATGGCGACTATCAACAGCACCCCGATGCCAAACCCGGCGAATACGTCTGCCTGACGGTGTCCGACACCGGCACGGGTATTTCCGACGATGTGAAGCGCCGCATGTACGAGCCGTTCTTCACCACAAAAGGCGTGGGACGCGGCACCGGCCTCGGCCTGTCGATGGTGCAAGGGATATTGAAACAGCATCGTGGCTGGGTGACGTTTGAATCGACGATCGGCGTCGGCACACAGTTCGATTTGTACCTGCCCGTGGCCCCACAGGAAGCCGAAATGACCGCCAGCGGCCCGACACGCCTACCCGGCATCGAGCAAACCCCACCGCCCGTAGCGACGACGGATATGCACAATTTCGACGGCGCACAGCCCCGCACGATTTTGCTCGTCGACGACGAATCGATGATTCGCCTGTTAGGCCGAACGATTCTCGAACAGAAAGGCTACGAGGTTCTCGAAGCCGTCGATGGGGCCGATGCCGTCGATTTGTACTCCCGCGAACGGAGCCGCATCGACCTCGTCATTCTCGACATGACGATGCCGCGAATGTCCGGCCGCGATGCCTTTCAGCAAATCACGACCGTCGACCCGAACGCCCGCGTCATCTTTTCCAGCGGCTACACCGTCGACGACCTTTCCGAAATCGACGGCGCGATGGGCATTCTCTCGAAGCCGTATCGCCCGAACGACCTCCTCGCCGCCGTGCGACAAGCCTTACAAAACGGCCACCCGTCCGCTACAAAAGCACAACCCGCCACAATGGTCGCGTCGCGTCTGTAGAATAATCGTCATGATCTCGCTGACGACCGAAACCATCGATTACACGGCCCTTACCGAATCGGTGCGCGACCCGCATTGCGGGGCCGTGTCACTGTTCCTCGGCACCGTTCGCGACTTGTCCGGTGATGTCGTCACGACGCACCTCGATTACGAAGCGTACGCACCGATGGCGGAGAGACAGCTTGCCGAGGTCGAAGCCGAAGTGCGGCGACAATGGCCCGTCGGCGGCGTGGCAATCGTTCACCGTTTGGGCCGCCTGCACGTGAACGATATCAGCGTGGCCATCGCGGTCAGTTGCCCGCACCGCGATCAATCGTTCGCCGCGTGCCGCTATGCCATCGACCGCGTCAAAGTCATCGTGCCGATCTGGAAAAAAGATAACGCGCCGGACGGAGCCAGCGACTGGATTCACCCCGAAACCCCTGCGAGCTAACTGCCATGTCTGCGACGCCATCGAATTTGCCGAAGGTCTATCTCGCCCGCCACGGCGAAACCGAGTGGACGAAAACCGGTCAGCACACGGGCAGGACGGACATCCCGCTGACACTCGACGGCGAAGACGACGCACAGCTCATCGGGCGTCGATTGGCGCACTTGAGTTTCACGAACGTCATCACCAGCCCGCTGCAACGCGCGAAGCGAACGAGCGAACTGGCGGGCTTCACGGCAACGATCGATGCGGACCTCATGGAGTGGGATTACGGCGACTACGAAGGCAAGAAAACCGTCGATATTCGCAAACTCCACCCCGGCTGGCAGTTGCTCGCCGATGGCGCACCGAACGGCGAAACCGGCGCACAAGTCGCCGCGCGCGCGGATCGCGTTGTGGCCCGCCTAAAAGCGATGACAGGCAACGTTCTGGTGTTCGCGCACGGGCATTACCTGCGGGTGCTAGCGGCCCGTTGGGTCGGTGCCGACGTCGCGTTTGCCGCACACTTGTTGCTAGGCACGTCGTCGATCAGCGTGCTGTCGTTCGATCACGGGAAACTCGACGAACCGGCTATCATGCTCTGGAACGACGATCGCCACCTGAGCGGGGAAGGCTGCCTGTTGCCCTTGCCCGCTAGCGTTACGTAGGGGCACCCCCAGGTGATGTGAAGTTGGGCTTTTTATCGAATTTTCGCGAGATTCTCGTTCCGGTTTCTGTTACGGCGTGAGGCTCCTGAATACCGGTTTTTCGGCCTGTAGGGCCGATTCTGTCAGCCCAAGGCAAAGCCTTGGGAACTGCCGCACCCACGATTCGGCCCTGAAGGGGCCGTTCAAGGTGCAACCGTGCAAAGACCGAGTGTCGAGCCGCATCGTTACGAATTTACAGTCCACGAGTGAATCCGATATGCGGCCGTTTCAACGAGAATCGTTCCCCGTTGAGTGGCAACAAAATGAGATCGCAGAGGCGTTGCACATTGAACGGCCCCTTCAGGGCCGATGAACATTCCAACACTATACCCAAGGCGTTGCCTTGGGCTGATAGAACCGACCCTTCAGGCCGGAAGATTGGCATTTGGAAATCTCCGAAATGGTGAGGCGAACCAAAACCAGCATGAGCCGGAAACACCGTCAACCGCAACTTCACGTCACTTGGGGGGCACCCCTTGTGGGTGCCCAGGGGATCATCTGCCTATGACCGATAACCTCGTCGACCGATTCGGCCGAATCCACAACAACCTTCGCATCAGTGTGACGGACCGCTGCAATCTGCGCTGCACCTACTGTATGCCGGAAGATGTGACGTTCGTCGATCGCGGCGAACTGCTGACCTTCGAGGAAATCGCCCAGTTCGTGCGCGTGGCGGCACAGCTCGGCGTGAACAAAATCCGCCTCACAGGCGGCGAACCGCTGATGCGAAAGGGCCTCGACAGTCTCGTGCGAATGTTGACGCCGATACCAGGCATCACCGACATCGGGCTGACAACCAACGGCTTACTGCTTGCCGATCAGGCGGAATCGCTCTTCGCGGCGGGTTTACGGCGGTTGAACGTGTCGCTCGATACACTCGACCCGCAACGCTTCCGCGAACTGACTCGCCGCGATGGAGTCGACAAAGTGATTGCCGGTTTACTTGCGGCAAAGGCAGCTGGGTTCGGCCCGATCAAGGTGAACGCGGTCGCGATCCGCGGGTTCATCGAACACGATGCCGTGCCGCTCGCACGCTTCTGCCGCGATCATGGCTTCGAGTTGCGCTTCATCGAATATATGCCGATCGGTGCCGAGTCGTGGGAACGCGAAAAGGTCGTCTACGCGCACGAGTTGCTGGAATGGCTGGAGCGCGATGTCGCCCCAATGTCCCCGTCGCCCAACTACGACCCGCGTGCCCCGGCGATGGATTTCGACTACGCCGATGGACATGGCCGCGTCGGTATCATCGCGTCACTGTCGCGGCCGTTCTGCCGTAGCTGTAACCGCATTCGTATCACAGCCGATGGCAAGCTGCGAAACTGCCTGTTCGCGTTGAACGAAACCGACGTGAAGCCGATGCTGCGTCGCCCGATTCCGGACACCGTCGCACTGCGGGCCGCACTCATCGACAGCGTGGCCGAGAAGTGGGAAGGCCACGAAATCAACACGGCAAAGTTCGTGAAACCGCTACGAACGATGCACACCATCGGCGGGTGAATCTATCGACGGATCCCGTTTCGCCGCGAAGCATAATCTTCGGTGCGAAGCGCGGGGCACGATGTATCGAATGACAACGTGATTTTGAGCGTGTTCAAGCCGCCCGCGCTTCGCTACGCAGAGCCTACGCGGCGCGGCTAAACTTCGACATCGATCACCCTTGGGGGCGCGGTTGGCCCTGGCCCTGGTAGCGCAGGCGCTTTTGGGCGTCGACTTCGAGTGCGCCGAAAAGTTGTTCGTGGCGGGCGATGATCTGCCGGAGGGAGTCCATGAGTCGCTTCGCGACGTACGGATTCAGCACGAGGCGATGGCTGAACTGGAGCGGTTCGGCGGTGTTGGGCGACTGCATGATGCCGGTGTGCAGGCCGATGTCGACGAGGATTTCTTCCATCGAACTACTCAGGCTCAGACGGAAGAAGTTCGCGTAGACCGCTTGCATCTTCGAGACGTCGATCGGGATTTGAATCGACGTCGGTTGTTGCGGTCCCGCTGCGGTCAGTGGGACTTCTGGCGTCTTGGCTTCGTCGGCCATAACAACTTCTCCAAGTGGGGGTACATTCGGTCGCGGTGGTATGGACCGCAGACAATAGGGTTGCGCAGTTCGCTTACTCAATCTATCCGTTGCCTCGCGTGTGTGAAGGGGTTCACGCGATGTCGTTCGCTGCGGTATCGTATTCTGCGTCGAGCGAAGCACGACGAAAGGCGAGCGGGTGGGCGTCAGCCCCCTGATCTTTCCGGAGTCGTAGGCAATGTCAATTCAGCAATTCTGACGTAGTCGAAGTCGTGAGACTTCGGGACGCAGTGACTTCCTGCGTCCCG
>JAYWCL010000029.1:0-16835 GCA_043780595.1 Limnoglobus sp.
TTCGGGGTCGGTGGAATCGCGAGCGTACCCCAGGTGCGCGGACGCGACCTGGGGCTAATCGCTGCAATCCCTCCGGGATAAAGAAAGCGATCGACCACGTGAGGAAATTTCGGTAAAAATCGACTGGCATCGCCGTAACAAAAACGGGAACAAAACGGTCGCGAAAATTCGATGGGAAGCCCAACTTCCCATCACTTGAGGTCACTCCCCTGATCCGTCCAGGGTCGTGGGCGAGATGCGATTTTCGATGATGCACTCTTTACCCATTCGCGTTGCATGTGATGATGGCTGGATCAGTGGGCTTACACGGCTTACACCTACCGCTCGCCTTTGGCTGCATATCCAACCTTTCAGAACCCGTCGGGATGCGGCGTGTTGCTGCGAAATCTGCTGGCTTCGGCACGAATTCGCTGCAAAATGTTGCGATTTGGCATGACTTGCTACCGATAAACCGATAGCATCATCGTAGTGGTTCTTAGAACGTATGTTCCCGAAGTGAGGTTCGTGCAATGGGTAAAGGTAACAATTCGCAGGGTAAGGAAAAGAAGAAGCCGAAGAAGGACGCGAAGCCTGCGCCGATTAAGGCTGCCCCACCGCCGAAGAAGTGACAATCGAACCCGCAGCGTAAGCTCGGCGACCATTCGCCCGTCTTACGCTGTTGCGACTTTCTCTCGCAAGATGCGGCGAATCTTTGCGATTAACTTTTCTGGATCGACGGGCTTAATCATGAAGTCGTGGGCACCGTGCTCCATCGCCTCGTTGGCTTCGGCCTGATTGCCGTGCCCCGTCGTAACGATGATCGTGACGGGAATCTTACGCCGTTCAATTTCATTAATCAGTTGCATACCATTGAGGTTTGGCATTCGCAAATCGGTGACGACCACGCTATACGGCGCATCGGTCAGCATTCTTAAGCCATCGGCCCCATCGACGGCGGTATCGACGGGTAATTTCAAGCTAATCGCCAACAACAATTGAAGCATCGTGCGCGCATCTTCGAGGTCTTCGACGACGAGGATGCGCGGCTTGTGACTGGCTTCGGTTGTCTTTTCATCGTCCATGAGTTTCATCGTTATTTTCTCGGAATCTATCGACGCGCAATCTGCGCATCTTCGATTGTTTCGCGGCTCGTCCTGAGCCGCGACAGAATTTACTTCGTTTCGTCTTTTCGCAATTCCTTGCCCGCCGCGACGATGATCGTTGCGGCTTCACGGGGGCCGTAAAGTTGCTCGGCGGCCTCAACGGCTGGCCCACCTTCGTCTTCGAAGCGCCCGATACTCTCTTTGTCTTCGACTTCGTCGACCGTCGGAAGGTTCCGATAATCGCCGCGGAGAGTGCGAAGGGCAAAGCGTTCTTCGTCGATTTGCATACCACTTCGATAGCCGAATTTGCAATAGAGTTCTGCGAGCAGGCCACCGCGCCAAAAAACGTATTGGAGGAGGAGTCCTCCAGCAATCGCGGGCAGGATCAGCCAATAGGGGTTGTGTACCGTTGCGAGAATAAAGCCTGCAAAAATGAGGATGCCGAGCGTGGCTTTCACCATGCGGCTAGCCGTCCATTCGCTTTCGAGTTCTGAGAGTCGCGCATTAATCGACTCGTGCCCTTCATGAGCGCATTTCGCGACGCGGTCCAGCAGCGTTGTCTCGGACTTCGCGGTTGGCTTTGTGGTAACACTCATTTTGTGTCTCCTTTTCGCGGATGAACTTCGACCGCCCCGAAGTGCGCGGAACGGTCCTACACTTGTGCTGCACATGCCATGCCGAACCCCAATTTGTTGAAATCAAGCTAAAAACGCTGCTATTCAGAACTGCGTCGCCGATGACTGTGCAGTTCGTTACAGGTTTTATGTAGAGCACGCGGCTCGCGTGCTGAAGGCGTCCGCGTGCCGTGTGAACCCTCTGCGGCTATCACGGCACGCGAGCCGCGTGCTCTACGGCACGCTGACGCCATGCGCAGGTTTGTGCGTGCATTTTAAGACGTGATCGGGTGAAGATTTGGCCACCGAACCGGGGGTTCGTGGTCGACGTGTGGGCGAACACGCCGCCACGAACCCCCAGGTAAGCTCCGGGCGATGGAGCCAGAACGAATTGTAGTTACCTGACATCTAATGCAGAGATCGTGCCAAACGCTGTTGCAAAACAAATCGTTCGCGCAAATCGTTGCAAGACATCATCTTGCGCACGTAAAATTTTCGCATCGCGTTTGGCGGACCGGTCCCAAACTGTCGGAAAGTCTGACGGCGCGATGGATATTCCGACAGATCCTATAAACGAGTCGACGCCATATTTTGTTCGCGTTTCAGGAAATTTCGTGGCTCCGGACGATCGACTTCGCGAAGATACTCTGCACGAACTTTTCCACGGAGAACGAAACATGGCTATCGAACCGCTTGCAATTGGCGTTTGCAGTTGGTCGCTGCAAGTGAAGAGCATTCCCGAACTGAAACAGTTCCTGAATCGCCTCGGAATTGACGTCGTGCAGATCGCGTGTGGCGATCCGCACCATGCGTCGTGGGATGAGGGCGAGGCGATGCCCGCGGCGGCGTTGGCGGCGGGGTTCCAGATGAGTGGGACGATGCTCGGGTTCCCCGGCGAAGATTACACCTCGCCGCAAACGATCGAACGAACGGGTGGCTTCGGCGATCCCGCCACCCGCGCCGAACGGCTCGATCGCTTTCGCTGGGCGTTGCAGCGAACGACCGAACTCGGCCTCAAGGACATCATGCTCCATGCCGGGTTCCTGCCCGATGTTCGCGATCCGTTGCGGAAGGCATTCCTCGACACGCTCGCACAGGTCGCCGACCTTGCGGCACGGGTTGGCATTACCGTGGCATTCGAGACCGGACAAGAAACGGCAAAGCTGTTGCGGCGCACGCTCGACGATCTGAATTGCCCGAATTTGAAGGTGAATTTCGACCCGGCCAACATGCTGCTCTACGACATGGACGATCCGTTGGAGGCGATCGAACTGCTCGCGCCGGACATCCGCAGCGTTCACATGAAAGATGCGAATCGGCCCACGGTGAAGGGCACGTGGGGCGAAGAAGTGCCGCTCGGCAAAGGGCAAACGAACACGAAGGCGTTCGTGCAAGCCTTACAGCGGGTGGGCTATCGCGGGCCGCTCTGCATCGAGCGCGAAGCGGGCACGCAAGACCAACGCTACCGCGACATCGAGCACGGCGTGAAGTTCCTGCGCGAATGCCTGGCCGGTTGATTCCACTCAGTGTTCACGCCCCGCGCTTCGCTACGCAAAGCCTACGCGGCGCGGCGAATTGGAGAGCGCGACTGATACAATCACTTCTTGCACGTACTTACCGAGGTTTGCTGTGAACGCGCTCACGTATTCGTTCGATGTCGTTGTGATTGGTGCGGGCCATGCGGGGACCGAGGCGGCCATGGCGGCGGCGCGGCTCGGGTTGAAAACGTGCTTGCTCACGATGAATGCCGATGCCGTCGGGCAGATGAGTTGCAATCCCGCCATCGGCGGCGTCGCGAAGGGGCAGATCGTGCGCGAGATCGATGCGCTCGGTGGCGTCATGGGGAAATGCACCGACGCCAGTGGCATCATGTTCAAGATGCTGAATGCGTCGAAGGGGCCTGCGATGCACTCGCCGCGGGCGCAGTGCGACAAGAAGCTGTACCAGTTTACGATGAAGCGCTGGGTGGAAGATCAACCGAACCTCACGCTGCGTCAGGAACTTATCGAAGGCTTGCTGATCGAAAATCAACGTGCGATCGGCGTACTGGCGAGGGGCGACACGCGATACCTAGCGAAGGCAGTCATCCTGACGACGGGTACGTTCCTCAAAGCACTCATGCACACGGGGGAAGCGAAGACGCGCGGCGGGCGGGCGGGCGATAACTCCGCCGAAGCGATGAGCGATAGTTTGGCATCTGCGGGTTTTGAACTCGCGCGGTTCAAGACGGGTACGCCGTGCCGACTCAATGGGCGCACGATCGATTTCTCGAAGCTCGAAGTCTCCGCCGGCGACCCGACACCGCGGCCATTCAGTTATGCAACGGAGCGCATCGAAGTCCCGCAAGTCGTCTGCCACCTCACGCACACGAACGAGAAAGTTCACGCGCTCATCCGTGCGAACCTCGACCGCGCGCCGATGTACTCGGGGCAGATCCACGGGCGTGGCCCGCGCTACTGCCCGTCGATCGAAGACAAAGTCGTGCGGTTCGCCGAGAAGGATAGCCATCAAATCTTCCTCGAACCGGAGGGGTTGCACACGCGCGAATACTACTGCAACGGCATCAGCACGAGTTTGCCGAAAGACGTGCAAGCCGAAATGCTCAAGCTCATACCCGGTCTGGAGAATGCCGAGGTGATGCGCTGGGGTTATGCGGTCGAGTACGATTACGCCCCGCCAACGCAGCTTCACCCGACACTGGAGACGAAGCCGATTGCGGGATTGTACTTCGCCGGGCAGATCAACGGCACCACGGGCTACGAGGAAGCCGGGGCACAAGGGCTGATGGCGGGGTTGAATGCGGCACTCAAGATTAAGGGCGAGCCACCGCTGGTTCTCGACCGCAGCCAGGCGTACATCGGCGTGCTGATCGACGACCTCGTCACGAAGGGCGTCGATGAGCCGTACCGCATGTTTACATCGCGGGCGGAATATCGCCTCGTGTTACGCCACGACAACGCGGATCGTCGCCTCACACCGATCGGTCATCAGATCGGCAGCGTCGACGATGCCGCGTGGGAACGGCTGCAAGCGAAGGAACGCGGGATTGGCGAACTGCAGAACGCACTGAAGGCGAACAAGTCTGAGGGGGATAATCTTGCAACGTGGCTTCGGAGAACCGAGGTACTTTGGGCGGATATTTGCGTGCGTTGCCCCGCAATGGCCGAGTGGAACGACCGGCCCGATGTCGTCGAGCAAGTCGTACTCGAAGCGAAGTATTCGGGGTACATCGACCGGCAAACGTCGGAGGTGGCACGCTTTAAGAAGCTGGAAAACAAGCGAATTCCGGAGAACTTCGACTTTGCGGGGATTTCGCAACTTCGGAATGAAGCCAAAGAGAAACTCAACCGGATCCGCCCCATGAACATCGGCCAAGCAAGCCGGGTGAGTGGCATCACCCCGGCAGACTTGGCAGTGCTGTTGTTTTATTTGGATTGACCCGTTATACGCTGACTCGTCCGACGGGGCAGGAGCCGGGTTACCGGGGTTCTGCTGAACCTGCTAAACGACGGCCGCAAGATTTCGGGCTTCCCAAACTGTGAGAAACTTGGCAATATGGGTCAAGTTCGGTAAATGGGCGAGACGAAAGCTTATCGGTACCGAAGTGTGGCGTGTCTGGGCAAGGAGGGTAGAGCAGTCAAGGATTGACGGTGGCCGAGCATAAGTAGTTTCGGCAAGCCTTTCTGATTTTGCGCATCAAGACCTTGTTGGCAAACGAGTTCAGTCGAATCGACGGGGTCGTATCGCGTTGACAGGCAAGGATTGCCGGTTATACTTCGAGCGTGGTTTGGACGACGGGCTTCTCCAGCTTGTCTGCTTTATCCGAACCGCGGGCACAGTTCCCTCTGACTGAAATCCCCCTTCTTGCGTGAAGCGCGGCAATTCCGTGATTGCTGCGTTTTACCAGAGACATGGTTGTATCGGACAAGGATGTTTCCGATCCTGCATCGCGTTCACGTTGAGCGTGGAGAGGGATCTGCTTCATGAAAGCCGGCCGGAGCCGGCATGGGTGGATCGGCACATGAAGACAGTGTTTACGACGGGCGAGGCGGCCAAGATCTGCAAGGTCAGCCAACAAACCATCATCCGTTGCTTCGACAACGGACAACTCAAAGGCTTCCGCGTACCGGGATCGAAATTCCGGCGGATCCCCCGCGAGGCGCTCTACAAGTTCATGCGCGACAACCAGATCCCGACCGATGCTCTCGAAAGCGGCAAGCGGAAGATCCTGGTGGTCGACGACGAACCGGATATCGTCGAGATGATTAGCAAGGCCCTCGACGACGATGGCCGCTTCGACGTCCGCGTCGCCGCCAACGGCTTCAACGCCGGCATGATGGTCAAGGACTATCGCCCGGACCTGATCGTACTCGACGTCAACTTGCCGGACATCAACGGCAAGGAAGTCTGTATGCGGGTGCGTGCCGATAAGAACCTCGAAGAAGTGCGCATCATCTGCATCAGCGGCGAAGTCGAAGACAGCAAGATTCAGGAACTGAAGCTCGCGGGTGCCGACGACTTCGTTCACAAGCCATTCGACGTCGATGCGCTCATCGAGCGGATGTGTGCGCAACTGGAAATGGAACCGGCATCGGCCGTCTGAAACGTTACGGATGGCGATGCGATCTCTTTCGCATCGTCGAACCCAGGCAAGGAGTGCGTACGGTGGGCGAAGCGTCGGCGTCTCGACTTGCGACTGAATTGCCGTGGCTATGCCCGGCGATGTCGTCGCTGGTCGCGCTGGCCGACGAGCGCCCGGATACGCACGCCTTGTTCGCCGATCCGGGGCTACTGCTTCTCGCACTTCGTTACGTTCGTCCCGGCCTCACGTCGCAATCGGTGAATCGCGATTGCCTGCTTCAGCCGATCATTCCCGAAGCCGCTGCGTTTTTCCTCGATAAACCACCGCAAGTGACTTCGCAAACTCTCCTCGAATACGCAACAAGTGTCGGCAAACTGGCCGCAACGATCGCCGCAGATACGCGGCGTTGCCCGCCACTGGCGGCGTACGTCGCCGGTTCGCTCGCCCCGCTCGGGTGGCTCGCGGTTGCGGCCACGTCCCCGCAAGCGATCGCTGCTTGCCAGAATCACGCCGAATTTTCGCACGATCCCTTTCGCACGCAAACGGAAGTCTGGGGTCTGTCGCACGATCAGATCGTGCGTCGGCTCGCGATGCGTTGGCGGTTGCCGACGTGGGTGGCCGGGGTGATCGGCAACTTGCACCACGAAGCCGATGTCGCCGAATCGCTCGGTGCCGAACCGGGGCTGTTCGCGGTCGTTCGCGAAGCGGTGCAAGCCGCCGATTGTTACGGACTGCTCGGGCAGGCGATGCCGAAGCAAACGCGAACCATCGACGTGCCGATTCTGGAACCGGCGAACCCGCTGTTGCCGAAATTGTTGCGCGCGGTGGCACGGGCACGCCGCGCCAATGGAGTAGCCGCGATGGCGGCGCTCGAAGCCGAGAATGACCGTTTGCACAAACTCGCGTTCGATTCGCGTGCGGACTTTGCGTGTGCGGTGCGCGATGCGAAACTCGCGGGGCTGGCCGAACTCGCGGCGGGCGCGGGGCACGAAATCAACAACCCGCTCGCAGTGATCTCCGGGAACGCGCAACTTCTCGCGAGCCGGGAAGACGATCCTTCACGGAAGAAATCGCTCGATGCGATCATTCGACAATCGAAGCGTGTCGCGGGGATTCTGCAAGAGTTGAACCAGTTCGCACGGCCGCCGGTACCGAACCGTCAGCCGACGACGTTGGCCGCGATTCTCGCCAAGACCGTCGAAGACTTGCAAAATACCGCTACGCTGAAAGGCGTGATTCTCACGGTGGCTGCGCCGCTCGATGTCCGCGTCAACGTCGATTTTACGCAGATTCGCAAGGCGATTGGCCACCTCGTGCAGAACGCCATCGAGGCATCGCCGAGCGGCGGCCATGTGACGGTTGCGATGTCGCAAACGAAACAGATGGTGGCAATCGCGATCGAAGACGATGGCCCCGGCCCCACCGACGTGGCAATCCCGCATCTGTTCGATCCATTTTATTCGGGGCGGTCTGCGGGTCGCGGTCGCGGATTCGGCCTTCCCACCGCGTGGCGTTATGCGACAATCCACGGTGGCGATGTCCGCTACGAACGAACCGCAGCCGGGCCGACGCGATTCGTTCTCACGTTGCCGGTCTGTTGCGGAATGCACGAAGCGACCGCCGACCGCAAAACCGCATAGCCCGTCGGATCGTTCGCGTGCTGCAAACTCTTCGCGATTTGGCTCGCCAAGCGGGCTGCTGGGTCTACCCGCCGTTTTGTTTCGTCTGCGAACGAGACTACGACGGCACGGGTGCAGATCATTCGATCTGCCCCGATTGCTCCCGTGAAATTACGACCGATCCGCACATACTCTGCCCGCGGTGTACGAGTGTCGTCGGCCCGCACACCGATGTCAGCCAAGGCTGTTCGCAGTGTCGCGATCGCTCGTTTCACTTTTCGTCCGCATTTCGGCTCGGTGCGTATGCGGGCAAACTCCACGATGTCGTTCTGAAAATGAAGCGAGTGACCGGGGAATCGCTGGCCGAGTCGCTCGGGTTCGTCTGGGCCGAAGCGCAACGCGAACGCTTTCTGCGCGACAACCCGCAACTCATCGTGCCGATCCCGCTGCACTGGCACCGCCGCATTTCGCGCGGCTACAACCAGTCGGCGGCGGTGGCTTCGAGCGTCGCGAGTTCGCTCGGTTTGCCGTGTGTTTTCCGCGCGTTGCAGCGTACCCGCCCGACGCCGCATCAGACGCACCAGACTGCAACGGCCCGTTGGGAGAACATTCGCGGGGCGTTCCGCGTGCCACGGCCGAACGCGGTTCGGGGTATGCGGGTTGTGCTCATCGACGATGTTTTAACGACGGGCGCTACCTGCCACGAAGCCTCGCGGGAACTTCTCGAGGCCGGTGCCGCGCAAGTCACGGTCGCGGTTCTCGCCCATCGTTAGCAAGCGAATCGCGTGAAATGAAAGCCGAAAGAAGCGAATGCGCCAGCCGTGCCGGATAGGCAGCAGGTACCGCGTTTCCGAATCGGACCCCCCTGCCTTCGGAACGACGGTCGCAAACGGACACATAATTCTCACGCGAAGTGCGTCGTGAATCGGATAAACTAGGTTCTAGGCAACGGTTCGTTCAACAGGGGGAACGAACCAGCGCCATGGGGGAGTGTTATTATGCGACGTTTGTTGTGGAGTGCGATGTTCGCACTGGCTATGGTGGGGCGCGCCGATGCGGCCGCGAACGATTACTTCACCGAGTTCGTCAAGGATTTCGGCGTCACTTCGCGTGGCCCGGTTCTCACGCACTACTTCGCGATTACGAACACCACGAAGGCAACGCTGACCATCGGCACCGCCCGCGTCTCGTGCGGTTGCGTGTCGGCGTCGGTTCTGAAAAACCAACTTGCCCCCGGCGAATCGACCTCGGTCGTCGCCATGATGGATACACGACGAATCCCGCAAGCGAACACGTTGAAGACCGTCACGGTCTACGTGCCGTTCCTCAGCCCGATCCTTGAGGAAGTCTCGCTGCGAGTCCAGTCGATCGCCCGCGACGATCTGGTGATGTCGCCCGATACGATCGCCATCGGCACCGTACGCAAAGGCAAGGGTGGCACCGCCACGACGAAGGTCACGCTGTACAACTTTGGCAGTTGGGACATCTCCGAAGCGACGAGCACGGGTAAGTTTGTCAAAGCCGAATTCAAGCTCGCGAACCGTGGCACCAGCGAAGTCACCTTCGACGTGACCGCGACTCTCGACCCGACCTGCCCCGTCGGCAATTGGACGTCGGATATCTTCATCAAGACGAACGCACCCGGCATCGAGATACTCCGCATCCCCGTGACGCTGAACGTGGTCGTGCCAATCAGCACGAACCCCGAAGACGTGAAACTCAACGACCTGAAGCCCGGTATAACGACCGAGCACCGCGTGTTGTTGCAAGGCACGCAGCCGTTCAAGATCATGGAAGTCAAAGGCAACGACGACGAAGTGACCGTGAAAGCCCAGTCCGAAGAATCCCGCCCCGTTCACATCCTGACGGTCGCCGTGAAGCCCAAAGCCATCGGCACGATGGTCCGCAGCTTCGAGATTCTGACCGACCACAAAGAGATGACGAAGATCGTACTCCCGTTCAAAGCCACCGTGAAGTAGTTTTACACAAGCCCACGGACGCTCGTCCGTGGGCGATTCACTTCCCGCGGTTCGATTGCTCCACGTCTTTGATGAACTGCAAGGCTTCGTCGACGGTGCCGACGAATGCGCCGGGTACGCGACCGCCGGTGTCGCATTCGTTCAATAACATCAGGTCTTCGAATTCTTCGTGCGTTTCGAGGCGGTGCTTTGCGCGTGCCCCGAGGCGGTTCGCTTTGAAGTCGTGTGCGAGCATGTGGTTCTCGATCAGCCACGCGGTTCGCTCGGTCAGCAAACCATCGAGCGTTTGCAGTGCCGCGCCGACGTGGTCGCCGGGGTCGATGCCCTTCCCGACATCGTGCAACAGGGCCGCGAGCAGGAACTCCTCGTCCCACGGTCGCGCGTCTTTCGCGAGTTCAAATACTTGCAGCGTGTGGTAAAGTACGTCGCCTTCGGGGTGCCAAACCGCACTCTGCCGAACGCTTTCGAGTGGCAGTAGCAACAAGCGAAACAACTGATACGGATCGACGGTTTGCTGCTCTTCCTCGAGCGCTTCGTCGAGGTTCCACCCCGGATACTCTTCTCGCATCAACGCTTCGAGTTCGGCAATCGATGCCCGCTCGATTCCCTTCCCGGTGATCGACGACTTGAACACGTAATGGGCTTGATTCTCTGCGTAAACCGTCAGTTCCACTTGGAAGGTGCCGAAGACGTGGACGTGCGTATAAATGCGCGGCTCGCCGTCTTTCGTCACCTTCTTATATTCGACTTCGTACGTCAAACCTTCGCCTTCGAGCGACGTCGTGATCGGCTCGACGAAGTCGCTGAACAGGTGCAAATCGATGTCCGACCCCTTGCGGGTGTGGCCGGTCATGACGCTGCCGATCAGCCGTGGGCGGAACCGGCGGAGCAGCCGCATGAGTTGCAGTGCGTACAGCCGCATCTGCTTGAGATTCGTGGTGCGGGATTCGCCTTCGTGGGTGCGGGCGAACAGTTGGATGAGATCGCGGACTTCCGTGTTGCTCGGCAAGTCGCTCGGTTTGACGTACCCGCGGCAAAGTCGCTTCGCCGCCTTTTTCTTCGCGGTGAAGTACTCGGACTCCGACCGTTCGTACATCAGTCGGGCAGCTTCGAGGGCAATCGCATGACGCAGTTTCAAATCGGCCATAGGTAAAGTTGCGACGGTTTTTTTGAGAGCCTATCCAGTGCCGTCGCGAGGCTCGGGTATGAGACGCTACCAGTGTACCGAAGGTTCACAAGAATTCGCGTACCGTCGTGACGCGGTGTTCGTGCGCGGCCGCGTAGACGGCTTCGCAGAGCGCGATGGTTTCGAGGTTGTCGCGGCCGCCGATCTCCGGCGTCGTGCCGGTTTCCAACGCGACCATCAACTGCGCCATCGTACCGACGAACGCATCGGGGAACCAGACCTCGCTCCATTGCGGGCGATGCCAAACACCCGGTTCGCGGGTCGTGCTGAACTCCAGCGTGCTCGGTTCGCGTGCGGGGTATTTCGGCCAGCCGATGGTGCCGAGCGCCAAACCTTCCGTGCCTTCAATTCGCCAATTGATGCGGAAATCGCTGCCGACGCCCTCGCGAATCGGCCCCGCCCAGACGTCGTCCCAAGCCGAGGCACGTGCCCCGTTGTCGTACTCCAGAATGCTCAAATTGATGCCATCGGTGTGCGGGAACGTCGTACGCGGATCGGGCCGCGTACTCGCCAGCACGCGGTCCGGCGTGCCCAGCCAGTAGCGGAACGTATCGAGGTGGTGGATGCTCATCACGAACGTCGAAAGCGACGGCAACGCTTTCGCCCACGGCATCCAGTGCGGGATCGCTCGCATGTCGATCGTGGCCAACACCGGCTCGCCGAGAAACCCGCCAGCAAGCAGTTGCTTCGCCACGCTAATCGACTGATCGAACCGCATATTCTGGTTGACGCCGAGAACGATCCCCGCTTCCTCGCAACGGTCCACCAGGTCGCGTGCATCGCGCACCGACAGCGCCAGTGGCTTCTGCGCGAGGATTCCACGCAGCCGACCGCGACCGCGTTCGACGGCCTTGCGTATCAGATCGGGCTGCACATCGGGTGGCACCGCCACGTCGAGAATCTCGATCGACTCATCCGCGAGTAAATCGTCGATCGTGCGGTGAACGCGCGCAACGCCGCGGGTGGCGGCGACTTCCACGGCAGTCGCCAGTGTTCGCGACGCGATCGCCACGGGATTGAAGCCCGCGTTCCGATACGCAACGAGGTGGCAATCCCGCATGATGAAACCGGCACCCGCACAGCCGATCCGCCAATCGCGGCGTAGCGGCAGTTGCGGCAAGTGGTTCAGCGTTTCGAGTATCACGGTTTTCCTGCAAAGCCATTCTGCTTCCGTCATCGGTTGTTTCTCATCGACCTCGCATTAAAGCGTCCCACGATTTCACACGCGCCACGCGCAGGATCATTCGGTCGAGGCGTTCCAGATCCTCAATGGAGTTCAACTTGTTTTTCTGCTCCAACGTCGCCTTGCCATACTTCAATCGACCCAACCGGAGGATCAATTTGTGCATGTGGGCGACGGCCCCTTCTTCCATGATGATGTCGTAAGCAACCGATTCGTGCATGGCCAAAACTCCCTGAAAGATCGCTTGGAGGATTCGCTTCTGAATGTGCATCCCGGCAACGATGTACGACGACAAAATCACGTCAGCCGCAAGACTCGGCGACTCTGTCTCCACGCGGTTGACAATTCGTCCCACTAGCCTCGGCAACGCTTCCTCCCGCGTCTGCCCGTGGTCGGCCGGGCCGAAGCGAAGTTTTGCTTTCTCCGGAGGTTTCTTCGTCGATCGGGCCACACTCGGTAGGCTCATGTCGCAGCTCCTCTCGGTTACTTTCGTACCAGCACGCGCAACTCTTTCGGCAGTGGGAAACTCACGTGTTCTTCGCGGACGACACGGTGTTCGACCGTGGCGTTGTAGTTGTCGACGAGATATTTCACGCAGTCTTGGACGTGGTCTTCCGGCGCACTCGCCCCGGCCGTAATCAGCACGGTGTCGCTCGAATGAAACCACTCGCTACGCAGTTCGTTCGCGCGATCGATCAGGTAACTCGGCTTGTGGTAGGTGCGGGCAATCTCGGCGAGTCGCTGGCTGTTCGAACTATTCTGACTGCCCAGCACCAGCACGACATCGACTTCGGGAACGATCTCGTGTACCGCTTCCTGGCGGTTCTGCGTCGCGTAACAAATGTCGGCTTTGTTCGGCCCGACGATCTGCGGATACTTCGCCTTGAGCGCCGCGATGACGATATTCGCTTCATCGACACTCAGCGTCGTTTGCGTCAGGTATGCCAGTTTGACATCGGCCGGTAGCGCGAGCGCCGCAACATCTTTTGCATCTTCGACGAGCACCATATGATCCGGGGCTTCGCCCATCGTGCCTAGCACTTCGTCGTGTCCTTCGTGGCCGATCAGCACGATCGTGTAGCCCTCTTTCGCATACTTGACCGCCTCCATGTGGACTTTCGTCACGAGCGGGCAGGTCGCATCGATCGAGCGCAGATTGCGTTCGGCGGACTGTTGGCGAATCTGCGGGGCCACGCCGTGGGCGCTGTAAAGGACCGTCGCGCCGTTCGGCACTTCGGAAATATCGTCGACGAACACGACGCCTTGATTCTGGAAGCGGTCGACGATCGGTCGGTTGTGTACGATTTCGTGATAGACGTAGAGCGGTCGTCCGAAGAGTCCGAGGGCCTTCTCCAAACCTTCGATCGCCATGTTGACCCCCGCACAGAATCCGCGTGGGTTCGCCAGAATAATCTTCATGCTGTGTTCCTCCGTAGCCGTCATCGTATCGCGGCTCGCTAACAGTACCAACCGCGTAAGGGGAGCGATGGAAACGAAAAACGCCACCCGTTCGGATGGCGTCAGTCGGCTTCGCGTAGCGAAATCATTACTTCTTAGCGAACGTGACCTTGGGGTTTTCGATGTGCTTCTTCTTGTCCTTCTCGACGACCTTACCTTCGACGGTGGCGTCCTTCTCTTCGGTGCAGATGGCCTTGTGGTAAGGGGCCTTCGCGCCCTTGTCGTCGAGGTAATAGATGACTTCTTTGTCGCCATCTTTGACCTTCAACGCGTTGCCGCAGGCGTCGGTTTCGCTGAGGCTGCACTTCGTGCAACACAGCTTGCCTTCGAGCTTGGTGACTTTGGCCTCTTTGTCGGCCTTCTTCTTCTCGTCGGCAGCGATCGTAACGAGTGATGCGGCGCTGAGGCCGATCACAATCGCAAGTAATGCACGCAGCATGGGAACACTCTCTTCGACAGTAGTTCGAGACGTTGCGAGCCGAACGGACGGCACGCACTCATCTAACCATTATTAGCTTGTCGGGTTGCGACTTGCAACGATATTTTGCCGAAAAGATTTCGCATCGCCAGAATAGTGCTCGTTCACCTGCCGGAGATACCGACGACGAATTTGAGGAAAATCGTGAATTTCCCGAGTGTGCACGTTTATCCCTCGTATAGCGTCTATACTCGGCGTAGTATGTTGTCGTAAGGTTCGTTTGCGCAGTGGGTATGGAAGTCTACGCAGAATCGATTGACTGCTCGGCCACTAGGAAACGAAATCACCGCTCGCTTGAAAACCACTGATTCACGACTCCTGGAAATGCATCCCATTTTGGTAGCCACGTTGCCATCGGGGCGGAATGCCCTTCAGACGACGCCGACTTCGGATCGACCCGTCGATTCGCGGACGGGAGACGTTGCGGAATCGCAAGCCCGCGAATGCCCGGATCGGTTCTGGGTTTCCCACGATGCCGATGAAGCGATCGAACGTTTCTTGCACAATGTCTACGCCCCGCTGGTACAGCAAGGCGAACGGGTGCTGATTGTCGCCCCCAACGAGGCATGTGCGAATCGGCTGGTCGAATTATGTGGGCCGATAGCGATACTCGCGATGTCGAGCGACGAGTTCCCCGAACGCACGTCGCACGCCATCGTCGCCGCGGCCATCGATCGCCTTCGTGCTGAAATCCAATCGCGACACCGATCGGCTACCGAACGCCTCGCACGATTCGTGGCAGCGGAGCCGATGTGGGATCGCATCGTGCAACTGGCCGAAGCGCACGCCGTCGCCGATGCCGACTGCCAACGATTGACGGCGGAATGCGCCGCGATTCCAGATGTCGTTCGGGCAGACGCGGCACAGCGCGATTCGCCGCTCGGTATTGCGAGCCGCGATGCCGACGCCGCCACTGCCGACGCGACCGCACGCCGTGCTAAGCTCGAGAGTGAACTTCACGTATTGCGGGAAGAGTGGAAGCCGATCGCCGCCCACCTGGAAGCCAAGAAGGCGGGGCGGGTGCTTTCGGGTTCGTTCTGGAAAGCGATGTTCTCCGGCGACACGACGGCACACACTGCCGAACTCGAAGCGAAAATCCACGCCGTCGAGCAGGCGATTCGCGACACCGAGCCGACCCACGAAGTGAAACCCGCTCACTGCGCGCCCATCGAAGCAGAAATCGCACGGCGGCTGAGCGAGTGCGAGGTCGAACATTCACTCGCCACCGCACGCCGCAATGCGATCGAGGCCGAACGACAACATGCCGCGTCGGCAATGGCGGAACAGGGCTTCCCCGTTACGCGGGAAACCTTTACCATCGAACGTGAGGAAGCGCATTCCGCACTCGCACATGCCGAGCGCGAAGCGACGAACATCGACACGGAAACGCAAGCCGCCGCTCGACGCGAACTCCTCGGGTATCGCATCGTCGTTGGCACGATAAATGCAACGAATTTTACCGATGACCTCGCCATCGTGGCGGGCGGATTCACTCGCCTCGCGATTTGCGGTGCGGAAACCGTGAACGAAACCGACTACGCCCGACTTTCGGGCTTCGCCGCAAAGCAACTTCTGCTCGGCGACTTCACTCCTCGGCTGCCCGTCGATCACCAAACTATGCACGGTACTCACACGAACGGTTACACGAAATCGCACACCAACGGGAAATCGGTTGCTCAGGCCACCGACTTCGCGATGGACCACTGGCAATCCGCCTATCAGCCCAGTTGGTTCCACGAAGCGGACCGGCTCGTCGTTCGCTTGGCCACGCCACCGCTAACGAAGTTGCCGCTGATTTGCGAACCGCTGATCGACAAACCCGAAGTCGAACTGCGTTTCGGCACGACGATGCACGGCGAATACCTGCCCGTGGAAATTGCGTTCCCCACATCGTTCCCGCCCGCCGAAGCGAAAGCCCTCGCCGCCCGCGAACTCGGCGAGACGCGCCTGACGCCGAACGGCACCTGGCATTGGCACGAAAATGGTCGACTCATCGCCTGTTGGCCGATGCCCGAAAAAGCTACGGGGCCGTGGGTCGAACTCGAAGCGGGCGTGAGGGAATGGATCATTGCGAGCGACGGGCTGCCAACGACCGCCGCCGTGTCGTTCGACCCCGCTGCCGGTTGGAATCGCGACAAAGCCGAAGCCTATCTCGAACGAAACACCGCCCACCTCCGAACGATCCGGGCCATCGTGCTACCGACAGTGACAGCACCGGCCACGAGAAACCCGGAGCCAGCAATTACCGCGGGGTGATAGTAACAGCCTTGTTTGGTGCTGCCCGGTGCTCGGCGAGGGCCTGCGTCGCCAAACCAGCCAGCCGGTCGCCAGTCGCAGTCACGTCCCGGTCGAAAGCGTCCTCGGCCGCTAATTCGTCCATAAGCCAAGCCGCCACGGCATCCTGCTCATCCGCCGGCAAGGCCGCAAGTGTCGTGAAAGCTTGCTGAAGAAGTGGTGTCATCGGCGATCCCCTTTATTGAGATGATACTAACTTAAGAAAGCGAAGTACTCGCCGCGTTAGGTAGATCGTTTGGTTCAAAATTGAACTCTTTGTGAGGCATGGTTCAAATCGCGGTAGTTTTGGGTAGCAGGTGCGTACGTTTACGGGCTCGCGGGGGGCGCGAGTAGCGTGGGGGTTTCGGGCGGTGGCGAGG
>JAYWCL010000030.1:0-18625 GCA_043780595.1 Limnoglobus sp.
AATCGGCCAACATCATCTTGGCGGGCGGCAGTTGCGGGTTTGCTTTCACCGCAAGCTGTAACTGCGCCAGCGACTCGGCAACCTTGCCCGCGCGAAACAATTCGCGGCCCTTTTGCTCGTTCTCGGTGGCTGCGGCTGGGGGTGTCTGGCTGGTGCCAGTTCCGACTAACATCAGTGTGAAACACAACGTCGAGAGTGTACGCATCATCGGGGTTTTCCTTGCAAGTCGTTCACCGCGTTGCGATAGTCGATTCGTTCGCGAGCCGTTTGGGGAATCGTTGCCGCAACGGTCAGGATCGACTCGGCATCGGACGTGCGTCCGAGTGTGCGGTATACCCGAGACAATTGTATCAGTGTACCTGCCTTACGCTGCGACAACTGCGAGCCGAGTTCGAGTACGCGGGCGGCTTCTTCCGGTTGGCCGTTCGCGAGCAACACCGCGCCGACGATTTCGATCTGATCGGAAGACAATCGATTGGGTGAAGGACGTAGCGGCGCGATGATGCGAATTGCGGCCGCAGCATCGTCTTGCCCGCGGAGTTTCAACCATGCGAGATGTCCCGTGATGGTCGATTCCATCGGTTCGGCTGCGAGTGCAAACTCGCACGCCTTCACAGCTTCATCGACGACTTTCCGGTCCCACGGCGTCGGCCCGAGTTCGAGTTTGCGCACCAGAGCATTCGCGCGAATTTTCGCCGCCGCCGTCGCGCTCGGCCAACGGTCGAGTATCGCTGACGCGAGTTTCGCCGTGCGAACGAGGCGTTCGGCATCGTCGGGCGTGTCGGCAAATCCTTGCGCGATGGCGAGTGGTAACGTGGGGTCGTTCGTCTCGTTTGCTAGTGTTTGCACGGTCGCGAACTTCGCTTCCTCGCCGAGTTCGATCGCGGCGCGGGTGTAGTAGCGGAGTGCAATCGGGTCGCGTGCGACATCGATTTGCGGGTAGAGCGAGATGACTTTCCAGGCTTCGTTCGGGAAGCCCGCTTCGCACCACATGCGAGTTTCTACTCGCGCGACCAACAGTTTATTCGGTGCGAGGTCGCGGGCGTTTCGGCAGGCGACGAGTGCCTTATCCCGCTGCCCAGCGGCGAGTGCGGCATCGGCGGCCAGCAACCAGCCAGCGAGGTCCGAAGGCTTCTTTTCTGCCGCGGTGAAACATCGTTGCATCGCATCGGCGGGGCGATTTTCCGCGATACACACGCGCAAGTATAACGACAGCAATTGTGGGTCGTCGCCGCAAATTTCTAATCCCTTGTCGATCCGTTCGCGCACCTCATCGGGCTTGCCGGTGCGAGCAGCGGAGAGTGCGAGGCCCGCGTAGGCGGATGCCGATTTCGGCTGCTTAAACAGTACGAATCGCCATGCCCGCACGGTGCGATCTTCGTTTTCTGCGGTTAGTTCGTTCTTCTGGTCATCGACGATTTGTTTTGCGGCGTGCAGTCGATTGAGGCCATCGGCAAGTCGCGGTCCGAGTTCGCCGACTTGCTCGGCGGCGATGCGATCGTCGGTTTCTATCGCGACGGAAAGCGCGCGTTCGGCCAGCCGCGTCGCGGGTGCCCAGAACTCGGCCAACCCCGGCGAAAGCTCATCTGCGAGCAATGTTTCCGCGTAACAATGTGCGAATTGCGCCAGCGAACGCGGTGGCAGTTTCGCGACGTTTTCGCCGCGCATCACGGGCAACACCCGCTTGGCCAGGAACGCACGAACGGGAGAAACATCGCGGCCCGCCATCCGCAACACTTCGATGCCGTAGCGGAGGCCGCCCGGCTCGATGCCAATGTCGTGCGAGTCCGGGTTGCTGAGCGCCGTGAGATAGGGGTTCGCTTTGTCGCGATTACCGTGGATGAGCGCATCGTGGGCAAGTACGCAATTCGCGAACCAGTCGCGCGGCTCGGTGGCGTGCCGTTTCGCCGCTTCACGCGCGGCATCCCCGATCCGCCCCGCGAAGATATGCCCTCGCATCAGCATGACGACCATCGATTGATCGCCGATGTCCGAGGAACCGCAATCGAGTGCATCGCGCCGGGCCAGCGCGTTCGGGTCGGTCGGACGGATTGCGAGAATCTTGCCGAGGATCGCCTGGAGTTCGCTCGGCTCCGCCCCCTTACCCGCCGCAATCTCAAACTGTTGCCACTCGGCAATCACGGCCCGATTCCGCGAACGGTCATCGTATTTTTGGTAAGTGAGGTAGCCGCCATAACCGATGGTCGGAAGCAACACGGCGATGGCCGCCAACCGGATGGTCAAAGGCAACGAGCGAACGCCACGATACACAATGACGGGTAGCCAGATGAGCGAGGATAAGGTGGCGCGAGGCACGCCGCGCAATCGCTGTCCGAGGGAACGCCGAGCGAACGGGTTCACGGGTTCGACGGCCATGAGTGCGGTTCACAAATCGGGAAACGAGATCGCCCCGCGGAAGGTTCTCGCCGGGCGTAGTCAAGATATTCGCCTGTACGCAATCACGCAAGAACTCGTTCGCCCCGCCGGCGGCGACGCACCGCACCGACGAGCGCCACCGCCGCTGCGGAGATCGCGAGCACGGTACTCGGCTCGGGCACGGGGGTGTAATACGCGATGCCGAGGAAGCCTTCGTTGCCCGTACCAGAGAGAATCGTGTTGAACGAACCGGATAGTGAGCCACCAAAACCAGTTGTGTCGGTGAGGACTTGGATCGTCGACAAAGTTAACGCTGTGGGAGTTTGTGTGGTGACGAACAGATCGACGCTTGCGATGGAGTTCTGTCGGATCGCGATATGATTGACACCGAATACGGCGATATTGCCAGTTGCCGTCCAGGACGTGCCATCGAAACTCCACTTCTGCACAGAAGAACCTACCGCATTATTGTTATCGACCGCATAAATCGTGTCGTAACCCGTGCCGTTCCAACTGGTACCCGTTCCGAGACGAGCGAGTGCGAAACTGTTGTAAGCGTTCGATATACCTTGACTTGCAAAGCTCGCGCTGAGAGTTTGATTGCCGGTGGTCGGTAATCCCGTTCCAACTTGATAAACTCGCTGTCCGGGAGTTCCGGAACCAGAAGACACGAAGAGGTTGCCATTCGCGACCTGAATGTGATGCAGACCATCGCGAAAGTCCGTTGTAAGGGCGGTGGTCGAACTGAGCGTCGTTACTGTGTCTGGCAATCCACCCGTCACAGTCGCGATTTGACCTGCTCCTGAAGCCGCTGCTGTAGTACCGCCCGCACCAGAAAGATAAAAGGTTTGACCATTTGAAGTGGCCACGCTTCGGAAGGTGAGTTTATCGTAAGCACCGCTCAAACTGACATTCGTATTCACGACACCCGTCGTGAGATTGAGCGAACCGATCGCTCGATTGACCGTCGCAGATGACACAGTGACTGGCGACGAATCGCCACTGGAAGCACGATACCCGGCGAAAGTTATCGTGTTATTTGGGTTTAAGGTTAGATTTCCAGCCGCCGTCAAATTGCCGACGACGGTGAACTTGTTCGTTTCCGACGATGAAGGGATGATGATCGATTGTAGGGCCGTCCCGAGACTCGTTGTGCTGGTCGTGTATTCCTGAATCTGCACGGTTTGTGCGGTGGACGCCGTTCGATCGGCAATGCGTAAAACGACGAGGTTCCCGCTCGTAAAGGCCGTCTGAGCAGACGCCACTCCAACCGTCAGAGTGGCGGTGGCGAACGCAACTGCGAACCGGAGTACGAAACATCTCAATGGATTCATCGAGTTCTCCCCGCACGCGATAGCAACGCAACCACTCTAGTTGATTGCCGTGCGAAGTCCAGAACTAAATTCCGCGTTACAGCTTCTGGTCGGCGGCGTGTTTCGTCTCCGGCACATCGGCAGATTCGGGGTTGAACCAGCCGTCTTCGTAGACGATCCGTTCGCGCTTCTTCATTGCCATGTTTGCCGTCAATGCGAGGATCGCGTCGGCCATCGCCACTTCGCCGTGGCAACGTGGCAGGATGTCCGCGTGCTTCATCTTGCCGTCGGAATTCTTCTCGTAGCTGACGGGTTGTTTGAGTTCCTGCCAGCGGCGCAAGCAATACGCGAAGTGTTCCATCTCAGTGCGATACCCGCGAACCGGCGTATCCCAGTCGGCGGCTCCGGGGGCTTTCACCACGGCGGGGCCACCCGCTCCGCCCCAGGTGCTCGTCGCTTCCATCGCGGGTTTGCCGCCGCCCGCTGTCGTGACGGCCACTGCCGTATCGCGGCCGCCGCTGTCCTTCTTGCCCGGTTCTGGCTCCTTGTACAGATACACGTTCGATTCCGTCTCCACGATCATCGTGCCGCGACTGCCCATTAGGCACTCGCCATATTTTTCAAAGCTGTTCGTGTTGAACGACGTATACGACACCACGACGATGTCGCTTTCGTCCTTGCCCTTGTTGCGGCCCTTGGGGTGGTTAGGGCCGGGGAATTCGTAGTTCACGAACACGCCGTCGTCGCCTTCTCGGTCGTTGCGTCCGGGGCCGTAGAAGTACTTCCCGCCGACGCCGGACACCGCAAGGGGGTGGACGTTACCGAGGAAAATGCTCGCCGCATCGAGTTGGTGGCTGCCGAGTTCGGCCATCAGCCCGCCGCCGGTTTTGTCGAAGAGTCGCCAGCGGACGAGCTGCTCGATATTCTTGAAGCCCCACTCCTGGGCCTTGGCGTCGGTGAGTGCTTCATCCTCTTTCAGAATCGGCTTGCACCAACCGTCGCGGTAGTATGGCAACGGGTACTTATCGGAAAACTTCTTCTTCTCGTCGTCGGTGGCGGTGAAAAGCCAGGAGTTGTTTCGCGGCCACTGGGCCTTGATGTGCTTGAGGTCGCCGAGCACGCCGGAATTCACGACCTCGACTGCGTGGGCGTACAGCGTACTGTAATGCCGCTGGTGACCGATGTTGAGCAGCAAACCACTCTTCTTCGCGTAAGCGATCATATCCTTGCATCGGGTGACGTTGCGGGCCATGAGCTTCTCGCAGAGCACATGCAGGCCGGCATCCATGCACAGCTTGGCGATGACATCGTGTGTGTTCAACGGCGTGGCAATGATAACGGCTTCGAGGTTCAACCTCTTGGCTTCCCCGAGCAGTTTTTTGACGTCGTCGAACTTCTCGATCTTTGCGGCGGTTGCTGTTCCGTAGACCTTGTTGAGTCCTTTTCGCACAGTGGGTGGCGTGTCGATCTTGAAAACACGGTCGATGTTGGATGGCCGGAGATCGCAGACGGCGACGATTTCGTTGAATTCGGGGTTGTGGTCACCGACGAGGACACAGCCTTCGTCGCCGCAACCGATGAGCGCAGTGCGAACGGCTTTGTTGCCCTTCCAGGAATCGTAGCCGAAGTAAACGGCCGCGGAAACGGGCACCACGGCAGCACCCGCCACCATACTCTTCATGAACCCGCGCCGACTGAGGTCGCCGGCGGTGTTCGCAAAGTTCTTCGCCCCTTGGGCTTTCTGTTCCGCAGTAATATCGAGAGGCATCGGGAAGCTCCAAGGCGAATGTGTGTTAAATTCGATTTCGTTCAGTTGGGTCGTCAAACCGCCTTCGGCTCTGCGACCTTCTTCGGTTTGTCGCAGCCGCAGGCCCACGCGATAATCGCGTCGAGACCTAACCAGCGACCCGTTGGCAGGAACGCGAGGCTCAGGAGCGCGAAACACTCAATGAGGTTCTTGTTGATGAACAACGGGTTGCCTTCGGTGTTCGGCGGTTGCGGGTACCACGGTACGGCCGGCCACGTGAGGTATGTCGTGACGAGGAACCCGGCGGCGAGCACGCAACTGATTCGCGTGAATAACCCGAGCAACAAACAGGCACCGACGGAGGCGATGAAATACATCGTGAAGCGGTCGGCCAGTTCGCCGGGCTTGGCGACGGGTTTTTCGGCGGCGGACTTTGTCCAGCCGAGGCCGGTTTTGAGTTCGGCAACGAATCCATTTGCATCGTTCGCGAGGTCGGCTTCGGCGACGACGAGTTCGGTTCGCACCTCGGCGGCGCGCTTGTTCTCCGTGCCGTTCCCGTTGCCGAGCTTCATGGAAAGTCGTTCGTTCGCGGCAGCGACTTCGCCCTTCAGCCAGTTAATGTGTGCGAATCGTTGGGGGGCGGTCAACGCCACATCTTGCCCGACGAATTTCACCTTCGTGTCGCGGCCTTCTGCGCCGTAAACCCAGCGTGCGTACTTGGCCTTCGATGCGAGAATCGCCTTTTCTGCAAGTTCTTTCGCACCTTCGTCGCGTTTCTTGGCGTCGGCGAGCGTGGTATCGCGCTTCTTGGCTGATGCTTTGCGGGCGTCTTCGGCTTTCTCCTTCGCGGCGGCCTTGGCTTTGTCATCCTTGGCCGCAAACATCTCAGCCGCTTCTTCGTTCGCAATGGTCGCAAGCTCTTTGTCGTACGCACCCGGCGCACCCTTGATATCGGCTGCGGTGGCCTTCTTGATCGCCGCCTCGGTTGTTTCCGGCAACGGGTCGAGTTCCTTCGCCACATCGGCGGGGCAGGCGGCGGCTTGCGCTTCGAGCGAGAGTTTCGCGAACTCGGCCGGGGTCGTTTCCAGCGTCGTTTTGAGCTTACTGGCGAAGGTCACGGCAGGATCGTCGAACTGCGTTCGCATCACGCCGCCGAACCACGTCGGCGAGGCTTTGAAGTACGGTTCGCTGGTGAACACCTTGTTCGTTTCGGATGGACCGACGTTGTGCGAATGGATCTTGTTCAGCCCCTCGAACAGGAACTGCCAGCCGATCGCCAGCCGTAATGCCAATAGGAAAAACACCTTCCATTGCCACTTTTGCTGCGCGGTGGCAACGACGAGGGCAATCAGGCAACCGGCGAGTCCGGCGTAGATGACGGAAGTTGGGATCATGATGAGAGGGATTCCATCAATCGGGGAAACTCAAGTCGTTCAGGTAGCGTTCGCGAAACGTCGCTGGGGAATACAGATCTCTGGGCAGGTCGATCGCCAGCGTATCGCCATCGGTCAGGATTACGCTTCCCAAGTGCGGTTTCGTACCGTTGTGCGAAGCGGCACCGAGTACGAAGTACGCCGTGGAATACGCATCGGCTTCTGCGGCGGTTCGGGCCACCACACTCGCACTGGCGGTGCCTTCGGCGGGCCAACCGGTTCGCGGGTCGAGCACGTGCCCCAGCTTTTTGCCATTGTACTCGAAATGCTGGAACGTGGCCGCTGAGGTTGCGAAACCGCAACCATCCAGCCGCACGGTACCGAGCGTTCGGGCGGTATCCCACGGGTGGCGAATCGCAATCGGCCAGCCGCGATTGTCGTCTGGCGGAACGCCGATCGCCCGCACGCTACTGCCGCCGCCGTGCAACAACGCCGAGCGGATTCCCCAGCGCGTTTGCAACAACTCCGCTGCACGATCCAAAGCGTAACCTTTGCCAATGCTGCCGAGATTCAGCTTCAAGCCGGGTTGACGGAACTTAATAGACCGCGTTTCGGCGTTCAGCATCACGTGCCGCATCCCGGTTTTCGCCATGGCCTCGGCACGCTGATGTGGCGATGGCACGCCACCCTGCCTTCGCTGGAAGCCCCACGCCTCGGTGAGTGCCCCTGTCGCGGCATCGAACGCGCCAGCCGTTTCGAGCGTATATGTCGCGCAGTTTTGCAGCAATTCAAACAGCTTCGGTTCGACGGCCACCCAGCCATTTGCAGCGGTTTCGTTGATCTGCATCAGTTCGCTGTCGCGATAAATCGTGAGTTGGTCTTCGAGGTCGTCGATGAGATCGAGCGAATCGGTGGCGGCCGCGAGTGCATCCGGAGTGCCGTAAGGAATCGCGATCTCGAACTTCGTCGCCATTGCGCGGCGAGACACGCGTAATAGGGCGTATTCCGCTCGATCTGGCTCCGGCAACAGAGGCGCGAACGCACCGCCAGGAGTGTTCGCCAGAAACCGCCGCCGTTCCATTTCCGTAACCTCGCAATCCGCCGTAGATGTCCCCTTATCAGTGTAGTTGGTCTGGGTATTTGCAGGTCAGAATCGACGTAAGTCACAATTGCGGACGGATTTTTAGTCTGTTTTTGCCATTTTCGCGACCCAAAACGCCACTTTTTGATCGCAAATCGCCGATGCCGAACTGGCATTTTTGCCGTATCTCACACTTTTATCGCGGGTTACGTCGAGGCTCTCGATTTCGCATCAGCCGCAACTACTGGTTGTTTCACGACCGAATGCGACCGAAAATCGACCGAATGCGACATTTCTATGTCATTTGCGCGCACTTCTATGTCATTTCGCGACACTTTTGCGTCACTTCGTGCACGACACAAAAGTCGACTTGCGTCGCATCGCCTGCGATTTTTTGACTATCGGAAATCGTATGGGTGAAGTTTCGCGTGAGCCGGATGTCCCATAGAATTTGCCTCGCGTACGAATCGCAACCGCATTTGGACTTGCGGTTCGTTTTTCGCAGACTTGCTTGCGGGCCGAATTTCGGGTACTCTCTTAACATCCCGCCTAATTGCGCGTTTTGTACTCTCCCAATCGTCCGGAGGATGGCCTCACATGTTGAGTATCCGCGAATCGTCTGCGTCGCTTTGCGATGGCGTGTCGCGCCGCGAAGTCTTCCGTGCCGGTGGCCTCGCTGCGCTCGGGCTGTCGTTGCCCACGTTGAATCGGATTCAGGCGAGTTCGCCGACTTCTGCGAAACGCGCGAAGAACTGCATCGTGCTGTTCCTGCTCGGCGGGCCGCCGCAGCATTCGACCTGGGATCCGAAGCCCGATGCGCTCGAAACGATTCGCGGTGAGTTCGGCCCGATCGCGACCAACGTGCCCGGCGTGAATATCTGTTCGCTATTCCCGAAGCTCGCGCAACAGGCCGACAAACTCTGTTTCGTGCGGGCGATGTCCACCGGCGACAACGCGCATTCGTCGAGCGGTTATTCCATGCTAACCGGCGTGCCGCACGCGCCGATGAATGCGGAGAACGTGAACCCCGGCCCGCCAAACGACTGGCCGACACTGGCGAGTTTGGTGCGGCGAATCGCGGGGGACAAGCACGGGATGCCGGGCGCGGTGCGACTGCCGATGCACATTTTCAACACCGATAATTCCGTCTGGCCGGGGCAAGATGCCGGGTTCCTCGGCCGTGCCAGCGACCCGTGGCTGTTTCGCTGCGAACCCGCCTCGCCGCAGTTTCGCATCCCCGAATTCACGCTGATGGCCGACGTGCCACTCGGTCGCCTCAGCGATCGCCGCGATCTTTTGCAACGCTTCGACCGCAGCCTCGCCAGTACCACCGCTGGCCCCGTCGGGCAGTACGATCGGCACACGACGCAAGCCTTCGATTTGCTCGGTTCACCGCAAGCCCGCATGGCGTACGACCTCAACCGCGAGTCGGTCGGCGTGCGAGATCGTTACGGTCGCCACCACTTCGGCCAAAGCTGTTTGCTCGCGCGCCGACTCATCGAAGCGGGCGTGTCGCTGGTGCAAGTGAACTGGTTTCGCGGGCCGGATGAGCCATCGGATGCGCCGTGTTGGGACACGCACGCGCAAGAGAATGCACGCCTCAAAACGGTGTTGGCCCCGACGCTCGATCAATCGTTCTCGGCGCTCGTCAACGACCTCGACGAACGCGGGATGTTGGACGAAACGCTCGTGGTTTGCATGTCGGAATTTGGCCGGACGCCGCGCGTCAATGGTCGCGGCGGCCGCGACCATTGGGGGCACGTTTTCTCGGTGGCACTCGCAGGTGGCGGCATAAAAGGCGGACAAGCCTACGGGGCATCCGACGCCATAGGCGCGTACCCCAAGGAAGGCAAAGTGACGCCACAAGATCTAACGGCAACGATCTTGCACGCGATCGGCATCGACCCGGCATCGGAGATACGCGATGCCCAAGGTCGGCCACTACCCGCCAGCCGCGGCGACGTAGTGAAGGGGATTTGCTGAACGTGAGACGGGATCGTTTTGTTGCACGATGGGTTTTGTTAGTAGAGTCGAGGAGTGGCGCGGTTGTCGATCTTCGGGAAGCACCTGGGTTCCGGTAGAGCGGCCGCGCAGTAGTGCCTGCGGGTTTCGCGACCTCCCCCACCTTCCTTGTCAATTACCCCGTTTCCACTCCCCGCTCGTCGAACCGGACATGCAGAATTACCGCATCCGGCTCTCCGACCCAATTTAGCACGATTACGCACACAGCGAGTCACGTCAAAGCGACGGCAACAGATTCACTGAGATGTCGCTCAGATCGGGAGGACCATGGCGGCCAGCCCTCTGTTGATGCTTCGCACGCAACCCCAGCGGAGCCTGCGACACGTGTGTTGTTGCACCACCTGCCCGGCTCCCGTCCCGTCGCCCAAACGGACTCCGTGACGTCGTTCGGCGACTCGTCTCCTCGCGGATCTTTTGACAGACCCCAAGGACCGTTCCCAGACGGTACCAGAGCGATATCGGCTCGGCCCATTTCCAGATACTTGTCGTTCGAACGGGGAACCCAAAGACGCTTCCGTCTTCCGTTCCTCGGCCAGCTCGCCCAGCCATCGCTCACGCGATACTTCGGCGACGCCTTCGCTTTCTCATGCAGCACCCTCTGGAATTTCCCGACCGCTTTCGGAGGTTATAGACTCGCGTCACTCTCCCGGCCTTCGTTCCTTTGGATACTTCTTGGGAAGTGAGACCCCTTCCCTCCACGGGCATTACCCCGCTTCAACGGTACTACGAGCCTCTCCGACTTCCGATGTGGCACAGTCATTCCCTCGCGGGACACTGGTCGATCGTCCCAACAACGATCGCCGCACCGGATCTCCCGTGTTGCGATGTCAATCCCCTTGTGCCGTGCCATCGTCATCGCCCCGGCGGAACCGCACGAACCCGGTTGTCTCGGTTCGTGCGACGTGGCCTTCCCCTTTCGGACAGAGGGTCGGCTTCCGCAATTAGCATTTTCGAGGCTCATTCGACGTTCACTTCGCGTTACGGCCCGGACACTCGCTGAACGGCTCGCACCGCCCTTTTCATCGAAGGCTCTCGACCGTTCGTTACCTCCCGATCGACTCCGACTGCTTCCCGGTGGCCCAACCGCCCTCCAGGATGGGTCTCGCACCCATGGGACCAACACCACCTTTCCACGGCGCACGCCCGACGCGCAAGTTTTGAAGTTGCGCGATTCGATCGCCTGTCTTGAAATGCAGGCGTTTCACGCACAAACCTGCGCTTGGCGAGCGGCACAGCGTAAGCGTGCCGTGGTAGCCGCAGAGGGTTCGCACGGCACGCTTACGCCGTGCCGCTCGCCGGGTTTTCGATAATGAACATTGTCAAAGTACACCCAGGGGTACGACGAAGCGTCTAACCCTGGTCTGTCAGATGGAACCCCGTTGGGGTAAAAATTGGCTATGCATTTACCCCAACGGGGTTCGATCTTCTAGCCCAGGGTTAGACGTCTTACGTCGTACCCCTGCGTGTACCTGCAAACAGCGCAACTTCAAAACGCGCCAGCGAGGGGAACCCGCTGGATTTACATGCCATCGCAGAAACGATAACATCCCTCGCTTGCGCGTCGGGCTAACAAGATCACTTCTTCGGTTGTCCCAATCCCGACGATTTCCAACTCAGTAATATCACCGTCGGTTCGTCGGCTTTGGCGTCGGGTGCGATGACTAATTCGTTGCTGAGCGGGGTGCGTTTGACGTTCTTCGAGCCATCGAGGAATTCTTCGGGGCCGTTGAGGTCGTCGTAGCCGGGGACGCCGTAGTGCATCGGCACGATGTACAAACGGGGTTTCAGCGCGGCGGCGACCTTCTTCGCTTGATCGCCGTTGATCGTATAGGTGCCGCCGATCGGCATCATCAGCACGTCGATTTTGCCGACCGCTTTCACTTGATCTTCGCTCAATTCATGGCCCAAGTCGCCGAGGTGACAGAAGGTGAGGCCGTCGACTTGCACGATGAAGATCGTGTTCTTCCCCTTCGCCATGCCGTTCTCGGCATCGTGATACGTGCCTACGGTGCGGATCGCAATCGCGCCGATTTTCTCGTCGATTCGCACCCAGTCCGGCGTGCGACCCTTGATTTCCTTCAGCCCAAACAGGGTGCGGGCGGTCTTGTAGCCTTCGACCAACTCGGGTTGCGCGTGGTCGTTGTGCAAGTGCGAACAGAGGATGACGTCAGCGGAAACGAGGTGCCGCCCGAACTCCGGGATCGCGTGCGGATCGAAGACGACTTTCTTGCCGGCCAGCGTCTCCAGTTGAAAATACGACTGGCCATACCAGCGGAGTTTCAACGCCTTCGCGGCATCTTGTGCGGGCGCAAGTGCCGGGGTCAACGACCAGACGACGCAGCCGAGTAAGATCGAAAGTCGCATTAGGCGGAACCTCGCAGGAACCAGTGCATGAGCTGCCAGCCGGGGTCGAAACTGAGCGTACCCCGTGCGGCGGTCACTTCATCGTAACTCATCTGTCCCGCCGACGCGATACCCGTGCCGGCAGCCGCGAATGGCACCGCGCCGTACGCATGAGCGCGGGTTCGCAGTGTCGTGCGGTGATCGGGTTCGATTAAAATTCGCCAGTCGCCGTACTTCGGCAAGGCCTCCAAAAGCGGGCCGACGATATGCTCGTCGATGCGTTCGAGTGCCTTCACTTTTTCATCGACGCGGCCTTCGTGCGAAGCCTCATCGGGCGATTCGACGTGAACGCAGACGAGATCATAATCCTTGAGCGCGGCGACGCCGTAACGACCTTTGGCGGCGTAATCGGTATCGAGGTAACCCGTTGCGCCGGGGACATCGATTCGCTTCCAACCGAGCAACACGCCGACGCCGCGAACGAGATCGACCGCCGAAATGATCGCGCCGCGCTTGCCGTAAATTTCCTCGAATGGCTGCACCGTCGGCGATTTCCCCTGCCCCCAAAGCCAAATCTGCGTGGCGGGCCGTTTGCCTTCGGCGATACGACGGAGGTTGACGGGGTGATTCGCGAGGATCGGCTTGCTCGCTTCCATCAGTGACACCAGGATGTCACGCGCGGCCCCTTGTGGCAGATAATCGGCGACCGGTTTCTCCGGGATGTCGTGCGGCGGTTGCGTTTTCATGCCCGCGAACGGCGCAGAATCCGAACGCCCGCGCCACACTAAGATGTTCCGGTACTGCACGCCCGCATGAAATTCGAGCGTACCACCCGCGACTTCCTTCCCGCCGAGTTCCTGCTGAATCGCGTGGATCAGCGGCGCGCCGTCTTCGCTCGAAATGTGCCCGGCGGTGAAGTCCCACATACAACCGTCTTGCACATAAACGAGGTTGCAGCGGATCGCCCAATCGTTCGGCCCGAGCGCGATGCCCATCGCGGCGGTTTCGAGCGGCGCGCGACCGGTGTACACCTTCAGCGGGTCGTAACCGAACAGCGACAGCGTCGCGACATCGGACGCCGGCGTCAGCGATGCGGGCACGTTGTTGCTGAGGCCGACGACACCGAGCTGCGCAGCCCGGTCCATGTTCGGCAGTTTCGCCGCCTGCAACGGCGTGAGGCCACCGAGCACATCGAGCGGTTCGTCGGCACATCCATCTGGAATGACAATCGCGTATTTCATGACCAGAATTGTAGTCAACGACGCAGGAATGTCATTTCTCGAAATTCGCCGCCATTTCAATTTTGAGTGTTTGCAGTCGCGCGGACGACCTGTTACGCTCTTATTTACCTGCCTGCCTCACCACGTTTCGGATGGACTTATGAGTAAGACCTATTCGCGTCGTCAGTTGCTGCAACTCGGTGGCGTCGGTGCGCTCGGTATGGGCTTGCCGGGTACCGTCACGGCGAGCGTTCCGCTCAGCGGTTCGGGTAAGCCGAACGGCAAATCGTGCATCTTCATTTTGCTCTGCGGCGGGCCGAGTCACCTCGATTCGTGGGACTTAAAACCCGAAGCGCCGCTCGAGATTCGCGGGCCGTACAAGCCGATCGCATCGGCGGTGCCCGGTATGCAAATCAGCGAGTTGCACCCGAAATTGTCCAAGCTCACCAGCGATTTCTGCCTGATCCGCTCGATGACGCACCCCGGCAACATCAGCAATCACTTCGACGCGATGCACAACAGCCTCAGCGGCCAATCGGATGCCCCGGCGGACGCGCCGTATATGGGATCGGTGTTGTCGAAACTTCGCCCCAGCGAGCGCAATGCGGCCTCGTACGTCTGGCTCATCAAGTGCATCGGCGACCCCGTATTTTGCGCCCCGAACATCGGCACGGGCGGTTCGCTCGGTGCTCCGTTCGCGCCGCTGTTCGTCGGCACCGCCGCCGACAATCCCTCGTTGCCAGGCTTCAAGGCACCCGAGGCATTCCTCGCCAGCGAGACGCCAACGCGAATGCACGGCCGCCAAAATCTGCTCGGCGATCTCTGCCCGACTCTGAGCGACGGGCAGCGCGACTGGCAGGAACTGCAACGCCGCGGCTTCGAGTTATCGAACTCCGATGGACCGCGCAAAGCGTTTGAAGTCGAACGCGAAGACCCTCGCCTTCGCGACCGTTACGGTCGCCACCCGCTCGGCCAAAACTTGTTGCTCGCGCGGCGGCTCGTCGAATCGGGCGTCGGCTTCGTCACCGTCAACGGCTGGACCGGCACCGCACCCGGCGACAAACTCGGCGGTCCGCCCAGTTCGAGTTGGGACATGCACGGCAGCAACATGGGGATGGGCAACGCCTTCGGCACCGGCTCGTACGGCATGGGCTTCTGCTTGCCGCGACTCGACGAAGCGCTGTCCGCGTTGCTGACGGATCTCAAGGATCGCGGCTTGTTGGAAAGCACGTTGGTCGTGGTGGCCGGCGAGTTCGGGCGAACGCCGAAGATCATCCCCGGCGAGAACCCCGGACGCCAGCACTGGCCGCACTGCTACCCCGCAATTCTCGCCGGTGGCGGCATTAAAGGCGGGATGGTCTACGGCGAGTCGGACAAGATCGGCGCATACGTGAAGGACAAACCGGTCCGCCCGCAAGACCTGAGCGCCACGATCTACCACTCGCTCGGCGTACCGTACGAACCGCGCGTGACCAAACAGGGGCTAACCAAACCGCTCAGCACCGGCACGCCGCTACTCGATATTTTCGGGTAGGTGTTTCGGCGACAATAACCCGATCGCGCGCCCGCCGACGATGGCCAGCACGGGAATGCTGAGTTGCACGGCGAGGCCGTCGCGGCTCGCGGGGTCGATTCCTTGGAGCGTCAGTTGCAACTCCGCGAAGTGCGAACTCAGGAACGTCACGAGCCAGGCGGCACCGTAGAGCAGGAACCACGCGTTCGGGTTTCGTTTGCGTTCGGGTAGCCACAACAGGCCGGTGAGCGCGAGCAGGCCCCATTCGTAAATCATCGCGTGCGGCGAAGCCCAGAGTGTCAGGAACACGACGCCGCCGAACATCACGTGTAAATCCTGTTTGCGTTTCCGCCAGAGTTGCACGAAGCCGCCGACGGCGATCAGCGAACAGACACCCGCCAGCGGCCAGTGCCACGATGTCGCGTGCGGCACCAGCAGCCGCCAGAACGCGAGCGGGTTGTGCATCTTCCATTGCTCGAAGTTATCGAACTTCACGTTCGACTTCAACGAAACGAGGAACCCCTGCCAGACCTCGGGCATCAGCGGGTAACTGCCACCGACGAGCAACGCCCCCGTTACGATCGCGCCGAGCAGACACGGCCACTTCCGGCGAACGTCCAACAATCCCCACACCACTAGCCCGAGTAGCAGTTGCGGCTTGAAAAGCAGCAAACCCGCGACCATCCCCGCCGTGAACGGCCGCCCGTTCGCGAGTAGCCGATAGGTGCCCGCAAAGATCGCAAAGCTGAGGATCGTGTTCTGCCCGTAACTGATCGCGCAGAACATCGGGTACAGCGAAAACACCCAGAAGAACGTTCTGCACGGCGAACGCGGGTCTTCGATCACCCAACGCACGCTGCACCACAACAGCCCGATGTGAATGAGCGCCCAGATCAACGTGCTATACACGAACGGCAGCGACGAAGTCGGCCAGTACAGCAGTGCGTAGAACGGCGGGTTGCGATACGCCATCAGCGAGGTCCACTGGTCTGGCGGGAACAGCTTCGCCTGATACTCCATCACGAATTCGTGATCGTAGACTTTCTCCGAATGGCCTTCGCGAATGAGGCGTGCGGCGGTGTACCAGGCGAGGTGATCGGCAGCCGCAACTTCGCCTTTGAGGTTCGACGGGATACTCGGGTTGCCGAGAATCAAACTGATGACGTAACTGACCCACAAAATGATCGCGGCCAGTTTCGCGAACACGATCCGTTCGCGAAAGAAGTTAGCAATGCGTTCGGTTGTCATCGGCACTTTCAAAACGATCGAATACCTAGATGGTGCGGAGTACGCAGCGATCAGATTTTGATATACTTCTCGCGGTCGAAAATGACATGTCGTTAGTTAACGTGCCATTTCTCCCTCTCGAAAAAATCTCCGATTATTTCGATCTTGGCTCTTGCTATCGCAATCTCGCTCGGTTACACTTCCCTCAACCACAAACCTCCCCACGTGGAAATGACATCATCATGGATGCTCAATCCGCAGCCGATCAGCGAATCGCCGAACGCTTCGGCGCGTCGTTGAAGTCGCGCTCGGTGCGCTACTTCTAACGGCGGGGGCATTGAAAACTTATGGTTTGAGCGTCTCGCCGTTGCCGAGCGTCGGCGGGCTGTCCGTGCCGGCGGTGCAATACTCGGTGGTGACGTGGGAATTCGTGCTCGGGTCGCTGCTGTAGTAGAACAATCAGTTTGGCGTTGAGTACAGCTTGCGCCAAACACAACAGTCATTTTTCGATATTAAAATTGCATAACGGATACAAATGTACATTCGCTATCTCATTTGCTTAGCGTTCGCATTAGCAAACATTTCAAATACGTTTGGCGCTGAAATTACAATCGATCAATTGCGTAATATATGGCAAACCAAACAAAAACCAAGGATCGCTACAAGTGCAAGTTTTATAACCAAAGGAATTGTTACAACAACGAAAGATACTACTAAACAGGAAAACACAGGCGTGATACGCTTCAATCCGAAATGCACAATGCTCGAATACGATGTTTCCAAACATCGTGAAATTATCGTTTGCAATCCAGAATATATTTTTCGTGTAGCGAGAAGCAACGATAGCTACAATTTAATGTCGACGACAATGTTAACAGAAGTCAACTATACAAACATTCAAACCGAGTATGGCTTGAGGAGCATGAAATTATACAGTTCGATGGTATACGACTACGATTCAATTCAAACGATTTCAGACAAATTATCCGTTGAAAAAATCAATAATGGTTCGATATTTCTTAAATTTACAAGTGCGATAAACACGACATTGTCGCCACCAACCATATACGTTTCCGGACAAATAGAGCTGATGGAAAGTAACCCTGAGATCGTTATCGGTTTTACTGCAGACTCTATAATTAACAAGCATAAGTGCAAGATTTCGTCTCGCTATGACTACGTTATGACAAACGGAGAATACACATTGCGAAAAATTAATCGAAGTGAGAACTATCACGAATTGCAAGGCGGCATGATAATTTCTTCGGAATCACAATTTCAGCACGAAGATGCATCGAATATGGCTGATGCAGATTTCTATCTAACGCACTTCAAATTGCCAGAGCCTTTAGGTGTCACCCCCCCGCCGCGCACCGGCTACATGATGTACTTGTACATCGCCATTCCCGTCTTCGCTGCGCTCGGGTTGTTCTTCGCGTATATCCGTCGTCGGTATTTTCCGCGAGCGGTCGCGTTGCCTCCCGCTGGCACGGTGGGTTCGTGAATGCTCACTGCGTACCGAATTTGTGCAATCACGGCCATCGCGCTGTTGACATTGCTTATTTTGCGACGACAATGACTGCATCATTCAATCGAGCGATAGCCATGAGTACCACACTTCAAAACTGTTTAATTGCATTATTCGTTACAGTAATTGTAGCAACGAGCATGTCACAGGCTGGCGATGAACAATTGCTTGAGAAAATATTCGCAGGCTGGAAAAATCTCGAGACGTTAGATGCGGCATCACAAACGAGTAATTTTGAATTCGATTTTAGTTCAAATGGGAAAGCGGACCCCACTGTATAAAGGCAAAGTTTCGGTAAACCAAAACGATAGGTTGATAGAGACAGATGCATTGGTTTTCGGCATGAATGCTCAATACGGTTTTTTGCTGTATAAGCGTCCGAATCAAAAAAACTGGGTCTTAGCCGAAACAATGATCGGTGAAAACCTATTGAATTTGCCTCGTATGAATTCAAGTGATCACCCCGCTAAATTACTCGCCTTCTCGCAGCGGCCATTAACATGCTTCGGGCCAACCGGCGATCCAATATCAATGTTTGAAAACACATGCAAAATCAAAATCGAACGTGCCAATGAGCTTCCGAATGGTATTTTGCAAGTGCATTTTTCGTCGCAATTTAAGATCAACGGCAAGCGTGGGCGGGACTACGTTATGTTACTGGATCCAGCGCTTGACTATCTACCATTGGAAATAAAATCCACTCATGTAATTCAGCCGAATGCACTGCTCGAAGAAAAGCGAACCGTGTCATCGAAGAAGCCGCTGCGATGCGATGAGTGCTCTTACTTCTACTGTATCCGCTGTAAACCGTTAATTGACAGGGACTTCCGAATATTCGCTGAAAATCCATTAATGCATCCGCAACGAACACAGATTTTCAGC
>JAYWCL010000031.1:0-4732 GCA_043780595.1 Limnoglobus sp.
CGTAAGTCGTTGGTGTGTTAGCTACATTCCGCAATTCGGGAGTGAGTTCGCGGAGGGGTGGGTGGAAAGTGCCGAAACCACTTTCCTGCAACCCGCCGCCGCCGCGATTGGAACCATGCCCGGAATCTGCCACTATTCCTCGAAACGATTCAGTAAATGGTTGGGTATTGCAGCATGGTTCAAATCCCGGTGCCGTTTGACGGAAATAACCATCGAAACTTTGATTCCGGCGTGGATCGAAGCCATCGAAATCGGACGTAAGTCGTTGGTGAGTTAGGTTGATTCCGAAACTCGGCATGATTCCAGGGATGGGTGGGGGTAAAGTGCCTGGAGTCAATGAAGACGGACTCCCACAGCTACCCACAACAGGCGATTGGAACCGCGCCAGTAATACAATAGACATCAGGAATGGCACTATCACGGAGATCGGCATATGCGACGCATCGGATACTGTTTACTCGCAATGGTTTACGCGATGTCGCCGCTATCGGCCGCAGATGCCGTCGCGCCGGTGGGTACGCGGGTCGCGGATTTTACCCTGCCAGAACCGCTGACCTCGAAGCCGTGGTCGCTCGTCGAGAACACGCGAGATGCGAAGGCAACGGTCATCGTTTTCAGCAGCACCACCTGCCCCGTGGCGAGTGCGTACACGACGCGAATCATCGACATGGCGAAACGCTACTCGCCCGATGGCGTCGCGTTCGTCGGCATCAATAGCCACAGTTCCGATGAGCCTGCGGATGTTGCGAAGGCGGCGAAAGAATGGAAATTGCCGTTCCCCGTGTTGAAAGACGACCGCACGACCATCGCGGACAAGCTCAGCGTCGAGCGCGTGCCGACGGCGATCGTTCTCGATGCGACTCGTACCGTCCGCTACTTTGGCCGTATCGACGATCAGTTCAGCCCCGGTGTACACAAGGCGAAACAGGGTACCCGCGAGTTGGCGAACGCGATTGAAGCGGTGCTCGAAGGCCACGATGTGAAGATCGCGCACACGACCGCGATGGGCTGCAAACTCACGCGACCGAGAGCCGAAAAGCCTGGCGATACTACGACTTACACCTATACGAAGCACGTTTCGCGGATCATACAGGCGAAGTGCCAAGAATGCCATCGCCCCGGCGAAGCGGCCCCATTCAGCCTGATGACTTACAAACAAACGATCGGTTGGGCGGACATGATGCGTGAGGTGGTTGCGGACAACGTGATGCCGCCGTGGCACGCCGATGCCCCACGCGGTCACTTCAAAAACGACCGACGGTTGAGCGATGCGGAAAAGAAGACACTCCTCGGTTGGATCGACAACGGTTGCCCCGAAGGCGATGCTAAAGATGCCGCGCCCGAACCGAGTTATATCGATGGCTGGCGTCTGGGTCGCGAACCCGATGCCGTGTTGAAGATGCTCAAGCCGATCTCCATCCCCGCGAACGCGATGTTCGGCCTCGGTTTCCCGTATCAGTATGTGATGGTGGGCGATGTCTTCGAGGAAGAGAAATGGGTGCAAGCGATCGAAGTGCGGCCGAGTTACCGCGCCGTCGTCCACCACATTCTCTGCTTCATCATTCCACCGGGCGGGACGATTTTCGACGTCGCCGGCGGGCAGTTCGGCACGCACTTGCTCGGCGCGTTCGTCCCCGGCGATCAGCCGATTATTAATCCCGACGGTTACGCACGCCGAATCGCGAAGGGGAGCCGCTTGGTGTTTGAAGTGCATTACACGCCGAACGGCCGTGCGGGTGTCGATCAATCGATGATCGGCATCATTTACGCGAAGAAACCGCCGATACACGAGCTTTACAGCACTGCCATCTTCAACCCGAAGTTCGTGATCCCCGCTGGCGTCGAAAAGCACGAAGTGCTTTCGGAGCAAACCTTCGACAAGTCCGTCACGCTGCTTTCGCTGACGCCGCACATGCACCTGCGCGGCAAGTCGTTCCGCTACGATCTGATAACACCCGACGGCAAACGCGAGGTGTTGTTGAACGTGCCAAAGTACGATTTCAACTGGCAGGCCAGCTACGAATTCCGCGAAGCCCGCACGATCCCCGCCAAGTCGCGGATCGAATGCACGGCCATTTACGACAACTCGAAGAGCAACCCGTTCAACCCCGATCCGGCGTCGAAAGTCCGCTGGGGCACGCAAACCTGGAACGAGATGATGATCGGCTTCGCAATGTATCACGAAGCGAAATAACCGCGAACCTTGCCTTTGAGGGGATGTCCCTTGTTGCGTGAAGCGACATCCTCGGGGTGTGTTGGTTGCACGCAACTCTACGAAAGTTGCAGGCTAGGTTCGATTCCTGGCGAGGATATTGTCGAAGACGTGAACCGCTGGGACGGGCAACGGGGATGTCACCGAAAGTAGCATCCCCGGCCCCCACCCTAACGACGCGGGAGCCAGACGGTCGGGCAATCGGCTGCAACCCGATAAAAGTGGGTTCGACTCCCACCCGCGCCTTGCGTGTCAATTCCCAGATCGCATAGAAGGCGTCCGACGCTGAGGGCGAGGCGACGACGATTTCGATCCCGACATTTTGCGGAATAAGAACATCACGACGATCGCACCCACGATGCCGCCACCCGCTATCTGGCCGTAGTATTTCAAGTTCGCGGACTCGGTGGCTTCGACGGATGGGCGATTCAAGAAGGTGATTTCGCCCGCAAGTTTTTGCACTTCTGGCACGGCTTTGTCCCAACTATCGCTCGTCGTCATCGTATTTAAGCAGACGAATTCATCGTCGTTACCGTACTGGTAAATCTGATAGCTGACGACGGCCGAGCGATTATTGCCATTCTCGGGTTCCATCCGCACACCCATAATTAGCCGTTTCTTTTCGGCATCGTATGCCGGTGGGTGCGTCCAACCGACGACTTTCGCCGATTGCGTGCCCTTCCCCACTCGGTTGCGTCGCGCTTCGGCGAAGTCGCGCTGCCACTGCATCAGACCATCGCGAACGGACGGTTCCGCAAGGTTCTTTTTGTCGATCCCTTTCAGCGGATCGTTTTTTGGCATGAGAACGAAACAAATCCAGCCGCTTTTGTCGTTCGGCAGAACGACGCCGAGTTCGTCGCCGACGAGTGCCACATTGAGGATTTCCGCAAACTCCACGAGTTTATCTTCGGTGACCATTCGGAACTTGTCGGGCACTCGAAATGCCGCGATCCCGCGCAGGTCGGCACTGAAGGCCCCTTGACGCGAAAGACGCCGCACGGTGGTTTCGTCGATGTCTCCGCAGTAGGCTTGCGAACATGCGACGAGAACGATCCCGATCGCGAAAACGGAACTCGACAGGGCGCGAAAAGGGACCATGACAGGGAACCCCAGGTGCAAATCACGGCCCCACCGTCGAAAACGCTTCGACAGCACACAAGTCGCAAAACGAACGAGGGCCGAACGTAACCTAGTTCGGCCCCTGAGACTGTCAAATCTGTCGTTGCGTTATCTTTACTTTGTTAACGCGGCTCGCTTATCGGCGATCAGTTGAATCAGCGCCTTGTGGGGGTCGGCGAATTTTGCCAGACCTTCGGACATGAGCGTCTCTTCGAGTGCCGTAATGTCGACTTTCGCGTCGATGTCCGCGAGAACGTTGGCGGGCGGCAGTTCGTTGATGTGCGACGTGAAGGTTCGCCCGCTCTCCTGTACGGCCTTGTTCGTACCGGGTGGGTTGGTTTCGATGTCGGAACCGGCGAATGCCTCGACGTACTTCCAGGCATCGTCAGTTTTCTTCTTGGTGCCGGTGCTGGCGAAGATCATCTCTTGATCGCGCGCAAAGCCCTTCGTTGCCCAATAATCTTTGTTCATCTTCCAGATGCGTTTCGCGTTAACGATGCCGACCATCCCTTGTGCTTCGGGAATCAGCGTTGGCACGGCCTTTTCGGTGTACACGTCGACGCGGCTGACGAAGATACTGAACACGGTCTTCACCGCCGCCTTGTCCTTCGCACGGGCGGCACCGCGGGCGCAGGCATCGCGGGCGGCCACGTACTGCCGTTCGCTGAAAATTAGGGTCACGTTGAGCGCAACACCCGCAGCGACGAGTTCTTCGATACTCCCGAGGCCACCGGGTGTGGCAGGGACTTTGATCATGCGGTTGCAGTGCCCGGCAGACCACTTTTTGCCGAGTTCGATGTAGCTTTTCGTGCGTTCGGCAACGGGCACGTTGCGGGCCACGTCTTCGAGCAGCGGATCGAGTTCGAAGCTCACCCAGCCATCGTTGCCCTTCGTTTCGTTCCAGACCGGCACGAACACGTCTTGTGCGTTCTTCACCAGTTGGTTGGTCATCGCCCACGCGATGCCTTCGTCGTCGAGGCCTTGCTTGGCGAACGCGGCGATGTCGGCGTCGAATCGGCCCGTTTTCAGGAGTTCCGAAATGATAATCGGGTTCGAGGTTGCGCCGGTGGCACCGAATGCGCGATTCGCTGCGATTTCGACGGGATCGACCGAATCGAGCCAGAGTTTCGTACCGGCGGCCACAATCGATTGAAGCGGGGTCATCGTTGCTCTCCATAAAGTGATGGGCGTATCTTGGGAAATGATATGAAACGCCATTGCGATTTCGCATAACTCTGTCAGAATCGACGTAAGTCACAATTGCGGACGCTCAAAAACCGGTTTTTTGCCATTTTTTCGTCTCAAAACGCCACTTTTCGATCGCAAATCGCCGATCGGTTCACGGGCGATTTGACGTATCTCGAACTCTATTAGTGATTTGTGTCGAGTCGTATCGATTCG
>JAYWCL010000032.1:0-36751 GCA_043780595.1 Limnoglobus sp.
GATGGCGAGCACCTTCCGGATGCACCGCACCGGCCTGTTGAACTACCACCGCTGCCCCATCTCGACCGGCCCGCTCGAGGGCCTGAACAACAAGATCAAGACGCTCCAACGCCAAGCCTACGGCTACCGCGACCAAGAATTCTTCCAGCTACGCATTTACGCGATCCACAAGGCCGAGTACGCACTTGTCGGATGAACCGGAATTAAGAGCATTGAAGAATCAACCAGGCATTGTCGAAATTGCGTGCTCGCAAGTCGTCCTCCTTGATCCAGAAGTAGATTTTGCCGCAATCTCCCCACATCATTCCGGCGTCATCGTCGCTGTCTACCTGAAAGAGCAGACGCCAGTCGATCGCTCCTGGAGCGAATTCCGCTTCCGATAAACTTTCATAGCCTGCGTTGTCGTCTCCGCAATACAGCCCCGAAGCGAACCGTTTCGAGGCGTTTGTGACAAGCTGGCATTCGAGTTCCATTGGGTTCTGCACACAATCGGCATAGCCACCGAGGCGGTGACGGGGAGAGTGGGTATCATCGCGCAACGTGTCGTCGAACGCCATGCTGAGAGTTTGTTCCGCCTCCGACAATTCCGGGACAAAATGCGGCGAGCGTGCGTCTGGCAGTGTCTCTTCGCGATGGTAATCGACCGAGCCGCACGGAAACCGGCCTGAGTCACAAACATCATGCGGTATCGGTGTGCGGGTCAGGGATGATGTCGGTTCGGGAAAGTACGCCACCCGCGCGCTACCCCGGTCTTTCGGGTCGAAACCCCACGTCCGCTGATTCGAATCATAAAAGAAAGCGAGGCTGCCCTGCGTTGGCAACGGGAGGACGGCGAGTTCATTTGCAAGTTCGGCCAAATCCAGTTGTGCGATAAAAGAAAGTCCCCATCCCTCGTAGCGAGGCCACAGGAACCCTGGAGGCAGATCGGGAACACCTCCAATCCGGCTCTGTCCCAGCTTGAGCAAATCAACTGAGCAAAGAGTCGAGCGGATGCGAAGCGACGGACGGACGCAGCGCTGAACGCGGTCGGGAAGTCGCTCGAAAGCCAGTCGCGTGTAGGGTGTCATTGGACTCCCACTTTAATAATGCCGAGGTGCGCAGAAAATCACGTGCTGGAATTCGCAAATCGATGCAGCTTTAAAACATTTCAAGGTCCGTTTACGCTTTCCCCAGCTTGGACTTCGCGAACGAGGCGGAGCCGATGATTCCGGAATCGTCGCCGAGTGCGGCGACGACGCACGACATGCCGTTGGTGGCACCGGGGAGCGTGTAGCGTTGGGCGATCTCCCAGATACGTTCGATGAACGTTTCGCCGAGTGCGAGCGTGACGCCGCCGCCGATGACGATGATTTGCGGGCTGAGCAAGTTCACGACGCTCGCGATTGCGGCACCGAGTGCGCGGGCGGCGTCGTCGATCAGGAACACCGCAATCGGGTCGTCTCGCTGATAGTATTCGGCGAGTTGCGAGCTTTTCACTTTCTCGAGGTCGATGCCTTTCCACTCTTTCCGCACCCGTTTCGGCGAATCGTCGAGGATTTCCTTCGCGCGCTTCATTTGAAACTTGCGGCCCGCGATCGACTCGAGTTCGGTCCCACGACGCCAGTGGATGATAATGTGGCCGATCTCGCCGGCGTGGCCGTTGAAGCCGTTGAACAGCTTGCCATCGAGGATGAGTCCGCCGCCGACGCCGGTGCCGACGAAGATGCCGAAGACGTTTTGCGCCCCCTTCGCCGCACCGTGCGCGAACTCGCCGTAGGTGCCCATCCGCACATCATTTTCGAGGACGATCGGCCAGTTCCAGGTGGGGGGCAGTAGCGGTTTGACGTCGAGATCGCGCCAGTCGAGGTTCGGGGCGAAGCGAACTTTTGCGGCACCCGGTTCGATTTGTCCGGGGATGCCGAAGCCCATCCCGGAGATTTGACTCGCGTCGATTTTGGCTTCGAGCAGAACCGAATCGACGGTCTGCGCGACGCGGGCAAACACGCCGGCGGGGCCATTTTCCGCGCCGGTGGGGGTCTTGGCACGGGCGAGCAATTTCATCGAGTCATCGAATAACCCCGTCAGAATTTTCGTGCCGCCGAGATCGACGCCAATCCAGTACGCATCGCTCATGAACGTACCCCACGGTATGCAATAGTTATCATGAGATCATCATAGTCTGTCGCACCGGTTGCGGAATGGCGCACGTCTCGCGCATCGCTAGCGATCGAGTTCTGTTGCGGCACCGTGCGCGTTTGCGACGAATGCGCGGACTTTGCCGGGGTCTTTGATGCCGGGTGAAACCTCTACCCCGCTCGCCACATCGACGCCCCACGGTCGCACGGTGCGAATCGCCTCGGCGACGTTGTCGGGATTCAACCCGCCCGCAAGAATCCACGGTATGCCAGGGTCGAAGCCGACGAGCAATTCCCACGGTGCGCGATGCCCGGTGCCGCCCATCTCACCCGCCACATACGAATCGATGAGGACCGCCGACGGCGTGTGGCCGCGCTCGCGCATCTGCTGAATAAAAGCCTGAATGGCAACGAGCGAGGTGGCATCTTTGACGCGAAATGCAGGAAGGTGCGCGAACGGGAAACTGTCGTCGTTCGGCGGTGAATCGTCGTACGTTTGGATGCTTCGCAGACCGAGTTGAAACGCGATCGCGGTCGCGCGTCGTAGCGGCATTTCCACGAACACGCCCACCGGCGCGACGAACGGCGACAGCACGCGAAGGATTGCCCCCGCGGCATGGGGATCGAGGTACCGCGACGACTTCGGGTAGAAGTTCAAGCCGATCGCGTCGGCACCGACTGCGGCGGCGAACGCGGCGTCGGCGGGGGTCGTGATGCCGCAAATTTTCACGCGGATCGGCAATGGTTAGCTCCGTGTGGACAGCCAGCGTTTTCGCGCAAGTGCGAGCGCCCCGTGGATGACGACTTCTTCGCCGAGTGCCGCTGATACGATGTCGGTCAGCCCGGCAAACGGCGCGAACACGCGCGCGGCCACAAGGCGGCGAAGCGGCACGAAAAATCGCTCTTCACCCATCAGTGACACCCCACCGCCGACGATGATCCGCTTCGGGCACAGTAACGCGATAACATCGCAGATGCCTTCGGCGAGCGACTGCAAAGCCACGTCGAGGATGGCATTCGCCGCGTCGTCGCCTTTCGCGGCAATTGCCTTTGCCGTCAGGGTATTACCGTATGCCGTTTCGATACCGCCACCCGAAGAATAGTCTTCGAGCGGACGGATCTCGTTCGATTTCGTCGGGTGACAAATCCGCAGGTGGCCGATCTCGGCGGCCCCGCGACCGACACCGCGATAGATTTCGCCATCGATGATGAGGCCGCCACCGACGCCGGTGCCAACGGTGATGTAAAAGATCGGAGACAGGCCCTTACCCGCGCCGTAAGTCGCCTCGGCTAACCCCGCCACGTCGGCATCGTTGCAGATACTCGCGGGCACGCCGAATTGCTCGGTCAGCCAGTTAGCCAATGGGAAACCATCCCAACCCTGTACTTGATGCGAGACGATTACCGTTTGCGTGGCATCGTCGGTCGGGCCACCGAAGCCGACGCCGATGGCACGCAGGTCGGCATTCGCAAGTAGTTTCGGAACCGCTCGCAGAATTTGTTCGCGAATCCCCTCGGCACCCCGCGCGATCGCAATATCCTCGCGCCAGAGTGTGGCGATGGTGCCGTCCCCATCGCCCAACCCGAGTTGGAGTTTCGTGCCACCGATTTCGATTCCGAGGAACATGAGCGATACTCGAAGAAGGAATTAATGCTTCGGCACGAAGAACGCGGCGCGGACGGGGGCGGGCATCTTCGACTTCGCACCGCGGACGGAACGCCAGATGATCTCGTTGAACACGAGGTCGTCGGCCTGATCTTCCTTCGCGAGGTCCAGCTTCTCCGAGATCGCGGCACCGAACGCTTCGGGTTTGTTCACGGCTTTCAGGTCGGTTTGGGCTTCGACGTAGGTGTATGGCGTCAAATCGGGTTTTGCAGTGAACGAGTGGTACATCGGGCGGGCCGCCGCGTCGAACTGGCTCATCGGTTTCAGCCCCAAAATCAGTTCCATTGTCCGCAACATGCTCGACGTCGAGTACATCGTCGAATCGACGAATTTGCGTTTTGTGTATGGCGAAATGACGAGTGCCACGACGCGGTGCGCATCGACGTGATCGGGGCCGTTCTGCGCGTCGTCTTCAATCACGAAGATTGCGGTGTTCTTCCAGAACTTCGATTTGCTGATTCCATCGACGAGCAACCCGAGTGCGAGGTCGTTCTCGGCCACCATCGCGGTTGGTGTCGGCTTGCCGATCCGCGTGCCGGCGGTGTGGTCGTTCGGCAAACGCACGATCGACAGTTGCGGCATCGTGCCATCGACTTCGAAGCGGCGAACTTGGCTTAGGAAGCGTTCGGTTCGCTTCACGTCGAGGTAATCGAGGTCGTAGCCGCGGAAGTATGGGTCGAAGTGCCCTTCGAGTGCCTTGACCGTTGCGCGGCCACTATCGTACGTGCCATCGGGTTTCTTCTTGCCGTTTTCGATCCATTCGCCGTAGCTGCGGTAGCTGACGCCGGCTTCCTTGGCGCGGTCCCAGATGTAGCCGCCGGCGGGCCGCGCGATGCCATCCATCGCGCCTTCGGCAGGGTAGCCGAAGGTGCCTTTCGGACTGCCGCGGTAGCTTAGTGGCCACATCTTTTCGACGAAGTCGGTCGCGTATGCGCCCATCGACCATTCGTGCCCATCGGCGGAGACTTCGCCTTCGACGTAGGTGTTGTCGAGCAGCACGAACTCTTTCGCGAGCTTGTGGTGGTTCGGCGTAATCGCTTCGGGGAACAAGCACAGGCTGCGTTCGCCGTTGCCTTGCGGGAGGTCGCCGAAGACCTGATCGTAGGTGCGATTTTCCTTGATGACGTAGATGATGTGCTTGATTGGCGAGGCGTCGCCGAGCTTGCGTGGGATCGGGTTATCGGCGGCGACATCGACCGCGTTCGGCGCGTTGTCTTTTTGCAGCGGGCTGCATTCGTAGGCGGTCTTCGTGTACTTCGCCATCAGCGCGGGCGTCGGCACCGGCAACACCGAAACCGTACCTTTGAACAGCGAGCCGATGTATTCGAGCGTGCGCTTCGGGTCGACGGGGTTCGCGCCGTAGTTGTTCGGCTTCGACGATAAACCTTTGCCGTTCGAGACGTAAATCTGCTTGTCCTTCGGGTTGAAACGCACGGACGTCGGGTACCAGCCGGTCGGGATGAAGCCGAGCGGCTTGCTCGCTTTCGGCGTCGCCACGTTGAACACCGCGAGGTTGTTCGCGTCCGCATTGGCCACGAACAACAGTTCGCCATCGGGCGTCAGGCACAGGCTGTTCGGCGTGTTTCCCGATGGCGATTGCGGGTACAGCCCACAATGGATCGTCTCGATGGCATCGCCGGTAGTTACATCGAACACGCTGACTTTCGTCGAGTTCGCACACGCCACGTAAAGCGTCTTGCCGTTCGGCGAAAGGATCATCTCGGTCGGGTGTGCCGCCGTGGGCCAACCGGCGACGACCTTGTTCGTATCGAGATCGACGACCGCGACTTTTGCATTCGCCCACAGGCTGACGAACGCACGCTTGCCGTCGGGTTCGACGAGCACGGTGTACGGGAACGAGTTCTCCTTCACGGGCGATTTGCCCAACTCGTCGGCGACGGTCGAATCGATCTCGCGGCGACCATCGGGCGGACTTGGCGGGTCGCCTTGCGGTTTCTCGGGCTTCGTGTTCGTGGTGGTGAGGCGGATCGACGTTTTGTTCTCGGGGTTCTCGAGCGGAATGCGAATCAGCGCATCGGCCCACACAGCCGTGACGAACAAATCTTTCCCCGCTTTGTCCAGGGTCAGCCCGCCCGCAACCATCCGTTGATTGCCAACGTCGATGCCGATGGTGCGGTGATTGTGCAACAGCCCCTTGTCGAAATCCCAGACGTGAACGCGATCGAACTCGCCGCCACTGGCATAGAGTTGCTTGCCATCCGGTGCAAACGCGAGGCCCGTAAACAACTGCGGCATCGTCACCCGCGACGCGATTTTACGACTCGCCGGGTTGAGGTCGAGGATCACGACTTCGTGTTCCTTCATGCCGTTGTGCAACACCGCCGCGAACAGGCCGTTCGGGTGGAATTCGATGTGAACCGGCAAATCGCCGACTTCGAGTTGCTGCCCAACGGGATTCAGTTTCCACTGATTCGGCAACTGGATGAAGCCGCCCTTTTGGATTCCGGGCAACACGCGCTCCACTGGCTTGACAGCCTCTTTCGGGGCTTGGGCCAACGCGGGCACGCAAAGCGACATCAACAGTGTGGCAGAGAGGATCCGAATCACGTGACAGACTCCGGAAGGCAGGGGTTACGTTCGCATTATGCGAAGCGAACCGATCTTCGCACAATGAAGAAGCGATGATGATGGTGATTTCGCGAGAAGCGACGTGTCACCGCGAACGCTCGGAATTCGGCTTCCCGCACAATCTGCATTGCGGTTATGATTCTCGCGATCGAACGGAACTGTTCATGCGGAGTAAATGCGAATGATCGACTCAACCCCCGAACTGCCGCCACGCAAGCCACGTCGTTGGGCACGCCGTTTCGTAATCCTCGCGATGCTGCTCATCGGGTTAGCATGGTTCGCGCCAGCGATTGCCGCAAAAACGGGCATCCTCAACGGCGTCATTGCCAAGGCGACGTCGAAACTGAGTGGCAAGCTGACCGTCGGTTCGACTTCGCTCGGTTGGTTGTCGGGCGTCGTGTTAAATGACGTCGAACTCAAGGACGCCGAGGGCCGCACGATCCTGACGGCACCGAAGATTTCTTCCTCGTACTCGCTACTCTCGCTCGCACAAAACCAGGCCGACCTCGGCACCTTTACGATCGACAATCCGAAGATCGAAATCGTCTGCGAGAAGCAATCGACGAACCTCGAAAAAACCATCGCCAACTACCTCGACGACAAATCCGAACCGAGCGCCAGTCGCCCTGCCGTTGCGATCAAAGTCATCAACGGCACGATCAGCCTGCGCGATGCCGACGAGAACCAAACGTGGACGTTGGCGAACGTCGAAGCCAACGCCGACCTGCCACGCGATACGGCTGCCCCGATCGTCGCACGCTTTCGCGGCGAAACGAGCGGCACGAAGACCGCCGGCAAAATCGACGCCGAAGTGAGCATGGGTAAGGGAATCGACGCGAAACTGAAATCGGAAAACTTCCCGATGGAGTTTGCCGCACCATTCGTGAAGCGGTTCGTCGATAAGACCACGAACATCGTCGGCACGCTAACGAGTGACATGGCGGTGACAATCGAAGGCACATCGCAGATCAAAGCGAGCGGGACTTTGGCGATTGCCGACCTCGATATTCGCAGTGCGCATCTCGGCGAAGAGCATTTGAAACTGCAAAAACTGGAACTGCCGTTGACGATTGAAACGACGCCGAACGGCGTGCGGATCGATCGTGCGGAACTGACGTGCGACCTCGGCAAGGCCACGATCTCCGGTACGTTCGACCCCAATGAACTCTTGGTGAAGTGGCTCGAACGGCCGGGCCTCAGTGCCACTGCCGACCTCGATCTCGCACGCGTGGCGGCGATGTTTCCGAAACTCATTCGCATGAAGGACGGCACCGAAATTCGCGAAGGCCGCATCAGTGCGAAGCTCGCGAGCAAGGCCGATGGCACCGCGACGAGTTGGACCGGCACGCTGTTTACCTCTGCGATTCGAGGCGTACGCAACGGTAAGCCACTCGACTGGGACAGGCCGCTCGATCTCAATTTCACCGGCAAACTCGGTGCGGATGGCTACCCGATCTTTGAAGGACTGTTCGCGAAGTCCGAATTCGCGAGCCTCAGTTCGTCGGGTTCGGTCAGCCTGTTCCACATCAACGGCGATGTCTCGCTGGACAAATTATCGCAACGGCTCGCGGAGTTCGTCGACTTGCAAGGGGTCACGCTCGGCGGTACGGCCACACTCGTTTCGGCGAACCGCACCGCTGCCAACGGGGTGTCATCGCTCAACGGTACGATCGTTCTGAAGAACTTCGTTTACGCCGACGCCACGACGCAGTTTCGCGAACCCGATCTAAATCTGGAGTTCGCAGGCACGGGTTTGTTCTTTCCGACGAATGCCACCGCCACGCCGCTACGGCTCGATGCGGGGCACTTCAAAGCGACCGCCGTGCAAGATACGTTGCAACTGACGCTACTCGAACCGATCCCCGATTTGCGTACGCTCCAGACCGGCAAAGCGACCGCGAAACTGACGGGCGACCTGTCGCGCTGGCGTTCGCGCATCGGCTCGTTCGTGAAAATTCCAAAGAGTATGGAGATCGGCGGTAACGGGACGATCCGCGTCGCGTCGATGCAACTCGACGCCACGAAAGTGAACCTGCAAGGCACTGAAGCCGACCTCGCGAACGCACGCTTCTACGGCTACGGCATCAAGGCCGACGAACCGCAACTCAAACTCTTCCCGACGAACGTGATCTTCGATCGCACGTCAGGCACGATCGACATCCCGCTCCTCCAAGCGTCGTCGCAAACGCTGGCGGTGGGCGCGAAGGATATGAAGTTTCAACCCACCGCCGATGGCTCGTATCTCATCGGCTTCAGCGCCGTGGCCACCGCCGACCTCGGCCGATTGCAGAAGACGTTGCAACTGCAAAGCGACCCGAAAGGCAGCGACGCGATTGCGGGATTTACGCAGAACGCCGAAGTCAACTTCAACACGACCGCCGATGGAAAGTACCTCTTCAAAACGAAACTGCCACTGACCGACTTCGTCTACGGCTTGCCCGCGAAACCGACGTGGTCCGAAGCGAAAGCCACGATCGCGCTCGATGGCGAATACGACCCCAACGGCGATCGACTCCAGTTCGATTCGGCGAAAGTCGACCGCCCCGACGGCCTTGCCGTGCAAGCATCGGGGAGCCTCGGCAAGCTGAGTTCGGACCTCGACATCGACCTCAACGGCAAGCTCACTTACGACCTCGCCACGCTCGAACCGCAACTGAAAAACTACCTCGGGAAGAGCGTTCGCGCCGTTGGGAAAGACACTCGCGATTTTCGGATCAAAGGCAGCCTCGGCGCACCGAACGCGATGCTCGTAAGCCTGAATGGCAACGCGGGCCTCGCGTGGCAATCGTTGAAAGCCTATGGCTTCGATGTCGGCCAAGCGGAGTTGAAGGCGAATTTGGACAAGGGCATTTTGAAGGTCGACCCGCTCGAAGCCACGTTCGGCCAAACCGGCAAAGTGCGACTCGAACCGACGGTGTCGTTCGTCGGGCCAACCTACGAGCTGACGTTCGCCAAAGGCAAAATGATCGACCGCGCCAAACTGACGCCCGCAGCGTGTGCCGATGCGCTGGGGTATGCCTTGCCCGCACTCGCGCAATCGACCGAAACCGAAGGCAACATCAGCTTCGACCTCGAAGAGAATCGCATCCCGCTCGGCAACCCCGACGGCATGAGCCTGAAGGGCAAACTCACGCTGCATTCGGTGCAAGTCGGAGCGGGGCCGCTGGTGACCGAAGTGGCGTCGATGCTCGGCGCGAAACAAACCAAGCTCACCGTGGCGAACGAGCAAGTCGTGCCGATCCGCGTCGAAAACGGGCGCGTTTACCACGAGAATTTAACGATCACCACGAGCGGGTTCACGATGACGACCTCGGGTTCGGTCGGCCTCAACGGCACCGTCAGCTTGGTGGCCGACCTGCCCATTCCCGATTCGATGATCGGGCCATTGCTTCGCGGTACGCCGAAGTTGAAAGAGGCCGTCATGAAGAAGCGCATTCAAATCCCGATCGGCGGCACGATCAATAAACCGCAACTCGATCAGCGTGCGTTCATGGCCGCATCGAAGAAGTTTATCGAAGAAGTCGGGAAAGATGCCGTGAAAAACAAAGTCGGCGACTTGCTCAACGGTTTCCTGCCAATGCCGAAGAACCCGTAACTACTTGACACGGAGAAGTCCAGAAACCGGAGACTTCACATTCTCTTTACCCCAGCGGGATTACAGCAATTAGCCCCGAGTCGTGTTTCGCGCACTCAGGGAAAATCGGAACATGCTCCCCGATCCGAAGGGGGTAGGCGTCATGTGCAATGCTTGGTTCGCCTCTCGGCCCTCACGCATTGACCGGGCAACTCAACTCCTGCGGACCACCCAGACGGCATGGCCATCACGCTACCCCACGGGTGCCCCAGCGCCTCCAGCCACGCCACAAACGGACCCTCCAGAGTCGTGATCGACGAAGAGCGGTGCCCAGGTCCATCCTTGATTACGCCGAGCAGGTGTGGCGGCAGCAGGACAGCAGCCCGACCGAAGTAGACAAACCGTGTTGACAGAAGTGCCTTCCGCCCAGACAGGTCACGCTCACGTTCCGCCTCCGTGTGACTTCCGGGGCGTACTGTCGGCGGGTCGGACGCGAAGTCGTAAATGCTGTCACCGACTGATCGCCGCGGGTCGGGGTGAGACGGGTCGGGACGCTTTCGGAGTTGCTTTGCGGACCAGACATCGTAGGCCCGCATGCTGAGGGTGTGGGTAACCTGCATAGCGTAAACTACAGATCTGGACAGGTCTCCTATTGGCGAAACGGCCGAGCCGGTGCCGACTACCCAATCGCCAACGCGGGCGCGGCGTCGGATGATGGGTTTGCAGATAACGAGTGTGCAGATCCCCCAGAAAGGGTTCGGAGCCGACCCAGCATCGTAGCGAACGCGGTACGAGAACATCGGCACAACACGCCCTCTGTGGATTCAACTCCGAACAACCCGGCTCAGCTGCGAACAACTATCACTTTTAATGATCACGCCCTTCGCCATCCCACACAATCTTCGGAGCATCTATACCGAGCATATTCACCAACCAGTGTCGGCGAAGTTTCTTTTCAGGGTAGGATTCATCAAGGCGTCGTCGCCATGCTTCACGAGAATCAAAGATACAGATGGCGGTATAATTGCCTTCGTACTTTCGCTGGAGGCTCTTGGCAAGCGTCATGACATCTTCCTTTGAAGCCGCCTCGTCTACCAGAATTTCCAAACCTGTTCCGAGCTTCTTATGCTCCCATTGTCGCAAAACTTCGTACGGAATGGTTTTCTCGCTGCTTCCGCATCCGACACACGCAACGAGACTGAACGCAAGGATCGCCGCGATCCCAACTTTGTATAGTCGACGAGCAAGATCATCGGTTTTATGTGTATCTACAATCATAAGTGGGTTCTCAAGTATTTTTTGAGTGTACTGTAAGTCGACAGTCTGATTTCTGCCGATCTCGACTGCTCGTTCTGTCGATTCCAGAATCTCTTCTGTTCAATTCAACAACGGCCTCGCCGAGCGGGAACCGTACTCAGCTCGCATCACTTGACGTATTTTCGATTTTCGACGAGCGGATGTCAACACACTTATGCTCGAAAATACTTCAAAATTCGCAAATCCCGACACCGCCCAAGTTGCTTGATCGGCTTCGGGCGAAGTGTCGGTTGTTGTACTGTAGTGTTCGCACTGAAGAAGCGTAAGTCAGTTGGTATATGAAGTTCATTCTTTTCCACGAGAAACGGCATCCGAAAAAGATGGGCGGGCTAGAGATTGAAGCGTTTCTCACGCACTTGGCAACGGAGAGGAAAGTGGCGGCGAGTACGCAGAATCAGGCGTTCTCGTCGATCCTGTTTCTGTATCGGCAGGTTCCGCAAATCGGGCATGGTTCAAATCCCGGTCGCAGTTTTGCCAAAAAGTGGTTTCGGCGTGGATTGGAACCATCGAAATCGGACGTAAGTCGTTGGTGTGTTAGGTTGATTCCGGCATCGGGAATGATTCCAGGGATGGGTGGGTGGGTAGACGGTGGAATCATTCACCTGCTACCCAGAATCGCCGCGATTGGAACCGTGCCACAGGATAACCTTCGGCGAATATCGCGTTGCACTCGTTGCCGGTTGTTGTTATTGGCCGAAGCTATGACTGTTACGGGAACGAGGATCGGACCGATGCGGAGCGCGATCGTATACATCTGCGCGGGCACGGTCGCGATCCTGTTCAGTCGCATCGCATTGTCGCAATCGCCGCCAATCGCGACGGCCACGGCGGTTCTACTCGGCTCGGAAGCGCCTTCGATTGAAGATGGAGAAAAGCCCTATCCCATTACGCTGGCAGTTGCGTTGCAACTTGCGAACGCGCGGCCGCTCGATGTCGCAATGGCGGCTCGGCAGGTCGATTTGGCCGCGAAACAGTACGAACGAGCCCGCCTGTTGTGGGTGCCGAACCTCGTGGTCGGCACCGATTATTTTCGCCACGAAGGCGGCCAGCAAAACTTTGCGGGCGACATCCTGCGTTCGAGTCGCGGTTCGGCGACGTTCGGCCTCGGCCCGAACGTGGTATTTTCCACCGGCGATGCGATCTACGCACCCCTCGCGGCACGCCAAGATTTGTTCGCGCGGACCGCGTTCCGCCAAGCGATCACCAACGATACGATGCTCGGCGTTGCCGAGGCGTACTTCGCAGTCCAGCAAGCGCGGGCCGAACTCGTCGGCGCACAATACGCACGGATTCAAGCCGAAGTCGTGACCAAGAAAACGATTGCTCTCGCCGAGGGACTGGCTCCACCACTCGAAGCGAGCCGCGCGAAAGTCGAACTGGCGCGACGCAAACAAGCCGTCACGATCGCACGCGAACGCTGGCGGATCGGCAGCGCGGAACTCGGGCGGTTACTCCGGCTCGATGCCACGACGATCATCGAACCGACCGAGTCGCCGTTTCTGACGGTCGCGCTCATAAGCGAAGGCCAAACGCTCGATCAATTGATCCCGATTGCTCTGACAAATCGCCCCGAACTCAGCGGGCATCAGGCACTGATACTCGCCACGCTCGCCAGATTGAAGCAGGAGAAATTACGGCCCCTGATGCCGAGTTTGGCACTGCGTAGCACCTCGACGAACCCGAGCGGTTCGATCGCATTCGGCGGCTTCGGTGGTGGGCCGAACGACCGTATGGGGAACTTCGGAACGCGGTTCGATCTCGACGTGCAATTGCTATGGGAATTTTCGGCACTCGGGCTAGGTAACCGCGTCCGCGTCGGCGAACGTAAAGTCGAAAATCAATTGGCCACGCTCGAGCTATTCCGCACGCAAGACCGCATCGCCGCAGAAGTCGCAACCGCATTCGCACAATGGAAATCGGCATCCGAAAGGCTGCGAGAAGCGGAACCGGCGGTGCAAGAATCGGTCGAACTCGCGACGAAAGCCATTGCGGGAATGGGGCAAACTCGTCGCGTCGGCGAATTCCTGACGCTCGTCGTGCGGCCACTCGAAGTGATCGCCGCCGTGCAGGCGCTGGCGCAGGCCAATACCGATTACGCCGCGACAATCGGCGATTACAACCGGGCGCAGTTCCGGCTCTACCGCGCGCTCGGCCACCCGGCATCGGCCGTCGCAAACTCGCCGCACAACGCGGTTCCTTAACGGTGAAATCGATAGGCCGTGCGGACAGAAGTGATTGCCACGGAAATCCGAACCGATTCGCCGCGCCATGCTCGCCATCCTCGAAGCTGCAACGTGGAACGAGCGATACGACGCATCCCGTAACAAAGTCGGAAATCGGATCCGACCTATTCGCGCAAATTATTGTCTCAAAGTACGCCGATCAACTGTCGCGATGCCGAGACGTCTCAGCAAAATCAAATCGTCATTCCCGGAACAATTTCAGCGTCCGAGCGGCCTCGTAGCGTTCGTGGATCCAGATGTTCGGCGCGAGGCCACCCGACAGAATGAGCGTGAACAGCGTCAGTATCACCACGCGTTCGCGCCAAGTGACATCGAGCGGCACCGATGAGGGATTTTGCGTTCCCGTGAAGAGCAGCAAGTATACTCGCACGATGGCGATACTGTTGAGCATCGCCGCGAAGACCAGCGTAACGCCGACGACGGGATTCGCTTCGATCGCACCATCGACGAGCAGTTCGTAAGCGATGAAACCCGCCGTACCGGGAAAGCCGATGCAGCCGAACCCAGTGAGTAGAAATCCGATCGCAAGCATCGGCGATTTCTCGTACAGGCCCGAGTGACGCGTGAGTGACAGTCGCCCATATCTCGCCTCAACGGCTCGCAGGCACAAACCCAGCCCGCCGAGCGACAACGCTACCGACACCCACATTCCGAGTGCGCCCGTCAGGCTGAGTGACGTGTGGAGTTCCAGCCCAACGAGGACGATTGAGGCATGGCTGAGAAACGTATACGCGAAAAATCTTCGCACGTCGGTTTGAACGATCGTGAGGCCCGCTGCGTAAATCGCGGTTATGAGCGAGGCGATGCCGATCGTTTGCAGTATCGCGTCGGGTGCGTTCGGAATGACAAGGCGGATCGCGACGTAGACGCCGGCAATCGGGGTGGCGAAAAGTAACGCCGTACCGAAGGTTGCGCGTTCGAAAAGATCGACGACCCAGAGGTGCGCGGGGAACGTACCGCTGCGGACGAGCACCGCCGCGAGTAAAAGTATCGGTCCGACCGTCCACTTCGATTCGACGGCGAACCAGCCGCTGACGAGTAGGACCACGAAGGCGAGCATATGCCAGACGTACAACCGGCTGCGAAGGCCGCGTTGCGCCATTTCGATGTACGGCGGAATCGTGCTGAACGCGAGTAAGGCGATCAACGGCCACGGTTCGATGCACGAAAACGTCGCCAAACGTGCGGCTTCGCCGATCAGATGCCCGGTGTACGACGTGCGATTTCGCTTCACCCGCGACGTGCTCAGGACCGTCAAAACGTGCAGGAGTGCCACGAGTGGCAGAAGCGGCCCGCTGAGCCGATCCACGGTGAAGATCGGACGGCCAAACATCGTCGGGCAGGCACCCCATTGGCAAGGTGCCGTCTCCGTTCCCACCGATGCCCACGCGAACAGCGACGCGATAAAGGCGAGCAATGTCGCGCCGATCGCGATCCGATCCGCTCGCGCCGGGTCGCGGCCCGTTCGCACCAAAACGGCACCGATTAGCGGAATCCCGATGGCCACTTCGGCCCACGGCAGCAAGAGCAGGTTCATATCGCATGTTCCTCAACGGGCGACAACGAAGGCGTCGCAACCGGGGCTTCGACCTTCGGGCGGTCGTCGTTCACCGCGATGGCGATCCGTCGTTCGAAGCGATCGATCCAGCGAAAAAGTCCCAAGAATGGCGCACAAAAGACGCGATCGAGGATCGCATCGAGGTGCCCGCGTTCGAGGGCGAAGCGATAGGCTCGCGCGCCGAACTTTCCGAGGAAGCCACTGCCGCGCGGCAGGCGGTCGCCGAGCGCGTATTCGATGGCGTGGTAGTCGCGGATGACACTCGGTGCGCGTACGAATTGCATCGTTCGCAAACAGGCGTGCCCGAGGATGTGAACGAGCGGAATGTACCGCCAACCGAGACCGATCTCGGCGACGATCAGGCCGACTTGGGTGAGTGAGGCAAACGCGAGTGCAGACTTAATATCGGTCTGAACGCGGGCCGTGAGCGCGGCAAAAATCGCGGTACACAACCCGAGTACGACAACGATAGTCGATAGCGCGGGCGACGCATCCAGGAGTGGGTCGAGCCGCAATAGCAGGTACGCACCGAGGTGTACGGACAACGCGCCGTAGAACACCGCGCTCGATGGCGTTGGCCCTTCCATCGCTCGCGGCAACCAGCCACTAAACGGGATCAGTGCGGACTTCCCCGCCGCCGCGATGATGAGCAACAACCCGACGATGAATACTTGATTTGCCGGTAATCGACAGACGCCGTACGGCCACGCGGCGACATCCAGACCGTCGATGTGTTGATAGCCGGTGAGTTTGTCGAAGTCGCCCCCGCTACTCATGTGGTGCAACACCACAGCGGCTAATAACAATGCGGCGTCCGAGATGCGGTAGACCACCCAGACGCGAAAGGCATTCCGCACCGGAGCCGGTCGATGGTGGAAAAAGCCGACGAGCAACGCGGATGATAGCCCGACGAGTTCCCAACCGAAGAACAGCGTTTCGATCGTGCCAGCCAGTGCCGCCGTGACCATGCCTGCGAGGAAAAGCGAGTAGAGCGTGAAGAAGCGGTTGTAGCCTTCTTCGCGGTGCATGTACTTCGTTGCGAACACGCCGATCGTGCCGAACAGCAAGAACGTGAGTGCCGTGAACGGAACCGAAAGCCGGTCGAACACGAACTTGATGGCAAAGTGGAACGGCTTCTCGGTGACGGGCGTTTCGACGTGGACCCAATCGCCGAACGACACGACGACGTGTTGCGTATCGTTTAACAGCATGAGGCCGAGCACGATGAGTCCGGCGATCAGCCCGACACCCGTCGTTGCCGCCACGGCGCGGGCCGTTGCGGATTCGCTTCGCTTGCGGCCGATGAGTGTCGTCCCGCCGAGGTAGAACATGAGTGCGAAGGGCACGCTGATAACGACGGTGCCGAGGTACGCGGCAAGTGTGGAGTAATCGGGCATATCAGGAGGTCGCTCCGGTTCGGATTGCGGCGAAATCGAGGTGCTCTCGCCATCCGCGATACCAGTCGGCCGACGACCGCGCCGTCGGCAGTTGGCTCGTCGTCAACGTGTGGGGTAGGAATTCGCCATCCTGGAACACGAGAAGCTTGCCCGTGTCCGGGTCCATCGTACACATTTGCACCCAACCCTTGCGGATCGTCTTGTCGACGACCGCATTCCGCGACATCACCTTCAGCAAAATTTCCGGCGTCGTTTCGACGATGAATAACAGTCGCACCGGTTCGTGAATCTCGACCATCTGCCAGGGTAGGCCGGTGCGTAAGTCGCTGGCCGCGCCGTCCATGACACCGAGCAAGCCGGTCACATTGTGCGGCAACTTCGACCCGCAGCCGTAACCTTGCGAATCGACGTGGCTGAAATAATACTCGAGATTGATACCCGCACAGACCGGCACCGCTGCGCCGAGGAGCCGACCGAGCGTGCTTCCGATCGCGTCGTCTTGCGCGGGGTTGTACGACGTCAGAAACGCGCGGCGATCGAGGTATAATCCGCGAGTTCGTTCGCGACGACCGACGATGCAAATCGCGTTCGTCGCGTGGCCGAGTTCGGGCCGCACTTGGGCGAGGTCTTCGCTACGATTCTCGACGTGTTTGCGGGCTTCGGGGAACGTCTGGCTCAGCCGTGCCGACATGAACCGGCGACTCCGTTCGTGCGCGTTGCGGTTGCACGTTTCGGCAAAATCGGCGACCGCTCGCGGCAATTCTTCGCGGTGCGCGGCCGATAAATCGCCGACGTCGGCCAGTGTCACCGAATCGTCGCAGGTGTTGTGAAAGCCGCCGACGAATCGGGTATCTTCGGGAATCGCGATACCGTTCTTCGCGATGATCGCACGCACCCGTGAGTCGTTGAGCATCTGGGCGATGGCACGACCGTTCGGCGCTCCGGGGCTGCCACCGCATGCTCCGCAATCGTATGCCGATTTGTGCGGGTTGTTCAAGCTGTTCGAGCCGTGCCCGAGTACGAACACGAACCGGGCGAACGTGTGGATCAGACCGATGTCCCGGAGAAATCGCTCGGCAATCGTCGCCATTTCCGTCATCGCGTAACCGATCGATTCATTCTTCATACCGGCTTGAGGCGACTGTCGTTCGAGCTTCAACCGCGTCGCGGGTGGCGTGCGAACGACGCGACCACACAGATCGCCGACACGTCCGGCCAAGCGTGGGAAGAAGATGCGAGCGACGAGCGGCACCGATGCGAGTACGCCGACGCCCGCCGAGAGAACCGCGCCGATTGCGAACGACTGCGACCATCGTTGCAGCCGATGCGATGCGGCCCCGACGGCACGCCGTGCTTTCTTGCGACGCAAATGATTTGCCGATTGATCTTCGCAAACTTGCTCCTCGACCCAGCGATCCGGCGTGAGCACGATGGGGCAGAGCGGGATGAAGAACGGATCGGCCGCACCGCGGTAGTACATCGCGACGTTGAAGAAGCCGGCCACGCCGAAGGTTTCGCAGTCGGGTGCGATTTCTTCGAGGTGCCTGCGGAACGATTCTTCGCGTTCGTCCAAACACGTGATGACCTGAAATCGCGGTCGCGCCGGTTCGTGGGTGGCCTTGCTGTAGTGCAGCGAGACGGCATCGAGCGTGCGGTTGCGGAACCGTCGCTCGTACGCTTGATGGAACACACGACGACGCTCGATCGGGCCGAACTGCGCGATCTCATCCGACAAATGTTTCCAGTCGGCAGGCGAAAGATCGTGCAACTCGCTCGCGGACCATCCGAGAATTTGACTGAGTTGGAAGATTGGGAATATGCGCAACGGCAACGGAACCACTTCCGCCTTCGGACCCCGTTTGCGTAGAAACTCGCGAACCTCGGCGAGCGGAACTTCGTTCGCAACCGACGCTACCGCGATCCGATCGAGTAACAACCGCACCGCCACGAACTCGACCAGCGTGCCGCCGGGGATCGGATGTGCGACGCTATCGCCACGCACCTCGACTTGGCGAATCATGCCGCCCCAACCGCGAAGTGCGAGTAACGTGGCGTCGAGATATTTGTCCCATTCGCCGGGCGAGACGCCGAGCATTTCGAGCGATTCGCGGATCGACTCGATGGCAGTCACGTTGCCATCGAGTAATCGTTTCGATTCGACACGGAGATCCTTCAGCCAAAGTTCGGGCGGATTCCAAGACGCCGCATGTAGCCGTAGGAACGAGAGATAAAAGCCGAGGTTCTGATCGGGTAACGGCCAGAGCGAGATGCCTTGATCGAGAAACGCGGCACAGAATCGAACGAGAAACTCGTTGACGAGCCAATCGGTATCATTGGCACCCGCTGCCATGAGCCAATCGCGGTGCCGAATCGCGGATGTCTCCGGTTGCATTTCGACGGGAATCGATTGCACGCCCGCGCTGCAAACTTGCCAGAGGCTCTCGAGTGAAAACGCTTCCCACTTCGCGTCTTCCCACGTTTCGACGGAATCGATGCCGAAGCGGTGGAACAATTCGCCGAACCAGCCCGGTGCGATGGTATCGCCGGTGCCACGAAGGTCGCGGAGTACCCAACGCCGCGTTTCGGCGATCATCCGTGCCCGCGTCGCCGATGAGACATCGGACCGCACGCGCTTCAGGGCATCCGATTCGGCCAGAACGTATTCCAACTCGGCAGCGGTGCCCGTCCAAACGGGATATTGAAGCATCGCCAACTGAAGATCGAGCCGCGAAGTCGAGTTCGTGACCGTGTCATTTGCGGTGTTTCGCAAGTCTTTGTGGAGGTCCGCACGGAGATCGTCGAATGCAATGCGACCCTTGGTGAGTTCATTGCGGTATCGCGTTTCGGAGAGGTATGGCTGACAGCCGAAGACCTCAGCACCGCGTTGGACGGCCTCGTCGAACGTGAGATCTTCAAACGCATGGAGCGTATTGTGGTGGATGAAAACTGTGATCGGTCCCTGTGCAGGGAGTAGGTGCGAGGAATGTTCGATGGCGTGGAGCAATTTCGCATGCAGATCTTCGGAACCGGACGAGGTCGGGTGGGCTTCGTCGGCGGTGATGACTTTAAGTGACACGGAAGACCCCAATCTCGGAAAGCGAATGTTTCTATCGAAGCACATCGCGTGCCCGACTCGTCATTCGCTGGAAAACCGCACGGTATTCGGTCGCTTGCAGCAAAAATATCGCCGTGTTGGTCGTCGTCGCATCAGTGTGGTCGAAGCCCGACCACACTGATGCGCTGAGAAAAATTTTACTAGATTGATCGTGCGAGATGCGCGTTCGGTGATGCGAGATGTTGCAATGTCCAGTTGGCGATACCTGCTACCCATGTTGCTGATTGCTTTGTGTTTCGTGGCTCTTTGCACGTTTACGGCCGTTTCGTTGTTCAGTCAGCAAGCCGCACTCACGAATGTTCTCCGAGAGAACGTGCAGAGCCAACGGGCGGCGATCGAGTTAGAAGAAGGTTTGCAAGATTTAATCGCCCTCGAAGATGCGCACGTCGAAAGTGTCGCAGTGTTACACGAGCGAATTCAACAACGAGTGGTCAAACTCGGGGAATCCGCCGATCAGCCGAGCGAACGCGAGTTGTTCGAGCGTCTGAGCCGCGCGTACGACAGTTATCTCGTGAAATGGCAGAATCTACCTAAGTTCGGTTCGCCGACGCACGAAGCAAAACGTCAGTTGGCCACGAAGTTCGTCGAAGCGGAGGTTCTGCGACCGTGCCAGGAATTCGAGCACTTTAATGCCCGCCGCGTCGAGGATTCCGCCGACCAGCACGACCGCGTATTGCGCCAACTCGCATGGGGGATGGCGGGTATCGGCGGCCTCGGCGGCATCTCCGGAATCGTCCTCGGATTCGCAGCCTCGCGCGGTCTGAATCGTTCCATTCGGAAACTCCGCGTGCAACTCCGCGATGCGGCCGGAAAGATCGCACCGGGCGCGCCCGAGTTCATCGTCACCGAAGAAGGGCGATTCCACGATTTGCACATCGAAGCGGATCGTCTCACCGAGCAGATCGAGCAAGTGGTCCGAGAATTGCAACAGCGAGAACAAGAAGTGCTGCGTGCGGAACAACTGGCCGCCCTCGGCCAACTCGCGGCGGGTATGGCGCACGAAATCCGCAACCCGTTGACGTCGATTAAACTGCTCGTACAGGCCGGGCAAGCCGATGGCGGGTTGTTGCCTGCCGAGGATCTCCGCATCATCGAGAGCGAAGTTCGGCGGATGGAACGCTCGCTGAATACGTTTCTCGACTTCGCCCGCCCGCCAAAGATGCGTCGAGTGATAGTCTCGCTCGATATGCTTCTGGACGATACATTTGGCTTGTTGCGAACCCGAGCGGATCAGCAACGCGTCGCGTTACAACGAATCGTCCCTACGGGCGGTGTGACGCTCTCGGCAGATCGCGAGCAGCTTCGGCAAGTCGTGTTGAATCTCGGCCTCAATGCACTCGATGCAATGCCGACGGGTGGCACGCTCTGCGTGACGATTCGCAAAGTCCATCAGTCGGTCGAAGTCGAAATTGCCGACACGGGGCCGGGGATCGCCAAGGAGATGTTCGCCCGATTATTCCAGCCGTTTGCGAGCAATAAGGATACGGGCTTGGGCCTGGGGCTCGTGATCTGCCAACGTATCGTGCAGGATCATCGCGGCCGTATTCACGCCGTCAACCGGGTCGGCGGCGGTGCCAGTTTTTTCCTCTCCCTGCCCACCGAGTCATCCGATGTCGATCGTACTTCTGGTCGATGATGAAGCGCCGATTCAGCACGCATTCCAGCGGGCATTTCGTACTGCGGATATCACTATCCGCACGGCGAGTACCGCCGCCGAGGCGATCGAAGCAATTCGCCGCGAACCGCCCGATGCGATCTTGCTCGACGTGCATCTCCCCGATGCCAGCGGCCTGGAAACGTACGAGCGGATTCGCCAAATCGATGCGCGCGTGCCGGTCATCATGATAACGGGCCACGGTACGACCGACCTCGCAATCGAGGCAATGAAAGCGGGTGCGTTCGACTTCCTGCTGAAACCGTTGGAGTTGAACGACGTCCGCGATGCGATCGACCGGGCCGTGCGCTCGAATCTGCTGATGCGGCGACCGGCAACGATATCGGATGTCGAGCCGACCCCCGTCGATGGCGACTTACTGGTCGGGCGCTGCCCCGCAATGCAGGAAGTCTACAAGGCCATTGGGCGGGTGGCGGCCACCGACACCACAGTGCTGATCCTCGGCGAAAGTGGCACCGGCAAGGAACTCGTGGCGCGTGCGATCTATCAACACAGCCTGCGAATGAATCGCCCGTTCGTGGCGATTAACTGCGGTGCGATTCCGGAGTCGTTGATCGAAAGCGAACTGTTCGGCCACGAAAAAGGCGCGTTTACGGGGGCCGAGCGCAAGCGCATCGGCAAGTTCGAACAGGCCGCCGGCGGCACGATCTTCCTCGATGAAGTCGGCGAATTGCCACTGTCGGCGCAGGTTAAAATGTTGCGAGTGCTCCAGGAACAACGCTTCGAGCGAGTCGGTGGTAACGAAACCGTCATCACCGACGTTCGCATCCTCGCGGCCACGAATCAGGATCTCAATCGAGCCGTGGCCGACGGTCAATTCCGCAAGGATCTCTACTTCCGACTGAACGTGTTTAGCATCACGTTACCGCCGCTTTCCGCGCGAGGTAGCGACTTGCCTCGGCTCGTCAAGCATTACGTCCGATGCTTTGCCATCGAGCTAAACCGGCCCGTGCTCGTCGTGTCCGACGAAGCGATGGCAGCCCTCACTTCGTATCCGTGGCCGGGGAACGTTCGCGAACTGCAAAGTATTCTGAAACAAGCGATGTTGCAGTCGCGCGGCGAAGTGCTGTTGGCCGATTTTCTGCCCGCACAAGTCTTTCAACGTCGTGATGCCATTCCCACAACCGGTGCGGCAGCGGGCCTGTTCGACTGGGATGCCTTCGTGCAAGAACGGCTCGCGGCTGGGTCCGAAACGCTATACGCGGAGGGGTTGGCGCGAATGGAACGCGAAGTCCTGATGCGTGTATTGCAGCATACCGTCGGCAATCAGCTACAGGCCGCAAAACTCCTCGGGATTACGCGCGGCAGCCTACGAAATAAAATTCGCACGCTCGGCATCAACATCGGTCGGGATATCTGGTCGGACGACGACCACGCTGATTCGTAACCCACCACCACTTCGGCGGGACGTTCGCGTATTCATCGAATCCCGCTGGAAATCGTGCGTGCAATCTAGCGGCATGGCAGTTGCGTTGGGTGTCCAAACAGTGAGACGAATTTCGCTGGTAAAGGGTAACACAATGGCCGCAACTCCTAACGCACCGTCCGTTCCGCCATTGGAGACGAAGCCGTTCGGGAACGTCCGCTTCGACGCGATTGCGGGCTTCCTTGTGTTCCTCATCGCGATGCCGCTCTGCTTGGCGATCGCACGGGCCAGTGGCTTCCCGCCGATCGCAGGGATCTGGACCGCCGTCATCGGTGGCATCCTCACGACGTTCCTCAGCAACGCCCAACTGACGATCAAAGGCCCCGCCGCCGGACTGATCGTGATCGTCTACGGTGCCGTCACCGAGTTGGGTAAAGAGTTCGGCACCGAAGGCATGTCCGATACCGATCGAGCCTTCCTCGGTTACAAACTCGCACTCGGAATCGGTCTCGCGGCCGGCGTGATTCAGATCCTCTTCGGATTGTTACGGGCGGGGCGGCTCGCGGACTTTTTCCCACTGACACCCGTGCACGGAATGCTCGCAAGCATCGGCATCATCATCATCGCCAAACAAGCGTACGAGGTGATCGGTGTGACCCCAACGAAGGGGGTCGGGCCGCTCGAACTGATCGCCGAGTTCCCCGGTAAACTTCGCAGCATCAACCCGGAGATTGCAATCATCGGCTTCGTCGGGCTGATGATACTGTTCGGCCTGCCGTTCATCGGCAAGCGGATTAAGTGGGTAAAGAAAGTCCCCGCGCAACTCATCGTGCTGATCGTGGCCATCGGTTTAGGCACGCTGTTCCAACTCGATCATCAACACACGTATTTGTTCCCCGACAGCTTCCTCGACTCGGATCACCCTGCGGTTTACGAAGTCGGCCCGCGTTTCTTGGTCGACATGCCAGAAGTGCTGAAAGATCCGGCGTCGGCGTTCGCATTCCCCGACTTCCGCGGTCTGGCAACGGCAACGGGTTTGCAATATCTGTTGCTGTTCACTTTGATCGGCAGCCTCGAATCGCTGTTGAGCGCGAAGGCAATCGAGCTACTCGACCCGTGGAAGCGCAAGACGAACTTCGACCGCGACTTGCTCGCCGTCGGTTTCGCCAACACCATTGCTGCGGCCGTCGGTGGCCTGCCGATGATTTCCGAAATCGTCCGCAGTAAAGCGAATATCGACAACGGTGCCCGAACGAAATGGGCGAACGCCTGGCACGGCGTCTTCCTCCTCGGTTTCGTGCTGCTGTTCCCGAGCCTCATCCACCGCATTCCGCTGGCCGCACTCGGTGCGATGCTCGTGTACACCGGTTTCCGCCTCGCCTCGCCGAGTGAATTCGTGCGAACGTTCAAAGTCGGCAGTGAGCAGTTCCTCGTGTTCATCGGCACGATCATCGCCACACTCGCGACCGATTTGCTCATCGGTATCAGCGTTGGCATCGGTATGAAAATCCTCTTTCACCTCTGGCACGGGGCCCCCGTCCGGGGCCTGTTCTCATCCGACGTCAGCACCGCGACCGAACCCGATGGCATTACAGTCCTCGTTCGCAAATCAGCACTGTTCACGAACTGGCTCGGGTTACGAAAATTAATCGTCCAGGCTGCGAATGGCCACCAAAATGTGAAGATCGATCTCTCGCAAACTCGCTTAGTCGACCACAGCGTCATGGAGAAGTTGCACGAATTGGAAAATGAATTTGCAGCGAACGGCAAGCACCTGCAAGTGATCGGCCTCGACGATCACAAACCGCTGTCGAACCATCCGTTGGCCGCTCGGAAATGTCGTGCGAACAACTCGGATCCGCACGAACCCGCCAACACGATTTGATCGCGATACTGCTCTTGATTCCTCCGACCCTCGACGGTACTTACCGTCGAGGGTTTTACTATTGGGGGAATTTCTCGTGAATGCGTACCGTCTCATTCTGCGTACGACACTGTTTGCATTGATGCTGGCGACATCGTCGCTGGCATTCGGACAAACGGCACCGATTGCAGCACCCGATACACCATCGTTAACAGCGGGTTCGGCGGATGTGCTACTGCCCGTCGAAAGCGTCGCATTCCCGAACGCGGTGACACCTTCGACAATTCCCGCCGCCTCGCCAGCCGGTACGCCGTTGAAGTTCGAGGCTTACTGGAACAACGGCCTGTTCTTTCGCAGTCCAGACAAAGGATTCAGTGCCCACGTCGGCGGCACGATCCACTACGACGGCGCGTGGTACACCGGCGGTGAGGCCGTGCAGCGATTCCCGAACGGCGTCGGTCGCTTCAGCGATGGCGTCAACGCTCGCCGCATGCGGCTCTACATGGAAGGCTCGTACTACAACAACATCGACTATAAATTTGAAGTCGAATTCATGAACGGGTTCAGCCCGAACGGCCTCACCGGACCCGTTTCGGGTGGCACCGTTTCCAATTCGCCAGGCCCGACCGACGCATGGGTGACAGTCAAGGAAGTCCCCTTCTTCGGCAACGTGCGAATCGGCAACCAGAAGGAATGGTTCAGCCTCGAACACCTCGAAGGGTATCGTTCATTGCAATACATGGAGCGTTCGTACCTCTTCGATTTCAGCCAGGCGACCGCGTTCAACAACGGCTTCTCGCCGGGCATCAGCACCTATCGCACGTGGGCGAACGACCGCGTGTTTACTGCCGTGGGCGCGTATAAAAACGAAAGTGACTTGATCGGTTTCGGCCTCGGCGACGGCAACTACGCCGTGACGGGTCGCGTCGCAGGTCTGCCCGTGTGGATGCCCGAAGAACAAATGTACTGGCACGTCGGCGGGGCGATGAGCCATCGCGACCCCGTCGGGGGCCAAGTTCGCGTTCGCATCCGCGACTCGGTTCGCAACGCGCCGTTTCCGCTCTTGAACCTCATCGGCGACACGGGCAATATCAACGCCAAATCGCAGACGCTGTATAACCTCGAAACCGCCGCCGCGTACGGCCCGCTGACGATGTCCGCCGAGTACACCGCCAACTTAATCAACGGAGCCAGCGTCGGCACGGGGCCGGACCTCGGCACCGTGCGGTATCAAGGTTTCTACGCACAATCGATGATTTTCCTGACCGGCGAACACCGAGCCTGGGATCCGAAGATCGGGGCGTTCAAGCGCGTATCGCCGCTGAAAAACCTATCGCTGAAGGACGGTACATACGGTGCATTCGAGGTCGGCGCACGCTACACCTACCTTGACCTCGACGACAAGGGTATCAACGGCGGGCGTCTCAACAATGCGACGATCGGTACCACGTGGTACTGGAACCCGAACGTGCGAATTCAAACGAACTACGACTACCTCTACCGCGACGGCGGCCGCAACCCACTCGCCAAGGGCAGCATCCACGGCTTCGGTACGAGGTTGGCAATGGACTTCTAAAGTTGTGTTTCATGATGAACCCGTCATCGACCTCGCCGACTCGAGAGATTTTTAACGAATTGTGGCGGATGCTGCGATCCGTTTTGACTCTCCTGAGTGTTCGTCAGCTCGGGCGAAGCCGCAACCCGATGATTGATCGCGGTGCGGCTGACGCCGAGTTCCTCGCGGAACATCGCAACGACGCGGTTTTGGGTGGTCCGTTCGCTGGTGCCGATGCTCATAGTGGGCTTTCGGGGAAAATCTCATCCCAAATTCGTTTAAACCATCGCGGCATCGCATCCGATTGAAGCTCGATCGCGGTACCTTCGATAACCTCGGCAAAATACCACGGTTCCTCGCCACTGGTGTCGAACAGAAAGGCGCGGTTTGCGCACTCCAGCGCATCGGGCAACAGGGCCAGCGAACGGGCGTGCCGCTCGACGATCTTGTTCACCGGCACGTCGTGCCCGCCCGCAGCGACGCGGTTGAGAACTCGCTGGACGTTGATCGCCGGATCCTCGGTGCCGATAAAATACAAATACGTCCGGAAGCCCTGCGTCTGGGCGTCGCGCAAGAGTTCGACCTTGTCCCGAACCGACATCACCGTTTCAAAGGTGAAGGACGTCCGCTCAGCCAACGCGCGCCGACGAAGAAAATCCGAGAGCACCGATGCATGGTAAGAGTGGAAACCGACCCGGCTGAAATCGATGCCGCCATCGCAATCGACGATCGTATCCGCCGATGCCTGAAGTCCCTGTTGCCTCAAAAAAGACGACGTTGCAAAGTACGCGCGGACTTCGCTTGCCGCTACCGCCAGACCCAAATCAGCCGGTGAAAACACGCCCGTGGTGCGGATGGTCGCTTCCAGGTCGTCGGGGTTGATGTAAATGCCGAACCAACCCGGCGGCTTGCCGAGTTGGTTCTTGATCGTCGACTTTCCCGACCCGTTCGGTCCGGCGAACATTCTCAGGCGGGGCGGAGTGTTACTCACGCGGGTCGACTCGTCCGGCGAATTCGCTTCCGGCTACCGGAGACTTTCGGTAGCTCGCCGACGGTTTTCAGCACGGTCTCGCCGTTCGGCTCGATGCGGATCAGTTTCCCGTCCCGCACCAAAACGATGGTCGCCCCCGATTGGATCGTCACCCGATTGGCCGCACGCAGCGCTTCCACGGCCAATGCCGGCACGTCCGCATCTTCCGAATGCATTTCGCTCATGGTTCCGCCTCCTGGGTCGATTATATCAGCCGAATCCGCCCCGTGAGCAGTTCCTGCATCATCCCCTGCTTGAGCAGCCGGGCCTTGGACAGCTTCGTCTCCAGCCCCGCGATCTCTGCGTCCATGTCCGAGAGGATCGCGGCGATGGCAGTTTGTTCGGATACGTTAGGCATCTTGATTGGCAACTGCGAATACTCGTTACTGTTGATGCCTGGCTGCCCACTTCGCATTGACATTAGCCGTACCCAGATCCAATAGGGCCCAGTTGTTGTGAGTGCCGCAAGGAAATAAGGATTGAGTATCTGAGGATCAGGGTGAACGCGAATCAACGAGCTTGTTCGGGTCGTTGAAGTCGGGAAAGTCGGTGCGAGCGAGGCGGGAGTTCGCATCGATCAGCGGCTGGATGATCTGCGTGTTGATCTTGTCGCCGATGTCGCTCTTCCCCTTGAGCGCGATCATGTCCTTTGCCGTAGTGCTCTTCCCACCGCTTTTCACTTCTGAAGATTGAGAGAGCGTCGAAACAAAAGCTCAGGTGTGGGAGTCGATTGTAGTGTATGCATCCACCGCAACGACCGCTCGCCGCACATTTGGACGACTGGAAAGCCTCACTCAATGCGTGTGGTCGGGACGAAGAATACATCGCGCTCAAACTGACCCGCGTACGGGCCGCGTTCGACGGCTGCGAGTTTGCCTTTTCGCATCATCTGGCCGCAGACCGTCTCGAAACGTTCCTTCACGATCTCCGATTGAAAGAAGGGCGCAGCATTCAGACGTCGAACGACTGGCTTCAAGCGGTTCGGCAGTTCTGCCGGTGGATGGTTTCAAACGGTCGAATCGACCGCGACCCATTCGCCCGTTTGAAGCCGGGAAATGCGCGGGTCGATCCAAGACGCCGACGGGGTGAATTCACGCTGGATGAAATCGGCAAGCTATTCGCCGTCGTCTCAGAGAGCAAAACATCCTTCCGCGGTCTCTCCGGACCGGATCGGCGAATGTTGTATCGGGTGGCACTCGGAACGGGGTATCGCGCTGCGGAGTTGGCCGCGCTCGTTCCCAACTACTTCGACCTGGATAGCGTGCCGCCGGTTGTGATCTTGCCTGCGGAATTCACCAAGAACCGCAAGACGGCGGCTCAACCCATCGCGGACAAACTGGCCGCCGAACTGCGAACCTTCTTGCAGGGCCGTGCGATGAAAGAACCGTTGTGGCCCGGAACGTGGTGTCAGCGTTCGGCCGACATGCTCAAGATCGACCTGACGGCGACCGGAATACCCGTTGACGTCGATGGGCCGGAAGGCGTCGAAGTACGCGATTTCCACGCACTGCGGAACTGCTACATCTCCGATGTAATTCGGACCGGGGCCGACCTGAAGCAATCGATGACGCTCGCCAGACATTCCGACCCGCGATTGACGGCAGGACGGTACGCTCGAACCCGCCTGTTCGACCTCGGGGCCGTGGTCAACAAACTGCCTTCGGCAACGCTTTCGGACCTCGTACCGGCGGCCCTTCAGATGACCGGAACGGACCGATTCTGCACAGCACCGGCGCAGCAACGGGAGCAGCAATGCGCAGCAACGGGAGCAGCAAAAGGCGGTTACGAACGGTTTCGATTGAGGATGGTTGAGGAAACGAACGCGGATGATGAGCCAGACCCGGAAAGCAACAAACCCCTGGAAATCCAAGGGTTTGAGGGTGAAAGAGAACGATTGGGGACCATGGAAACGGAGAGGGGGGGATTCGAACCCCCGGAACGGTTTTACCCGCTCGCCGCTTTAGCAAAGCGGTGCTTTCGACCACTCAGCCACCTCTCCAAAATCGAACGCGACACGCGAATCCGTTAGCCCATTCGCTCGTTCGAGTAACTTACCGCGCAATTGTTATTCCGACAAGATCGTTGTCCAAGAGCGCGGAATAAGGGGAATCCGTTCCGGAATTCGTCGCGACGTGGTCGACGGAGAGCGGAACAGAAACGAGAGTGACCACTCATCTCGACTCAGGTTCGCGCTAGAAATCCTCACCCAAAAATCTTGCGTTCCGTTTCGAGTGGATCGCACCGCTGTCGTTCGAGTATACTGACAATCCCGCCAGCCGGTTCCGTCTCCCTTGAGGTGTCCGTACATGCGACGATTGCTGTTATTCGTTCCGTTCCTGCTTGCTGTCATCGGGTTGTCATCCGCAGATGTTTCCGGGCAGAACAAGAAAAAGAAACCCCCCGCGAAACCGCAAGCGGCCACGCCGGCCGACACGTTCAAGGTCGCGAAAGGCTTCAAGGTCGAACTGCTGTATAGCGTGCCGAAAGACACCGAAGGTTCGTGGGTGAACCTCTGCGTCGATCCGAAGGGTCGGCTAATTACATCGGATCAGTACGGCCCGCTTTACCGGATTACGGTGCCGCCACTCGGTAGCACCGAAGGCACGAAGGTCGAACAACTCCCCGCCGACGTCGGCGATGCCCAAGGCCTGTTGTGGGCGTTCGATGCTCTTTACGTGATGTCGAACTCGCATCGCAAACTGCCCAGCGGCACGTCACTCAAGCCCGCACTTTACCGCGTAACATCGTCGAAAAACGACGACACGCTGGACAAAGTCGAGATGATCATGGAGTTCGGCGGCGCGGGTGGCGAACACGGCACGCACGCGATTCTGCCGCACCCCGATGGCAAACGGCTCACGCTCGTTTGTGGCAATCAAACGCAGATGCCGAAGTACGACACGACGAAAGTGCCACCGGTCTGGGGCGAAGATCACCTGCTGCCGCGGATGCCCGATGGCAACAACTTCATGCGTGGCGTCATGGGGCCGGGCGGCTTCATGGTCAACGTCGATCCCGACGGCAAGAACGTCGAACTGTTCAGCGTCGGCTTCCGCAACCAGTACGATGCGGCTTACAACGCGAAGGGCGAACTGTTCAGCTACGACGCCGACATGGAATGGGATATGAACACGCCGTGGTATCGACCGACGCGCGTCTGCCTCGTGACGAGCGGCAGCGAGTTCGGCTGGCGGAACGGCGCGGGTAAGTACCCCGCCTATTACGCCGATAACCTGCCCGGTATCTGCAACATCGGGCCAGGCTCGCCGACAGGCGTTTGCTTCGGCTACGGGGCGAAGTTCCCGTCGAAGTATCAGAACGCCTTCTTCATCTGCGATTGGAGTTACGGCAAACTGTACGCGGTCCACACCGAGGCCGAGGGCAGTGGCTATAAAGGCGTTGCCGAAGAGTTCGTCACGGGCACGCCGTTGGCTCTCACCGATGTCGTCATCAACCCGAAAGACGGCGCGATGTACTTCACCGTGGGTGGCCGCAAAACGCAGGGCGGGCTGTACCGCGTGACGTACACCGGCACCGAAGCGACCGACCCCGTTCCCGCGAAGGTGAAGCCGACGGAAAATATTCGCTCGCAAGTCGAAGCCTTCCACGCGAAATCGAAAGACCCCGGTGCCGTGGAGACGGCATTCGCCGCACTGAGCAGCCCGGATCGTTTCGCTCGCTTCTCCGGTCGCGTGGCACTCGAACACCAAGACCCGAAGGTCTGGGCGAACAAGGCACTCGCCGCAACCGACCCGCAGACCGCAATTCACGCTCTGCTGGCGCTGGCTCGCGTGTCGGCGGCGTGCCCCGAACACGACAAGGCTGGCAAGCACGTCGGCGATCCGAAACTGCGCGGCAAGATTCTCGCCTCGCTCGCCAAGATCGATTTCGCGAAACTGACGCACGAGCAAAAGCTCGATCTGGTTCGCGTGTATCACGTGTTGTTCAACCGCTTCGGGCAGCCATCGGTCGCCGAACGGAAGGCGTGGCTCGCGAAGTTCGACCCCGTGTTCCCGACCAAAAATCGCTACGTCGATGGCGAACTGCTCCAAGTGTACGTCTACCTCGAAGCGTCGAACGCCGCGACGATTGGGGCGAAACTGCTGGCGACCGCACCGACGCAAGAAGAGCAAATGGAGTATGCACGGGCACTGCGCGTGCTGAAGACCGGTTGGACGCCCGCACTGCGGATGCAGTACGCCGAGTGGTTCGTGGCTGCGAACGCCTTCCGCGGCGGAAACAGCATGAAAGGCTTCATGAAAATCATGCGCGACGACTTCGAGAAGACACTCTCGCCAACGGATAAGACGGCACTGGGTGAGACGCTGAAGAAGGCGGCGGCCGGGCCGACTGCGATGGCCGCAGTGCCGCCGAAGCCATTCGTGAAGAAGTGGACGATCGACGAACTCGCACCGAAGCTCGAAGTCGGGTTGAAGTCGGGCCGCGACTTCGAACATGGCCGCAAGCTGTTTAGTGAGAGCCGTTGCTTCAGTTGCCACCGCTACGACAACGATGGTTCCTCGTACGGTCCCGACCTCAGCGCGGTGTCGGGGCGATTCGGGCCGAAAGACTTGCTCGAATCGATCCTCGATCCGAACAAGGAAGTCAGCGATCAATACGCCGCCGTCGAGTTCGAACTCGAAGACGGCGGCAAAGTCATCGGACGGATCGTGAACCTCGGCGGCGATGGCTTCTCGGTCAATACCGACATGCTCGACCCGAACGCGATGCGAAACATCAACCGCAGCAACATTGCGTCGTTCAAGCTGTCGAAACAATCGATGATGCCCGCCGGGTTACTCGATGTGCTGAAGGACGACGAAGTGCTGGATTTGATGGCCTACCTGCTATCGCGCGGCGACCGCAACCACACGATGTTCAAGAAGTAATTGCGAGGAATCCGCGATGCGACGCCTTCGTCGTATCGCGGATTCATTCCCGCACTCATGCGAATCGTTCTAAACAATCGCATTTGATGCATTCCGCGTCGTCGCCAACCCTTGCTCTTTCTCCGCTTTGAACGTATCCCGAATGAACGAGGTGCTCACTCATTCGGAGAGATAATCGTGCGGACTTTGATTACGGGCGGGGCAGGATTTATCGGCTCGCACTTGTGCGAACGGTTCTTGGCAGAAGGGCACGATGTCATCGCGCTCGACAACTTCATCACGGGCAACCGCGACAACGTCGAACATCTGATGTCGCACCCGAAATTCCGCGTGTTGGTTCACGACATCAGCGAGCCGATTGAGTTCCACGAACTGATCGACAACGTGCTCCACTTTGCCAGCCCGGCCAGCCCCGTCGATTACCTCGAATTCCCGATCCAGACGATGAAAGTCGGCGCGCTCGGCACGCACGTTTCGCTCGGGATCGCCAAGAAGCACAAGGCCCGCTACCTGCTCGCCAGTACCAGCGAAGTCTACGGCGATCCGCTCGTTCACCCGCAGACCGAAGCCTATTGGGGGAACGTGAACCCGATCGGGATGCGCGGCGTCTACGATGAAGCGAAACGCTATGCCGAGGCCCTCACACTAGCGTATTATCGGCAGCATAAACTCGACGCGCACATCATTCGCATCTTCAACACCTACGGCGAACGGATGCAGCTCAACGACGGGCGCGTCGTGCCGAACTTCATCTATCAGGCGCTGCGCGGCGACCCGATGACGATCTACGGCGACGGCTCGCAGACGCGCAGCTTCTGTTACGTCACCGACCTCGTCGAAGGCATTTATCGGCTTCTGTTCAAGGATTTTCACGAGCCGGTGAACCTCGGCAACCCGGCGGAAGTGACGATCAAGGAGTTCGCGGAAGAGATTCACAAACTGGCACATTCGAAGAGCGTGTACATCACGAAGCCCCTGCCCCTGGACGACCCCAAGAAGCGGAAGCCGGACATCAGCCGCGCGATCCAAGTGCTAGGCTGGGAGCCAAAAGTCGGCCGCGAAGAAGGCCTCCGCCGCACGATGGCGTACTTCCAGCAGAAGATGCAAAAAACGGGGAAGCTGTAGGTAGTAACTCCTGTATGCTGCATGGAGGAGGAACGAAAAATGTCACTCAAAGACTTTTGGACCAATGTCCGGACGGGGGCGAGACTCTATGCCCCTTCCCGTGTCATTTCGGATTCTCCCCGGATCGACGAAGCGCAGATCGAATTGGCACTCTCCAAGTCCGAGCATTGGCTGACGAAGTCGGCGGTCGAGGGCTACGACCCCAACGACTTCTCGTTTTTTCCGGAGCAGAAGCGAGCCGAACTCACCCGCGTCGTCGATCAGTTCCGCAAGATCGTTGGCGAAGTCAATCCTCGCGGATCCGCGACCGAGGAACAAATTGGCAGAGCACGGCCCCTGTTCCGATCGATCGTCGAGATGCTCGAGTTCGACCGCTTCGCGGACGTCGACGCCTTCCGCGTTGGCAATATCGTCGAAGCCGAGCCGATGTTCCCATCTTCGGATATTTCAGACACCCGTTATCGCACGAAACTCGACTCGAACGACCTCCCCGCACTGAAGGTCATGATTTACCTCACCGATACGAAGGAAAGGCCAATCATCGACCGAGCCATGCGGGTTCGGGAGGAAGTTCAGGAACTCGTTTTCAAACATGGACAGCCTTACTACCCGTTCGTCTCAGTACGACTCATGAGCGAACTAGCGGAATTGCCGGTCGTGGGTGCCGACGAATGAATCTGCCGCAACGCCTGCTGGAACTCGCGCAATCGATGGCGAAAATGGACGCGAAACGGCCACGACAAGCCACTTTGCGACGTGCGGTGTCCACGACATGAGGCACATCAGTAAAGTTGGCGCGGAAGCGGAAGCCTTGCGGATCGCAACTGCGTTCTTTACCGCAAATGTGCCAGCCGATTCGTCACTTTTTGGTGAGGTTCATGTTAGCCCCGCCACTTCCACTCCCGGTTACAAGCGACGTAAGACAATCATCAAGTGGCACGCATGGCGTTCACCCGAGGAAGGGAGCGATGTGAGTGGGTCGCTCGAGGTCAATATCGAGACGCAGGAAGTGAAATGGTCCGAGTATGGTTAAACTTCGAGCGGGGTGATTCGATACGTTTTTGTTAGCCCGACGCGCTAGCGAGGGGAACCCGCGATGAGGCACGACATCGCAGAAACGACAGTAATCCCTCGCTAGCGCGTCGGGCTAACGGGAATGGAATGTCTGACTGGTAACGTCTCATTTCCGACCGCGAGAAGTAGTGCTAGGTTGCAGTTTTGCCGAAAAGGACCACCGAAACTTTTAGAGAGCCAAAAGAAGGCCTCCGCTGGCGGCGGCATCGTGCTGATAGCTGGCCGCATTCCCTCGTTCTCAACTTGTTCGCGAAAAGTGCGTTCCGTACAATGTTACTAATTAGCCCGGTTTACCGCGGAAGTGGGCGTGCGCCATGACTTTGGATTTGCCATCGCAAGTAGCAAAAGATTCGGAAGTCGTGAAAGAAACGGGCGAGTACGTTCCCGTGCGTTCGGTGCTGTTCGTGTGTACTGGCAACACGTGTCGTAGCCCGCTTGCCGAAGTGTTGTTCAAAAAGATATTATCGGACCGGCTCGGCATCCCGATCGATCACTTGCCCGCACACGGGTACCTCGTGCAGTCGGCGGGCGTGATGGCGGGTTACGGCGATGCCGCGAGCGAAGGGGCCGTCGATGTGGCCCGCGAATTCGGCGTCGATTTAGCGAACCATCGCAGTCGGCCCGTGAACCCGGAAATGCTCGCCGATGCCAAAAGTGTCATCGCGATGACGCAAAGCCATTTGACGCTACTGATGATGCAGTATCCGGATGTCGGCACCGTGCCGACGCTATTATCGGATGAGATCGATATCCCCGACCCAATCGGTGGCAGTATCGAAGATTACCGCGAATGTGCGCGGGTGATTGTCGCTCAACTCGACCGACTTTCTAAGGAGTGGCTGGCGACATGAGAATTGCCGTGGGGAACGATCACCGTGGGTTAGATGCCAAACTGCGCCTCGTCGCCCTTTTGGAAGGGATCGGGCACAGCGTGATGGATCACGGTGCCATCGGCCCCGTCGGGGTCGGCGTCGATTACCCCGATTACGCGATGACCGTCGCCCATGCCGTATCCGAACAAAGTGCGGATCGCGGTGTGTTGATCTGCGCCACCGGCCACGGTATGTGCATCGCAGCAAACAAAGTCGCAGGGATTCGTGCGGTGAACTGCCGCGACGTCATCGATGCCGAACTGAGCCGTTCGCACAACAACGCCAACGTGTTGTGCCTGTCGGCGGATTTAATCGGCGACGAACTCATGGAACGCATCGTCAAGTCCTGGCTCGAAACCCCCTTCGACGGCGGGCGGCACGCACGACGACTCGAAAAAATCGCCCAATACGAATGCGGCAAATCGCCCCCGGCGTAATGGAAATTGTTCCTGACGCGGTGCGGAAAGTCCGGTACATTCATGGGAGTGTTCGTTCGAGGAGTTCCGCCATGCCGATCTCGGTGACTTGCCAAACGTGCGGTGCGATCCTGCCGATTCCCGATGAATTGGCGGGTAAGTCCGTGCGTTGTGGGGGGTGTCAGTGCGTCGTCGAAGTGCCGGGGATTTCTACGGAAGCTCCTGTGGAATCGTCGCCGATACTCGCGAAACGAGTGGGCCGACCGGTTGCCATGCCCGTGTCCCGAACGGAACCGAAGTCGCGAGCCGACGATTCGACTCGCCCGAAAGGCAAGCGGGTTTGGAAACGGCTCGACGACGACGACGAGGAACCGGAGAAGGAACGACCGGTACGGCGACGCCAGAAAACCGCACTCACCCGCACGGGAACGATTTGGCTGTACCTGTTGGCCGCGTCCGCGCTCGGCGGACTGATTACCTTTTGCTACTGTGCGGTTTCAACGGGAACACCCGCCAACAAACTCGGTAACGGTCAACGAGTGTCTGCCGCACCGGCAATGCCATTCCTGCCGCAACTCGTGCCGATGCCCGGTCCTGCCCAGCCCGTCATGCTTGAGAATGTGCCGCCCATCGAAGACGGAGCGATCGTATTCGACCCTCCACCAGTAATGCGGAAACCCGTTCTGCCGATCGTGGCCAGTTCAAATGCCATCATCAATGCGAACCGCAACGCGATTGTCGTCACGGCGAGTTCGGGTTGGCAAGGTTGGGATGCGAAGAAAGCGTTCGATGGCGACGAGCAGACATCGTGGTTCTCGCAACCGACCCAAGTGAACAATCCCTGGATTCGCGTCGGATTTCCGAACGATGTCGCCGTCCGTCGCGTCACGATCCTCGGCAATCGCGAACCGAGCTATTTAATCGGTTACGGCGTGCTGAATGGCCGGTTAGAACTGTTCGATGGTGACGGGGTGTCGATCGCCAGCCGCGAACTCGCCTGCATCGGCAAACGCCACGATTTCGATTGCGCGTTCAAAACGCCGTACACCCGCGTACGCTCGATCCGATTTACTTCGACCCGCGACGAACGCAACAACCGATACATTGCCCTCGGCGAATTTCAGGTCGAATAACCCCGACCTCCCACGGGAGATTCTGCGATGCCGATCGAAGTAACTTGTCCATCGTGCCAGGCGACGCTGCCCGCCCCGGACGAATTCGCCGGGAAGAAGATTCGCTGCGCCGATTGCCAGGGCATCGTCGAAGTGCCCGCCGCGAAAGTCGATTCCGCGTCGGCGTTTGCAAGACCCGT